>DASQHL010000041.1:0-11187 GCA_035632115.1 Dehalococcoidia bacterium | reverse complement strand
GCGCCGCCACCGCGTTCGACGACGTCCGCTGCGCCAGCACGAGCGAAACCACCGTCACGGCGATCAGCGCCACGAACGGTGCCAGGTACCAGGGACTGCGCAACGTCTGGTCCACGTCGAATCCTCCTGTATGTATCGTCGTCAACCGCTGGCCCGTGAAGCGGTGGCGCTGCCGCCGCCCGCGAAGTCAGGCTTCCCCCTAGGGGAGCGCCTCCATCCCCGGCCGCCGCGGGCCGGCGGCGCTCGGGACCCGTCACGTTCCGTCAGGCTCCCGCAACCCGTAGACTCCGGACAGAGCGGCAAGCACATCCACGGGGCCCGGCCCCGTCTACGGAGGACCCACGCCATGGCCCAGATCGATGGCGGCGACCTCGTCGCCCGCATGCTGAAGGTCGAGGGGATCGATACGATCTTCACGCTCTCCGGCGGCCACATCCAGAACATCTACGACGGCTGCATCGATGAGGGCATCCGCGTCATCGATACCCGCCACGAGCAGGTGGCCGGCCACGCCGCCGAAGGCTACAGCCGCCTCACCCGCAAGTGCGGCGTCGCCGTCGTCACCGCCGGCCCCGGCGTCACCGATACCGTCACCGCCGTGGCGACCGCGTACCAGAACGCCAGCCCCCTCCTCGTCATCGGCGGCGCCGCGCCCCTCGGCACCTCGCTCATGGGCGCGCTCCAGGAGATCCCCGGCACCGTCGAGATGATGCGCCCCATCACCAAGTGGTCCGCCACCATTCCCTTCACCCGTCGCATCCCGGACTATCTCGCACAGGCCTTCCGCATCGCGCTCACCGGCCGCTACGGCCCCGTGTTCCTGGAGATCCCGTCGGACATCCTGTTCGGGCGCGTCGAGGAGAGCGACGTGCGGCTGCCCGTCGGCTACCGCACCGAGGGTCGCACCAACGGCGATCCCCGCCTGATCAAGCAGGCCGCGGAGCTGCTGGCGAACGCTGAGCGCCCCGCCGTCATGGGCGGCACCGGCGTCTACTGGGCCGCCGCCGGCGACGCTCTCCGCGAGCTCGCCGAGCGCGTCCAGGCGCCCATCTACCTCAACGACATGGGGCGGGGCATGGTCGCGCAGGACCACCCCCAGTTCATGAGCCGCACCCGCCGCACCGCCTTCGGCGAGGCCGACGTCATTCTCTTCGCCGGCACGATGATGGACTTCCGCCTCCGCTACGGTCAGAGCATCAACAAGGCCGCGAAGGTCATCTCGCTCGATATCGACCCCAACGAGCTGGGACGCAACCGCGGCGTCGACGTCGGCATCGAGGGTGACCCGCGCAGCGCGCTCCAGCAGATGACCGCCGAGCTCCCCGGCAAGGCCGTCCGCCACGACGAGTGGCTGGCGAAGCTTCGCGACGGCGAGACGAAGATCGTCGAGCTGCGTCAGCGCTGGCTCCACGCCGACAACACCCCCATCCACCCCCTCCGCCTCTGCAACGAGATGGCGAAGTTCGTCAATGACGACACCATCGTCGTCGGCGACGGCGGCGATATCGTCGCGACCGCGTCCCAGGTGCTGCCCGTGAACCAGCCCGGACAGTTCATGGGCCCAGGCCCCCTCGGCACGCTCGGCGTCGGCACCGGCTTCTGCATCGCTGCCAAGTCCGTCTACCCGAAGAAGCGCGTGCTGATGGTCAACGGCGACGGCGCGTTCGGCCTCAACGGATTCGATTTCGATACCCTCGTGCGCTTCGATATGCCCGTCGTCTCCGTCGTCGGCAACGACCGCCAGTGGGGCCAGATCCTCGTCGGCCAGGAGAAGATGTACGGCGAGGAGCGCGTCGTCGCCACCCGCCTCGCCGATAACGCACGCTACGATAAGGTCGTCGAGGCCCTCGGCGGCCACGGCGAGTTCGTCACGCAGCCCGACCAGATCTTCCCGGCGATCGAGCGCGCGTTCGCCTCCGGTAAGCCGGCGTGCGTCAACGTGATCATCGATCAGAAGCCGGAGGGTGTGTCGGGTGGCTACGAGTTCCTCGGATAGCATGGGCAGCGCAGGATCAACGGACCTGTCCCGCCCCGGTGCCCGCCGTCGCAGCCGGCGGCTCGGCGCGCTCGCGCTGGCGCCGCTGCTCGTGCTGCTCGCGCTCTTCGGCGCTGCGAAGTGCTACCCCGCCGGTACGCGCGTTGTCGTCTTCATGCAGGGCATCTACACCACCTACGACGCGAGCGGCACGCAGACCTCGCTGGTCGAAGCGCATCGCTTCGATACCCTCAAGGCGGCATTCGTGGACAAAGGCTACAGCGCGTCGGCGCTGCTCGATTTCAGCTACGCCGGCGGTACCGTGACCAGCGCCGGCGTCTGGCAGCCCGCGCCCTACACCTGCGACCAGACCGATCGCTTGCCCGCCGACAACCTGGCGCCGCTCGAGCAGATGCTCTCCGACTACCGCGCCCGCCACCGGAACGTGCACTTCACCCTCGTCGGCCACAGCCTCGGCGGCTACCTCGCGTTCCTCGAGGGCGCGCGCGAGGCCGGCCGCCCGCCCGCCGCGAAGCTCGGCGTTGACGTCGTCGTCACGTTCGACGCCCCCATCAAGGGCATCTCCGCCGACAAGAAGCCGATCATCGACCTCCTGCCGTGCACCAAGACCTACCTCGCCGGCGCCGACCTCGTAGCGCAGCACCTCGACCCCGCCACGCCCGCCGTGCGCCAGTATCAGGCCGCGGTGATGGCCCAGCAGGGCGTGCGCCTGGCCACGCTCGGCAACAGCCTCGATTGCCTGTACAACACCGCGCACTGTATCGGCGGCACCTACGCCGACGACAGCCAGACCCAGTTCCTTCCCGGCGAGGCGTCCATCTCGAACGACTACAAGCTCGCCGCGAGCCCCTTCGCCAGCCACGACCAGATCCTCGTCGACCCGAACGCCGTCCACGACGCCGTGACCTTCGTCGGCGCGCCCTGACCGGACCGGCGTTGGGGAACTGCGCCGGTGATCCTCCTAGTAGCTTCGGGAACGCCGCGCACCGTTCTCACAGCACGAAATCTCACGTCCACTTCCCGTTCGAATCGCCGCTCTCTATAATGCCGCACGCCGCGCCCGGGTGACGCGCATCCCATTCCAGATTCGTCCTCAGGCCGAAGGATCGACCGTTGATCAACCCGCTGACCGCGCTCCTCGGGCTCTTCTCTCACGATGTCGGGATCGACCTCGGCACCGCCAACACACTTGTGATGGTCAAGGGCCGCGGCATCGTCATCGACGAGCCCTCCGTCGTCGCCATCGACCGCCAGAGCAAGAAGATCCTCGCCATCGGCGCCGAGGCCAAGCGCATGGTCGGCCGCACCCCCGCGAACATCGTCGCCGTCCGCCCCCTCAAAGACGGTGTCATCTCCGACTTCGAGGTGACCGAGCGCATGCTCCAGTACTTCATCCGCGCGGTCCACGAGCGCTTCGGCTTCGGCATCCCGCGCCCACGCGTCGTCATCGGCATCCCCAGCGGCGTCACTGAAGTCGAGAAGCGCGCGGTGCACGACGCGGCGCTCAACGCCGGCGCGCGCGCCGCCTTCCTCGTCGAAGAGCCCATGGCCGCCGCCATCGGCGCCGGCCTGCCGATCATGGAGCCCAACGGTTGCATGATCGTCGATATCGGCGGCGGCACCACGGAGGTCGCGGTCATCGCCCTCGGCGGCGTCGTCGTCAGCACGTCCATCCGCACCGCCGGCGATGAGATGGATCAGGAGATCATGGCCTACGCTCGCCAGGTCCACAACATGCTCATCGGCGAGCGCACCGCCGAGGAGATCAAGATGGAAGCGGGCTCCGCCTTCCCGCTGGAAGAAGAAGGCACCGTCGAGCTCCGTGGCCGCGACCTCGCCACCGGCCTGCCGAAGTCCGTCGAAGTCAGCACCGTCGAGATCCGCGACGCCCTCTCGGGCAGCATCAACGCCGTAATCGACGCCGTCCGCTCCACCATCGAGATCACGCCGCCGGAGCTCGTGGCCGACCTCATGTACCGCGGCATCGCCCTCGCCGGCGGCGGCGCCATGCTCCGCGGCCTCGACCGCCGCCTCGCCCAGGAGACCCGCTTCCCCGTTTACGTCGCCGAGGACCCCCTCCTCTGCGTCGTCAAGGGCACCGGCGAGGTGCTGGAAGAGGCGAAGATGCTCCAGAAGGTGCAGTCCGCCCTCGCCACCCGCAAGCCTCCCCGGTAGACCGCCACAGCCAGGACTTGCCCGGAACAATCGTGCCGCTCCGGTCGTCTCACACGGTAGTAGCGAATGCCGAACCCGAAGGAGAGTAGTCGTGCGCCCGTCCATGATCTCGTTCATCGCGCCGCTGACGATCGCCGCCGCGCTGGCCGCCGCGTGCGGTGCATCGAAGCCCACGCCCGCGACGCCGCGCGCCACCGGGACCCCCGCCGCCGCCACGGCCCCGCCTGCAACGCCGACCGCGCCCGCCGTGCTTACCGGCATGCCCGCCATCGACGCAACCGTGGCGGCCGTCACGGCCGCAGACGCGGCAGCGCTACGGCGCCTGCTCCGCTACACGCCTACCGCCTGCGTGACGGCGCCGCAGGGGCTGGGCGCGCCCCCCGCTTGCCGTCCGGGCGAAGCCGCCGGGACGATCGTCGACGTCTTCCCGGTTGCGCAGTGTGAGGGCGCCTACGTCCGCCCCGAGGATCTGCAGCTCGACATCCCCGCTGGCGCGCGACTCTACGGCGTGTATCGCGTGACGCAACCGTTCTGGCCGGCCGGTACCTACGCTGCGATCTTTGAGCGGCGTGAGGCCGCCGCCGGCGCCACGGCGTGGGAACTCGTCCTCGACGATCGGGGGATCGTCGGCGTGCACCTGGGCTGCGCGATGACCCCACCACAACTGGCGCAGCTCCAACACCTCACGGCGGCGATCGCCACGCCGCCGCGATCGTCCGTGCCGGTGCCGTGATCGCTCGGCGCCAATTACGCCTCGCCGCCGGCCCCCGCCGGCCGCATGTCCTCCACCCGGATCTCCGCGGGCGCGTCGCTGCCGCTGCCGAGGCTCACGCTGTATACGATGTCGACCCGGTCGCCCGGCGCCGCGGCGAACTCGCCCATGTCGAACGCGATCGCCGGCCACGTCACCCGCCCGTCGCGCAGCCGCAGCTTCAGGTGCCGGTCGCCGTTCCCCACCACGCGCGCATCAACCACCGTCACATCGCGCGCCAGGAACGCCGGCTCCGGGTTCCCGATCCCGAACGGCCCGATCCGCGCCAGCCACCGCAGCTCCGTCCCGCGTAGCTCCCGCAGCGGCAGGTTGCAATCGATCTCCAGCACCGGCGCCAGTTCGCGCCCCGCAAGCTCCCGCTCCGCCTCCCCCACCAGGCACGCGCGCACTTCGTCGATCCGCCCGTTCTCCGCGCTGAACCCCGCCGCCGCCCGGTGCCCGCCGAACCGCAGGAACAGCCCCGCGTGCGCCCGCAGCGCGTCCGTGATGTGAAACTCGTCGATGCTCCGGCAGCTCGCCCGGCTCGTCGTCTCGCCGATCTCGTACACCACTGCCGGCCGCCCGTACAGCGTCACCAGCTTCGACGCGATCAGGCCCACGATCCCGGACGAAAAGTCCCGGTGGCCGATCATGATCAGCGCCGGCAGCGCGCCCTCCTCCACCATGCCCGTCGCCAGCTCGACGGCGCGCGCCGTGCTGTCCTGGCGCTCCCGGTTCAGCGCGTCGAGCTGCGCCGCCAGGTCGCGCGCCCGCTCCTCGTCCCGCGTCATCAGCAGCTCCAGCGCCAGCCGCGCGTGCGCGATCCGCCCCGCGGCGTTCAGCCGCGGCCCCAGCCGGTAGCCGACGTCCTCCGCCGTGACGGAGGCGCCCTGGATGCGGGACACCTCCATCAGCGCGCGCAGCCCCGGCCGCCGCGTCCGCGCCAGCTCCGGCAGCCCCGCGCGCACCAGTCGCCGGTTCTCGTCCGCGAGCGGCGCCATGTCGCAGATCGTGCCCAGCGCCGCCAGGTCCAGGTACGCGCCCGCATCGAACGCCCGCCCCGCCGCCGCGTGCAGCGCCGCCGCCAGGTGGAACGCCAGGCCGGCCGTCGCCAGCTCCAGCAACCCCCCGGGTGCCGCCCCCGGCAGCTTCGGGTTGATCAGCGCAGTCGCGTCCGGAAGCGCCGGCGGCACCGTATGGTGGTCCAGGATGATCACGTCCATCCCCAGCTCACGCGCCCGCGCCACCTCCTCGACCGAGCTGGTGCCGCAGTCCGCCGTCACCAGCACCGCCGCGCCCTCCGCGTGCAGCCGCTCGATCGCCGGCGTGTTGAGCCCGTAGCCTTCGCTGAAACGGTCCGGGATGTACGGGACGGGCGCCGCGCCAAGCGACGTCAGCGCTTCGCAGATCTGCGCCGCGGACGTCACGCCATCGACGTCGAAGTCGCCGTACACCGCGACGCGCTCGCTGTCGCGTGCCGCGCGCAGCAGCCGCTCGACCGCGCGCTCCAGCGCCGGCAGCGCATACGGGTCCGGCGCTGGCCCCGGCGCAGCGAGAAATGCGCGCGCCGCGGCGGCGTTCGTCACGCCCCGCAGCGCCAGCAGCCGGCCCGCCAGCTCCGGCCACTCGCCCGCGGCGATCGCGGCCGGTCGCGCGCGGCCGCGCCAGCGCCGCCGCCGTGCCGCAGCCGGGTCGAGCGCGTTGCCTGTTGCGGGGGGAGTCATCGGCTGCGAGTGTACCAGCATGGCCCGGCGCCCGTCGATCGCCGTCAGCGCCGCTCCGGGCCGCGCGCTTCGCCCCGTCCCTCGCCGAAGAACCACCGCCGCTTCGGCGGGGCCGCCAGCCGCAGCCCGAACTTCGTCATCGCCACCTCGCGGATCAGCGCGACCGCGTCCTCCGGCGAATCGGTCACGCGGATGATCCCCAGGTCGCCCTCGCTGATCGCGCCGTTCGCCAGCAGCGGGTCGCGGAGCAGGTCCAGCAGCGGCCGCCAGTAGTCGCTGCCGATCAGCACGATCGGAAAGTCCCGGATCTTCGCCGTCTGGATCAGCGTCGCCGCCTCGAACGTCTCGTCGAGCGTCCCGAACCCGCCGGGCATCGAGATGAATGCGTACGAGTACTTCACCAGCATGACCTTCCGCACGAAGAAGTGCCGGAAGCTGACCATCACGTCGAGGTAGCGGTTCGGCTGCTGCTCCCGCGGCAGTTCGATGTTGCAGCCGATCGAGCGCCCGCCCGCCTCCTTCGCCCCGCGGTTCGCCGCCTCCATGATCCCCGGCCCGCCGCCCGTCATCACCGTGAACCCCGCCTGTGCCAGCCGCGCGCCGACATCGCGCGCCGTCTGGTAGTAGCGGTGCTCCTCCGTGAAGCGCGCCGACCCGAACACCGTGACGCACGGCCCGGCGAAGTGCAGCGCGCGGAACCCGCGCATCAGCTCGAGGAAGATCTTGACCGCCCGCCACAGCTCGAACCCGCGCGACTGCGGCCCCTCAAGGAACTGCACCTCCGGAGGCCGCGAACGTTCAACGTTCGCCGGATCAGGAGTGCGTGCCCATTCGCCGCCGGGGCGCTCGTTGTGCATCGCTTCCGCTCCGGGCTATCGGGCGGCCCGCCCACGGGCGCGCGCTCGATCTTCCCATCACTCTGGTCGATGATCGGAGGTTCGTGGGCGTCCCGCCGTTAGTGCGCGGTCGCAGGCAACGGCTCCGGCGCCCCCGCCCCTTCGTCGACCGCCCGCACCGTCATCGTCCCCGCCGCCTCCCGGTCGTCGATCAACAACGACATGAGCAGTCCCACCACGCCCAGCACCGACGCCACGAGGAACGCGTCATGGAACGACAGCACCGCCGCGTGGAGCGTGCGCGGGTCGCCGAGCGATGTGCCGTAGTGCCCCATGCGGTTCGCCAGCACCGACCCCAGCAGCGCCACCCCGAAGCTCGCCGCGATCTGCCGCCCGGAGTTGAAGATCGCGCTGGCCCGCCCCGTATCCTGCGGCCGCACCGTCGCGAACGTCGCCGTCTGCAACGGGATCAGCGTGAACGCGAACGACCACCCTCGCAGCAGCATGATCCCCCGGATCCACCACTGGCCTGTGTGCAGGTCCACCGCCAGGAACATCGCCGTCGTCACCGTGATCCCGAGCATGCCGATCATCATCATCCGCCGCGGCCCGATCGCCTTGTAGATCTTCTCTGCCGGCCGCACCATCATCATCACGCCGATCGCCTGCGGGAACGTCGTCAGTCCCGACTGCAGCGGGCTCAACCCCTGCTCCGCCTGCAGGAACAGCGGCAGCAGGAACAGCGCCCCCTGCATCGCCCCGAACCCCACGAGCTGCACCGCGTTCGCCGCCGCGAACAGCTTGTTCTTGAACAGCCGCAGGTCCAGCATCGGCTCGTCCGTCCGCAGCTCCACGAACGTCAGCGCAGTCAGCAGCGCCAGCCCCGCCAGCCCGAACGTCATCACTCGCGGGTCGTTGAACCCGCGCGAGCCCGCCTCCGCCAGCGCATACACCAGCGACGCCAGCCCCGACGCCGACAGCACGAACCCCGGCAGATCCAGCCGCCCGGGACTCTCCTGCTTCTCCTCCCGCAGGGACAGCGCCGCGAAGATCAGTCCCGCCACGCCGATCGGCACGTTGATCAGGAAGATCCAGTGCCACGACTGGAACTCCACCAGGTAGCCGCCCAGCACCGGCCCGCTCGCCGGCGCCACCACCGCCGGGATCGAGAGCAGCGCCGACGCCGTCGCCCGCTCCGCCGGCGGGAACGCCCGGAACAGCATCGCCGTCCCCACCGGCGTCATCATCCCCCCGCCCACGCCCTGCACCACTCGGAAGAAGATCAGCTGCCCGATCGTCTGCGACAGCCCGCACGCCAGCGAGCTCAGCGTGAACATCGTCAGCGCGAACATGAACACGCGCTTCGTGCCGAAGCGGTCACCTGCCCACCCGCTCAGCGGGATGAAGATCGCCAGGCTGACGAGATACCCCGTCACGACCCACTCGATCGTCGTGGTGCTGGCGTGGAAGTCCTCCGCCAGCCGCGGCAGCGCCACGTTCGTGATCGTCATGTCCAGCAGGTCCATGAACAGCCCGAACACGAACACGATCCCGACGATGTACTTGTACTCGATGCGCTTCATCCGCACGGCCTTTCGCTCGGCCCCGGCGTCGCGATCCCGCGCGCGATGACCGCCGCCATCTCCACCGCCCGCCTGCGCAGCTCCTCGCGTTCCTCCTGGAACACCACCTGTCCGAAGAACCCCGCCGCGAACATGTACCCGCTGATCCCCTCCGCCACTGCCCGCACGTCGATATCCGCCCGCACGCGGCCGGCGCTCTGGTGCCGCTTCAACCGCTCGCTGATCTGCACCACCCGCTGCTGGTTCAGCTCGCCGCCGATGAACCGGCCGACCTCCGTGTCCACCACACTCTGCGCCACGCACACCCGCATGAAGTCGCGCTGCTCCCACGCGTAGTCCAGCCACCACAGCAACAGCGCCGCGAGTTCCGCGCCGACGTCCTCCGACGTGGCGACGCCGCCCAGCAGCAGCGGCACGGCAGCCTCGCTCCGCCCCCGCAGCACGTCCAGCAGCAGCCCCCGCTTGCCGCCGAAGTAGCGGTGGATCAGCCCTTCCGAGCACGCCGCCCGCTCCGCCACCTCGCGCGTCGTCGCGCACTCGTACCCCTTCGCGGCGAAGACCGCCGTGGCGGCCGCCCGGAGCGCCTCCCGGCGCTGCCCCTCGTCGTGCTTGCCGCGCTCAATCAGCGCGGCCTCCATGTGTCCCATGGCGCTCCCGCCTCCGGTCCAAATTGCGTGTTCGCGCATTTTAATCGCTCTTACCCCCGCTCGCAAGTGCGCACGCACGCAATTTCCGCTGGGCCCGCGCAGGAATGAGACGGATCGAGATCGCGCAACCTCCCCTTCCTTCAGGTAAGGGGCCGGAGGTGAGGTTGCCGGTTCGAAAATGGCTGCACCACCGATCCTCCCCCGGACCGGGCGTTTGGACACCTCCTCCGCTGGGACGGTAGCTCGGCGGGGCAGCCCTCCTCCCTGGGGGCGCTCCGGTGCGACAATAGCAACATGAGATCGCTCGGCGTCGTGAACACCGGCGCGGCCGTGGTAGGGCTTTCGCTCTTGGTATCAGCTTGCTCGTCGAAAAGCTCCACACCCTCGGCGCCCACCAATATCTCAACACCGTCGGCGTCAGCCTCGCCGAGCGCCACCGCAACCGCCTCGGCTTCACCGTCTGCGGCTGGCTCCGAGGCGTCGTCGGCTTTCCCGACGTTCACTTTCGTGGATGGCCTGCATGGCTGGTTTGCGCAGGGCGAGAATATCTGGGCGAGTCAAGACGCCGGCCACTATTGGATGCCCGTCGCCACGGTGTCAGGAGTAGTCACGGGGTTGAGCTTCTCTTCAGTGAACCTTGGCTGGGCAGCAACACTCGATGGCCTCCAACAGACGGACGACGGCGGTAGAACTTGGCGACCAATTGCGACTGGTGCATATGGCCACCCAACATGGGTCCAGTTCGTCGACCAACGGCATGGTTGGATCACTATCCTCGGAGGTTTGAGAGCGGGCGGCATTTACGAATTCGCGCTCAGATCAACAGCCGACGGAGGGCAATCGTGGCGAGATGTCGCCCTTCCCTGTTCGCCTCCACCCGGCCTGGGGACCTACTTCAGCTTCGTGACGCACGATACCGGGTTCGCGCTCTGTGCCGGCCAACCGGGGGCCGGAGCGCAAGCAAAGTGGTTGTACCGCACGCTTGATGGCGGCCAGACCTGGCAGCTGATCGAGTCCGTTGGAGTACCCGGCGGCGGTAGCACACCCTACCCCTCCCGGTGGCTGCCCCAGGGAGGCTACGCACAGAACTTGTTCTTCATTGATAAGACTCATGGCTGGATTAGCTTGAGCCGGGCTGGCGTGGCCGCTACGAAGGACGGCGGGATCTCGTGGGACAGCCTCGGCTTCCCATATGCCGAGCCCTTCCCGCAAGGAGGCGTGGTCTTCGCGTCCGACTCGCAGGGTTGGGTGGTGATGTATCCGTCGGGAGAGGGCGGGCAATCTGGGGATGTCCCATCGCTGTTGGAGACCGTGGATGGTGGCCGTACCTGGAGTCTGCTGTGCGCCGACGTTCGGTCATGCAATTGACGGCCGAGGCCCTCGGTGTAATCTGTTGACCTCTCACCGTCCACTCGCACGCTGCTACACTCCCCCCATGCCCCGCCCCCACGAGTCCGTCCGCCAACGCCTCGAAG
>DASQHL010000040.1:0-17740 GCA_035632115.1 Dehalococcoidia bacterium | reverse complement strand
GCCGCGAGCGGCTGCTCGGCGCTGCACCTGTTCACCTACGTCAAGCAGGACCACGGGGACACCACGACCGGCACGTACGTGATCAACGCGTTCAGCGGGCAGCCGCTGCCGGTGGGGTACGTGGACGGCACGGCGGACGTGGGCGGCCAGGCCTGCACGCCGTAAGCCGGGGCCGGCGAGGGCATGCGGCGCGCAACCCTCATCGCTGCGTGGCCGCTCCGATTGCGGAGGATCGTCGATCCCGCCCGCAATCAGCGTCTCCTGTTGCGCGTCGACCCGAGCGTCGCGGGGCCGCTCGCCTCCTCTACGGCGCAACCGCCTGGATCGTGATCATCCCCGTCGTGATGAACTGGTACTGCGACGTTGGCGCGCCCTTCGGCCCGAACCACAGCCACACCCGCACCTGCACCGGCCCCACCGGCACGTTCTTCGCCACCATGAACACGTCCGTCAGCAGCTGCGGCTCGACAACCGCCGTCCCGATGCTGTTGTCCGGGTTCTGCTGCACAATCTCGTCGCTCGTGACGAACACCACCTTCCCTGTCTGGTCGTAGATGGCCGCGCACCCCTGTACGCCCGTATACGTGTTGTTCGTCTGGTTCCGCAGCGAAAACGTGAAGAAGACATCCTTCGTCGAGATCGGCAGCCCCGGGATCAGCGGCGGCGATGTGAACCGGACCGCCTGCGATGAGAACAACACCACCTGCGGGTCCGGCAGCGCCGTCGGCAGCGCGATGCCGGAGATCGGCCGCACGTTGAACGTCGTCCACGCCGGCACGTTCGGATTGTCGAACCGGATATCGAACACCGTCTGCTGGTTCGGCTGCGTGTCCGGCGGGCACGTCGGCGCATCCTTCGTCGCCACCACGTTCCCGTTCGCGTCCGTCAACGTGCCCCGCAGCATGATGCGCGTGCCCTGCACGTTCGTGTCGTTCACCATCTCGCCCGTGATGTGCGTGTAGCCGTCTGCGTCCACGTACGTGCTCGTCCGGTCGATGCACCGCGCCCCCAGCGCCAGCGCCCCGGCCGCGAGCAGCAGCACCGGCGCCCACCGCTTCACTCGTACCGATCGGGTCAGCAGAGATTTGAAGTTCGTCATCGCGCCCCCCACCGTTCGATCGAAAGTTCGGCTATCATACGCGCATCATAGGACGGTTGCAATCATTTTGAGATTCCTCATGTTCAAACGATGCGCCGCGATCATCGCCCTGTCGCTCGTCGCGCTCCTTCTGTCCGCGGACTTGCGGCCGTCCGCCGTCGGCGGCCAGTTCGTCGTTGCCGCCGCCCCCGGCCAGCCCCTCGCGCAGATCGCCGCCCGCGCAGAGGCGCTCGGCTACACCGTCCAGCGCCAGATGCCCGATCTCCACGCCATCCAGGTCGCCGGGCCCGCCGCCTCCCTCGGCCGCCTCGCCGCCGCGCCCGGCGTCCGCTACGCCGAGCCCGTCGCCCGCGTCGTCGCCACGGATCTCCCCTCCGACCCGCTCTTCAGCAGCGAGTACCCCTACCTCTCCGCCGTCAACGCGCCCGCCGCCTGGGACATCAGCAAGGGCAGCCCCAGCATCGTCGTCGCCGTTGTCGATACCGGCGTCGATGTCACCCACCCCGACCTCACGCAGAACATCTGGGTCAACCGTAACGAGATCCCCAACAACGGCATCGATGACGACAACAACGGCTGCGTCGATGACGTCAACGGCTGCTCGTTCGTCAGCGATAGCTCGCCCGGCTGCCACAACGTCAGCAACGGCTTCATCAACGACGATATCGGCCACGGCACCTTCGTCTCCGGCGTCATCGCCGCCGCCGCCAACGGCGCCGGCATGGTCGGCGTCGCCCGCAACGTCCGCATCATGCCTGTGAAGGTCCTCGATTGCTACGGCGTCGGCGATTCCGTCGCCACCGCCCGCGGCATCCTCTACGCCGCCCACAACGGCGCCCGCATCATCAACCTCAGCCTCGGCGGCGTCGAAGACGCGCAGGTCGTCCGCGACGCCATCGATGAAGCCACCCGCGACGGCGTCCTCGTCGTCGCCGCCGCCGGCAACAATGGCCAGGGCACCGTCTCCTTCCCGGCGCGCCTCCCCGGCGTGCTCGCCGTCGGCGCCGCCTCCAGCGCAAACCCCGGCCAGCGCGCCCCCTTCTCCAACTGGGGACCGGAGATCGGCGTCGTCGCCGTCGGGCAGAACATCATCGGCACCCTGCCACCCTCCCGTTGCAACTTCCTGCTCCCCTGCCTCCCCGATGGCCCCTACGCGGAAGGCAACGGCACCTCGTTCTCGACGCCGCAGGTCTCTGGCCTCGCCGCCCTCATGCTGTCGCTGAACCCGGCGCTCACCCCCGCTCAGCTCATCAGCATCATCGAAGGCAGCGCCACCGCCCTCCCCGCCGGCGCCACGCCGAACTGGGCGGGCTTCGGCCGCGTCAACATGCTCGCCGCCCTCCAGGCCGTCCAGGCGAACCGCCCGCCCGGCGACCCCTGCGTCATCGCCTCCGTCACTGACGGCGAGAGCTTCACCTGCCAGGACGGCCGCCACGTCCGCATGCTCCAGGTCGCCGCCCCCGTCGCAGGCCAGTGCGGCAGCGACTGGGCCCTCGCGGCCCTAAAGAACATCTTCCTGCCCGTCGGCCGCACCGTCTACCTCCGCTACGACGTCACCCGCACCGACGCCTCGGGCGCCACGCTCGCCGCACCCGTCTGGCGCGGCAACGACGGCAACGACTACAACATCGGCATCATCATGGTCTACGTCGGCCTCGCCAAAGCGGCCGACGTCGGCGCCCAGAACGTCCAGTACCACGACTGGTCGCGGGCCGCCCAGACCTGGGCCGCCGCCGCCCACTGGAACATGTGGGCCCCCGGCAAACCCTTCACCACCAACTGCTGACTGGTCGCTCGTCACGCGTGACCGGTCGATGGCGCCCCGTGCCGCCGGGCGACTCGGCCGCGTTGCCCGTCTCTGTTGTCTGTTGTCTTGTAGTTCTCGTCTGCCGTCTGCCGTCTGTTGCCCGTTCTTTGTTTCTCTGCCTCTGCCTCTGCTCACTCAGCCACTGCGCCACTGAGACACCGAGCCACTGAGCCACCGCCGCCCTGCTACCATGCCCTCATGCCGACGCCCAACCCCGCCCCCACCCGCGCCGAACTGAAGCGCCTCCGTGACAACTACCAGGGCGAAGTCGACGGCGTCGCCCTCTACCAGCGACTCGCCCGCGCCGAGAAGGACCCCGACCGCGCGAAGATCTTCCTCGACCTCGCCGAGACCGAGAAGCGCCACCTCCAGATCTGGGCCGATCGCCTCCGCGCCGCCGGCGCCACCGTCCCCGCCGAGCCGCGCCCCTCCCCGCGCGTCCGCATCCTCGGCTTCTTCGCCGACCGCCTCGGCCCCCGCGCCGTCCTCCCCATGGTCTCCGCCATGGAGTCCACCGGCTTTGACAACTACATGGCCCAGCCGGACGCCGGCCCCGCCATGGCCCGCGACGAGCGCGCCCACTCTCGCACCCTCTCCACCCTCTACTCCCCCGGCGGCGCCACCGACGTCGCCGGCATCGCCCGCGGCGAGCGCTGGCATCGCGTCGATACCGGCGGCCAGCTCCGCGCCGCCATCTTCGGCATCAGCGATGGCCTCCTCTCCAACCTCAGCCTCGTCATCGGCGTCGCCGGCGCCAACCCCAGCGGCCGCTTCATCGTCCTCG
Source organism: Dehalococcoidia bacterium (assembly GCA_035632115.1). Classification (GTDB taxonomy): domain Bacteria; phylum Chloroflexota; class Dehalococcoidia; order DSTF01; family JACRBR01; genus DASQHL01. Next base: position 14,050 of record DASQHL010000040.1, on the reverse strand, counting down.
CGGGCGTCGCCGGCCTCCTCGCCGGCGCCTTCTCCATGGGCGCCGGCGAGTTCGTCTCCGTCACCTCGCAGCGCGAGCTGTTCGAACGCCAGATCGCGCTCGAAAAGGAGGAGCTGGAGTCCGACCCGGAGCAGGAGCGCGAGGAACTGGCGCTGATCTACCGCGCGAAGGGCCTCCCCGTCGATGAGGCCGAGGCGCTCTCCACGCGCATCATCGCCGATCGCGGCGTCGCGCTCGAAACCCTGGCGCGCGAAGAGCTCGGCCTCAACCCGGAGGGCCTTGGCTCCCCCTACGGCGTCGCGATCGCGTCCTTCCTCGCCTTCGCCGCCGGCGCCATCGTCCCCCTGCTGCCGTGGTTCTTCGGCTCCAGCAACGCCTTCTTCCTCGCGTCGATCCTCCTCGGCGGCCTCGGCATGTTCACCGTCGGCGCCGCCGTCTCGCTCTTCACCGGCCGCAACTTCATCTACGCCGGCCTGCGCCAGCTCGCCATCGGCAGCGTCGCCGCCGCCATCACCTACTCCATCGGCCGCGTCATCGGCGCCAGCACGGCATAGCCGTACCAGCCGATGCCGGACGTGCGGAGGGCGCAGCGCCTCAACCACCGCGAGTTCCGCCATACGTCCGGGAGGAGCCGCACCGCCTTGGTGGCCCATTCGGCTTCCCGTATGATGGCGGCAGACGCCCGCCCCGAGGCGGGCTGTCGACTCTTCCGAAAGGCGTTGTCCATGCCGTCGCAGCCGCCGCGCAAGCAGTACAACGTCGCCGTCGTCGGCGCCACCGGCGTCGTCGGCCTGGAATTCCTCAAGATCGCCGCCGAGCGCCGCTTCCCCCTCAAGGGCCTCAAGCTCCTCGCGACAGAGCGCTCCGCCGGCAAGCGCATCCCCTTCGGAGAGGGCCAGATCACCGTCGAGGCCACCACGCACGACTCCTTCAAGAGCGCCGACTTCGTCTTCATTTCGGCGTCCGGCGCCGCCTCGCGCGAGTACGCGCCCATCGCCCGTGACGCCGGCGCCATCGTCATCGATGACTCCTCCGTCTGGCGCCAGGACCCGGACGTGCCGCTCGTCGCGCCGGAGGTCAACGCCGACGACGTGGCGTGGCACAAGGGCATCCTCGCCATCCCCAACTGCTCCACGACGCCGCTCGTCCTCTGCCTCTGGCCGCTGCACAAGCTCAACCGCGTCACGCGCGTCATCGCCGACACCTACCAGTCCGTCTCCGGCACCGGCACCTCCGCCGTCGGCGAGCTGGACACCCAGACGAAGAACTGGGCGCAGGGCCGGCCGGAGAGCATCCCCCACGTCTACCCGCACCAGATCGCCTTCAACCTCCTGCCGCACATCGACTCCTTCATGGACAGCGGCTACACGAAGGAGGAGTGGAAGATGATGGCGGAGACCCGCAAGATCATGCACGAGCCCGACCTGCCGCTCTCCGCGACCTGCGTCCGCGTCCCCGTCTTCTACAGCCACAGCCTCGCCGTCCACGCCGAGTTCGAGCGCCCGTGGTCCGCCGGCGAGGTGCGCGAGATCCTGCGCGAAGCCCCCGGCGTCGTCGTCCAGGACGAGCCGTCCGTCAACCTCTACCCCACACCGCGCGACGCCGCCGGCAAGGACCCGGTCTTCGTCGGCCGCATCCGCGAGGACATGTCCAACCCCAACGGCATCGCCATGTGGATCTCCAGCGACAACATCCGCAAGGGCGCCGCCCTCAACGCCATCCAGATCGCCGAAGAGATGGTCAAGCGCTCCCTCGTGTAGCGCGGCGCAGACGCACCAGACGCGCCCGCGCGCGATAGACGATAGACAGCAGACAGCGGTGCGCCCGCTGGCGCGCGCGTGACCTGACGAGTCAGAATAGGCATCACAACGGAGCGGTTGGATGACTCTGTTGTCTGCTCTCTGTTGTCTGTTCTGTCCGAGCGAAGCGAGGACAAGTTGGAACTCGGCCGCCTCCTGACCGCCATGGTCACGCCGTTCGCCCCGGACGGCTCGGTCGACTACGCCAACGCCCGCCGCCTCGCCCGCGCCCTCGTCGATTCCGGCTCCGACGGCGTCGTCGTCACCGGCACCACCGGCGAGGCGCCGACCCTCACCATCCCCGAGAAGTTCCGTCTCTGGTCGGAGGTGGCGGACGAGCTGCGCGGCCGCGCCGCCGTCGTCGCCGGCTCCGGCGACAACTGCACAGCCGACAGCGTCGAGCTGAGCCGCCAGGCCGAACGCACCGGCGTCGACGCGCTCCTCCTCACCGCGCCCTACTACAACAAGCCGACGCAGGAGGGCCTCTACCGCCACTTCGCCGCCATCGGCGAGGCCGTCGCGCTGCCCGTCATCCCCTACAACATCCCGTCGCGCACCGGCGTCAACATCACCGCCGACACCCAGCTCCGCATCGCCCGCGTCGCCAACGTCGCCGGCGTCAAGGAGGCCAGCGGCGACCTCCGCCAGATCGCCCGCCTGGTCCAAGAGGCGCCCGGCTACCGTATCTGGTCCGGCAACGACGAGGACACCTTCGCGGTCCTCTCGCTCGGCGGCTACGGCGTCATCAGCGTCATCTCCCACCTCGCCGGCCGCCAGGTCGCCGCGATGATCGCCGCCCACATCGCTGGCCACACGGACGAGGCCGCGGCGATCCACCGGCGCCTGTTGCCGCTGATCGACGCCCTCTTCTGCGTCACGAACCCGATCCCTGTGAAGTACGCGCTCAACCGGCTCGGCTTCCCCGCCGGCCCCTTCCGCCTCCCCCTCTGCGACCCCGACGATGCCAGCGCCCAGCGCATCATGGCGGAACTCTCCCGCCATCAGGTCGACCTGCCGATCGCCGCGCGCGCGTAGCGTCGCGCCGGCCCGCCCGCAACCCGCATGGCGGATGCTACGATCGCGTCGCAATGACCGACCACCGACAACCGACCAGCGCGCGCATGGCGTCCCACCGCCCGCCCGCGACCCGCACGGCGGATGCTACGATCGCCCCGCAATGATCGACCACCGACAACCGACCACCGAGAACCGACGACCGGCCCTGATCCTGGGCATCGAAACATCCTGCGACGAGACCGCCGCCGCCGTCGTCGAGGACGGCCGCCATCTGCGCTCCAACGTCATCGCCTCCCAGTTCCACCTGCACGCGCCCTACGGCGGCGTCGTCCCGGAGGTCGCCTCGCGCCACCACCTCGAAGTCATCCTGCAGGTCGTCGATGCCGCCCTCGCCGAAGCTGCCGTCACCTGGCGCGACCTCGCCGCCGTCGCCGTCACCGCCGGCCCCGGCCTCTCCGGTGCCCTCCTCGTCGGCGTCAACACCGCCAAGACGCTCGCCTGGGCCCACGGCCTGCCGCTGCTCGCCGTCAACCACCTCGAAGCCCACCTCTACGCCAACTGGCTGGAGGTCCCCGGCCGCGAGTACGCGGTTCCGGAGCTCCCCGCCCTGGGCCTGATCGTCTCCGGCGGCCACACCGACCTCGTCCTCATGCGCGCCCACGGCGACTATCGCCGCCTCGGCCGCACGCGCGACGACGCCGCCGGCGAGGCCTTCGACAAGGTCGGCCGCCTGCTCGGCCTCGGCTTCCCCGGCGGCCCCGCCATCGAGCGCACCGCCCGCGCCGCGCCCCCGAAGATCGCCCTCCGCCTGCCCCGCGCCTGGCTCAAGGGCAGCGACGACTTCAGCTTCAGCGGCCTCAAGACCGCCGTGCTCCACGCCGTCCGCGGCGAGAGCGGCCCGCCGCCGCCCGCGCCGGAGGTCGCCGCGGCCTTCCAGTCCTCCGTCATCGACGTGCTGACCAGGAAGGCGGTGCACGCCGCCGTCCGCGAGGGCGCCCGCAGCATCCTCCTCTCGGGCGGCGTCGCGGCGAACACCCCCCTGCGCGACATGCTCGTCGCCCGCTCTCCGCTGCCGGTCTTCGCGCCGCCGCCCGTCCTCTGCACCGACAACGGTGCCATGATCGCCGCCTGCGCCCACTACCGCTTCGACGATCTCCGCGCCGGCCTCGACCTCGACGCCCAGCCCGCGATGCGCTTCGCCTCCGGACGTTCAGGCGGCTAGGAGCGGGAGATTAGACGTCCCCAGTCAGAGGCCGGCGTCCGCCGCGCATCGCGTTTCTCTCATCTCGTTTCCCGAGTCTCCCGCTTCCCGCCTCCCGCCCGTCTCGGACAACGGGCACCGCCCGCACCCGCCCGCCGGGCACCAGTCCCGCTGCAGCGCCAGCAGCCCCTGCGCCCGCCGCGCGTCCACCGGCACGCGGATCCCCTCGGACGCCAGCGCCTCCTCGATGAAGCGCGTCGCGCCGTACACCGCCGGCCGCGGCAGCCGCGCGAAGAGCCGCCGCGCCCGCGCCGCCAGCGCCTCGTCTCCCGCCGCGCACGTCGCCGGCAGCACCACGTTGACGATGATCTCCAGCGCCCGCGACCGCCCGATGAAGCCCGCCGGCAGCCGGCACGGCCCCGCGCACACGTCGTGGTGGCGCAGCCAGTACCCCTCCGCCGAAACGACCAGCGGCGCCACCGCCTCGCGCACGCTGCCCGCCTCCGCGATCGCCAGCAGCGACGACGGCGGGCCCGCGCGCGCCAGCAGCGCCGCCGCCGCCGCGACCCGCCGCGCCGGCGCATTCTCCGGCCGCACCCCCCGCGTCTTCCAGATCCCCGGCGCCAGCGACGGCAGCCGCGCCGCCGCGAACCGCGCCTCCAGCTCCGCGACGTACGCCTCCACCGGGCCGCGGTGCCCCCGCTGCGACGGCAGCAGCCCCGCGCTCCCCAGCAGCAGCGCCTCGATGCCCGCCCGCCCGCCGCCGCCCGCCCGGTCGCGCAGCCGCGGCCAGGGCAGCAAGCGCGCCAGCGCCAGCATCGGCGGCGCGTTGCCGCCGTACCCCAACGCCTCCAGCAGCCCCTCGTACACCGCCCCGTCGGTCCCGGCCGCGCCAACGGCCGACGCCATCCGCGCCGTCTTCGCCGCGAAGCGCCGCTCCCCCTCCGCGTCGAGCGCTGCCCCCGCCCCGTCCGCGCCCATCCGCATCACCGCGTCGTGGCACGGCTCCCGCCAGAGCAGCGGCCGCTCCAGCCACCCCTCCAGCTCGCGCGCCCGCCGCGCCACCCACGGCGCCAGCGCCACCACCGGCGCGCTGCCGCCGCCCGGCAGCGGCGTGTCGGCGCCCGTGTCGTCCTCGAACACCACGTGCAGGATGACGCCCGCGTACGCCGGGTCGGCGTGGTGGCCGTGCGCGCGGAACGACGACGACCGCACGTGCAGCTCCACGTCGCCGCGCAGCGCCACGCCCGACGGCCCGGCGATCACGGCGCCGCGGAAGTCCGGCCCCGGCCCGCGCCCGGCCCGCCCCTGGAAGATCACCGTCACAGGCACGCCGTGGCGCGTCGCCAGCGCCCCCTCCGGAAAGCGCTGCCCCCGCCACAGCCGCGCCAGCTGCGCCTCCGTCAGCGGCGCCTCGCCGGCGCGGGCGGCGCCGCTGCGCGTGGGTGCGGCGCTTGGAGAAAATCGCGCCGTGTGCGCCGGCGCGGACGGATGACCGTGACGGGACGCCACGCCGCGCGTGATCAGCGGCCGTCCGCTCCCTGGCGAAGCACTCGCCGCGCGGGCGTCGGCGGTTGGCGCCGCGGCCAGCACCGCCGCCGCCGGGCGTGGGCTGCCCGCGGACACGGCGGCCGCTGTGCCCACTTCGGCGAGCCCGTCATCGATCGCGCGCCGTGCACCGGACGCGTCAGGCCCGTCGGCCCGCCCATCGCCGGATCCGCCAGCTGTCGCCCCGGCGTCGCCCGGGGGTCCGCCCGCCGCCGCGACGCCCCGCCGCGCGCTCACCGCGGCTCGCCGGCGTCGTATGCGAACTCGGCCCGTTCCGCGACGAGCGTCAGCAGCCGCGCGCTCGCGCCGCGCGGCCGGTAGGCGCCCGTCTCCCACTCGCTGACTGTCTGCTGCCGGACGCCCAGCTCCTCGGCGAGCTGCTCCTGCGTCAGCGCCAGGTGCCGCCGCAGCCCGCGCACGGACTCCGCGTCCCAGCTCGCCCGCCGCTTCCCCCCCATCCGCCGATCCTACACGGAACCGTGTACACCGTCAAATAGCCCGTTGCGAAAGTCTCCCCAAAGAAAAGCCCCGCCGAAGCGGGGCTGAGAGTGCAATCCGGCGCTCTCCCAACTGAGCTACGGGCCCAAGTGGTGGACCCGACGGGACTCGAACCCGCGACCTCCAGATTATGCTAACAATATCGCCCTACCCGGCAGTTTCGTCCACCGATGCGGAGGGTGGCGCCGGTTCTGGCTCTAGTGACTCTTCCAGCAAGTCGATATACCGCTTCAATCTGCCGAGCGTTGCGGGAGTCAGCTGGCCGTGCACCGTGAGATCCGCGCTTGCATCCGGACCTAGCCGCCAATGGTGTGTTTCTGGGGTCGTGATCATTGCCCTGGCCGACGCCGAAGAAGCTTGTACCGGTTGAAGCTGTAATTCTGCCGGTGCCGCCTTCACCGGTTCATAGTACCCGGACTTATCTGGAGCAGCAACCTCCATTGTCTCTCGGTAGACTCGGATTAGACGGTTCGCCCCGTCAGCTGAGAACTTGCGGTTGACGATAAGATGATGTCGTAACGCCTCGTCGAACGCTCCTGGCATCGCCTCCCACAACTCCCGAAAGATGGGCGGCTCCAGAGCCGAATCGCGGATAGCCTCCGAGTAATCAGCGGATGTGGACGGCATCAGCAACGCGGTCAACGCACGGTCAGAGATCTTGACGTTCCCCTTCGTTCCCTCAACTAGGCCGTAAGCCCGCAGTGCTCCAAGGTGAGACTTCGCGGTGCCGCTGGCGCTCTTGTATCCCATCGCCTTGAATGCGACTTCGGACGGCACGGTCCCCCGTCCAACCTTCTCGTAGAACGCGCGTGCGAGCGCCACCGCCTCCGGCAAGCTGAGACTCGGGAAATTCGGACTCCGCTCCTTGCCAGCCATCGGACCACCTCCTACTAAAGTCGATATTATCCCGGCGGAATCCGAAATGCAAGGGATAAACACCTTGACGTTTATCCCTTGCGGACGGATAATAACGAAGAACGGCGGAGCGCCCACGCGGCAGTGTTCGCGCTCCGCCGTCCCGCAAATCGGGCCGGGGTCGTTCAGTGGTTAGGACGGCCGCCTCTGGAGCGGCAAACGGGGGTTCGACCCCCCTCCCCGGCACCAACCCTAGTTTCGGCACCCAGTGGAGCGCCAACTCCGCTAGGTGCCTTCCGAACACAGGAGGGTCTAGCTCCCGTGAAGGCACCTGATTCTACCACGCCTCGGCGGGGGCATGGCCATCGGCTCACCGCGCGATCTCGCGGAATTGGTTGAAGCCCCCGACGGCCCACTCAGCGAAGGCCCCAACTTGGCCCCCCAGCCCTTCCCCCCTACGCGCAACCGCGCACCCCCTTGCGGGAAGCCCCTGATTGTCGCCCCACCGCCGGTGCTGTCGAATGGATCCCGTGATGCACCGCGGCCGCCGCCTCCACGCCCCCCGCCCGCGCGTCCTCGCGCGCCTCGCCGCCGCCCTCGCCCTGGTCGCCGTCGCCGCCGCGCTCTCCCCCCGCGCCGCGCTCGCCCACCACACCGCCATCGCCGAGAGCGCGGACTGCGCCGGCTGGTCCTCCCGCGCCGACTACATCGGCGGGCCCGAGGACCGCAAGGTCGTCGTCGACGTGCGCATCAACGCCGAGCACATCCTCCTCACGTTCTACTTCGACAACGCGCCCGGCGACCTTGGCCACCAGCTCAACTACGTCCTCTACGCCCGCAGCGGCACCGGCAGCGTCGATACCTCCGGCACCGTCACGATGTACCAGCGCGACGTCCACGGCGCCTACACCATCGTCGCCAACGTCGCCTCGCCCAACCTCCACTTCGATGCCGCCTCCTGCGTCACGCCGACCGCCACGCCGTCGCCGCCGGCGCCAACCGCGTCCGCCACCGCTACCGTCGTGGACACCGCCACCAGCACCCCCGCGCCGCCCGTCACCGCCACCGCCACCCCGCGGCCGACGCGCACCGCCACGCCCACACCCGTCCCGACCGATACGCCGGTGCCAGCGACCGCCACGCACGCCGCCGCCACCGCGTCCGCCACGCCGCCCACCGGCGGCACCCCGCCGCCCTCCGCCACCGCGACGCCGACGCCCCCTGCCGGCTCCCCCGCGCCGGCGCCACCCGCCGCCTCCTCCTCGCCGGTCCCCACCGCCACCAACACCGAGGTGAGCATCGTCCTCGAGTCCGTCCGCCCGCCCACCTCCGGCGCCGCCTCGCCCGCCGGCCCGGGCGCCAGCTTCCTGCCGGACACCGGCCTCGGCCCCGTCGCCGACCGCATCGCCGCCGCCCTGCTCGCTCTGGCCCTGCTCGCCGCCGCCACCGCAGCGATCGCCGCCGGCGCCCGCCTCCGCAAGCGCACCTCGTAGCACCCCTACCAGCCCGGCCCCCGCTGCGGTGTCCGCCCCCGCCAAGTCTCCGCGCGCCCTTGCACCAGGCGCGCGGACTTAGTAGCATCTCCGTGCTAGCACTCTCCGATAGGGAGTGCTAACATGGCTTCGGCCCTCTATCCGGCAATTCATTCAACCCATGCGCAGACCACAGGAGGTAAGCAACGTGGCCAAGGCCTCAGTCGCGTCCAAGCCCGCACCGAAAGTCAAGGTCAAGTCCAACCACGCCCGCCCGGCCAGCAGCAAGCTCGTGCCGCTGCACGACCGGCTGGTGATCCGGCCGGTGGTGCAGGACGAGGTCCTCGCCAGCGGCATCGTCATCCCGGACACCGCCAAGGAGAAGCCCCAGCAGGGCCTCGTCATCGCCGCCGGCCCCGGCCGCCTGGACGACGACGGCAAGCGCATCGCGATGGACGTCCGCGTGGGCGACCGCGTGCTCTACGCGAAGTACACCGGCCAGGAAGTCAAGATCGACCGCGAGGAGCTGATCGTCATCTCCGAGAAGGACGTGCTCGCGAAGGTCGAGTAGCATGCGTCCTCCAGCGGTCACGGCGGCCGATCGGCGGCTGCCCGTGACGTGAGCCCCGCGGACCGCGCGCGCTGATGACGCGCGGCGAGATCCGTCCATCGCCCAGACGTCGCCAGCGACGAGAAGAGGAGTCACCATGGCCAAGCAACTGATATTCGATGAGGAGGCGCGCCGCTCGCTCAAGGCGGGCGTCGATGCGCTCGCCGACGCGCTGAAGGTGACGCTCGGCCCGCGCGGCCGCAACGTCGTCCTCGACAAGAAGTTCGGCCCGCCCGCCGTCGTCAACGACGGCGTGTCGATCGCCAAGGAGATCGAGCTGCAGGACCCGTTCGAGAACATGGGCGCGCAGCTCGCCAAGGAGATCGCCACCAAGACCAACGACGTCGCCGGCGACGGCACCACGACCGCCACCGTGCTGGGCCAGGCGATGGTGCGCGAGGGCATGCGCAACGTCGCCGCCGGCGCCAACCCGATGGCGCTCAAGCGCGGCCTGGAGCTGGCCGTGCAGGAAGTCCTGAAATCGATCCGCGAGCTGGCCTCGCCCGTCTCCGGCCGCAACCAGATCGCCCAGGTCGCCACCATCTCCGCCGGCGACGAGGAGGTCGGCGCGATGATCGCCGACGTCATGGAGAAGGTCGGCAAGGACGGCGTGATCACCGTCGAGGAGTCCAAGGGGCTGAAGTTCGAGACGGAGTTCGTCGAGGGCATGGCCATCGACCGCGGCTACGTCTCCCCCTACTTCGTCACCAACGCCGAGCGCATGGAAGCCTCGCTCGACGAGCCCTACATCCTGATCACCGACAAGAAGATCTCCGCCGTCGCCGACATCCTGCCCGTGCTGGAGAAGGTGCTGCAGGTGACGAAGAACTTCGTCATCATCTGCGACGACGCGGACGGCGAGGCGCTGGCCACGCTAGTCGTGAACAAGCTGCGCGGGACGATCAACGCGCTCGTGGTGAAGGCGCCGGGCTTCGGCGACCGCCGCAAGGCCATGCTGGAGGACATCGCCATCCTCACCGGCGGCACGTTCATCACCGAGGACATGGGCATCAAGCTGGAGAACTCGCAGGTCAGCGACCTGGGCCGCGCCCGCCGCGTCACGTCCAGCAAGGACGAGACGACGATCATCGAGGGCTACGGCACCGACAAGGCGATCCAGGACCGCATCCGCCAGATCAAGGCGCAGGTGGAGGAGTCCACGTCGGAGTTCGACCGCGAGAAGCTCCAGGAGCGGCTGGCGAAGCTGGCCGGCGGCGTCGCCGTGATCAAGGTGGGCGCCGCGACCGAGGTGGAGCTGAAGGAGAAGAAGCTCCGCGTCGAGGACGCGCTCTCCGCCACGCGCGCGGCCGTGGAAGAGGGCATCGTGCCCGGCGGCGGCGTGGCGCTGCTGCGCGCCGTCCCGGCCGTCATCGCCCTCAAGGAGAAGCTCAGCGGCGACGAGCGCACCGGCGCCTCCATCCTGGAGCGCGCGCTGGAGGAGCCGACGCGGATCATCGCCGAGAACGCGGGCCAGGAAGGCTCCGTCGTCATCGAGAACATCCACAACGGCAAGGGCAAGTCCTACGGCTACGACGCCCGCAACGACGTCTACACCGACCTGCTGAAGGCCGGCATCATCGACCCGGCGAAGGTGACGCGCTCGGCCATCGAGAACGCCGCCTCCATCGCCGCGATGGTGCTGACGACGGAGACGCTGGTGACGGAGATCCCGGAGCCCCCCTCCGCCGCCCCGGCGCCGCCGCCGATGGACTACTAGCGGCGCGGGAGGTGTCGCGTCGCGGCCAGCCCGGTTCTGAATTGACGAGTGTCACGTGCGCCCTAGCGGTTAACGCTGGGGCGCACTGCTGTCCGCCGTTACAAGAACCGCCCCGAAGAAGATGAAGCGCGAAATAGGTCAACTCGCGGAAGATGAAGTTCAGCGAGTCGTGGAGTCGGCGTTCGGTGAAGACTTTGTCTTCCGTTCACCCAAACGGGATGACGATGGGAATGAAGTCACCGACGTGCTTGCGCTTTGGGATGACGTCGCTCTAATCCTTCAGGCGAAAGCACAGGCTGAATCGCCGCTGTGGAGGCCCGGTCGTTCTCCGGTCGAATGGTCGCGCAAGCATCTGGAAAAGGCGATCAAGCAGGCGAACGGCGCGGCCCGGACGATCCTTGCTGGTCGAATGTCCGCGTTACAAAACCGACGCCGAGGCCAGATCGCATTCACGCGAGAACGGTTTCCCCACCTCTACGGGCTCGTCGTCATACACGACGACTCTAGTCCGTACGACGCTCAGCAGCTTTGCCCAGATCTGGCCAAGAGCGCTGTTCCGCTGCAAGTGATGGGGCTTGACGACTTGACTGCGGTCGCGTCAGTGTTTGATACCCCGGGGGACCTGATCAACTACCTTGAGCACCGGGGCGACATGCTTGTCGCCCACCTGCGGCCCAAGGTGCACGAAGAGTACCGGGTTATCGAGTACTACTTGGAGCATCTGGAGGGCCTCTTGATCGCACGTGCGCGGGCCATGAACCAGGAGCTCAGCGTTAGTGACGTAACGCCTTACGCGAATGAGATGAGGACGATTGCCCGAGGCCAGCATCCCGATTTCGCGGCGGGTATGGTTATCGATGACGTTATCCGCCAACTGCATGATGTGGACGACAACCTCCGAATGCCCGGCGCTCAGTTCGCGGGCGGTCGAGCGCACTACGCCGAAGTGGCGACAGAGCTGAGCGGTGTTACGCGTCCGCGACGAATCCGTTTAGGGCGCACGCTGCTGGATCTCATCGACAAAGCGTCAACGAGCGGGAGAGACACTTTTCGCACGATCCGCAGCCAGCGACGCGATCAATGCATCATGCTTTGGGCCAGCCTTCGTGAGCCGTCAGAGCGTGCCGAAAGGGCCCAAGATCTCGCCATGTACACGACTCTGGCGAAGGAATACTACGGCCTCTCGAAGGCATTCGGCATTGCAACTGAGGGCTACGTCGGGATCGGGCGCTCGTACGACGTTGTGCTTGCCGAATTCGAGACGATGCCGAGCGACGAGGCAGAGCGGCTAGGGCTTGCCATCTTTGGGCCGCGAGATGCCTTGACGTAGCGCGCCCGTCGACCGGTTGGCCAACGCCAGTCACGATCATCCCAGCAACCCCCGACCACCACTCCCCACCACCCACGTGCTACCCTGCCGTCCGATGCAGTCGGTCGACCTCGTCATCCCCTGCTACAACGAGGAGCGCGTCCTCGCCGAGAGCGTCGGCAAGCTCCAGGCCTGGGCGGCCGCCCACCTCCCGTACAAGTGGCGCGTCGTTATCGCCGATAACGCCTCCACCGACGGCACGCTGGCCGTCGCGCAACGCCTCGCCGCCGACGACCCGGACGGCGTCGCCGTCGTCCACCTCGACCGCAAGGGCCGCGGCCGCGCGCTCAAGAAGGCGTGGCTCGAAAGCACCGCCGACGCCATGTGCTACATGGACGTCGACCTCTCGACCGACCTGGCGATGATCACGCCGCTGCTCGCCGGCGTGCTGGAGGAGGGCTACGGCGTCGCCTACGGGTCGCGCCTCTCACGCGCGTCCGAGATCAAGCGCTCGCTCAAGCGCGAGATCAACTCGCGCGGCTACATCACGCTGATCAAGCTGCTCTTCCGCACGAAGTTCTCCGACGCCCAGTGCGGCTTCAAGGCGATCAGCCGCGACGCCGCGCAGCGCCTGCTGCCGCTCGTGCAGGACGGCGAGTGGTTCTTCGATACGGAGCTGCTGATCCTGGCGGAGCGCGGCGGCTACCGGCTCAAGGAAGTGCCCGTGAAGTGGGTGGAAGACCCGGACTCCCGCGTCAAGTTCCCCCAGGACATCATCAAGATGGCCCGCCAGCTGGTGCGGCTGCGCCTGCGGCGCGCGGCGATGCGAGCGCCAGGTCGCTGACAGACAGTCAGACTGGCTTCACTTCAAATAACGCACCCGAGATCGACCAGCGTTCGCCTCGGGAAGCGCGTATCGCCACATCACCGGCGACGCAGTCGTCGTCGCGCGGATTCCACTGCACGCCCCGCCCTCGCACCCAGAGGAGCCGCCGCGTGCCCAGCGCCGCCATGCCGTCGGTACCCAACAGACGGGCGATTTCGTGCGCCTTGCTGCCTGTTTGAGTTGCGAGCCGCTGGCTGAGTTCAGCCTCCCGGGAGCCATCGTGGCGGTGGAACGCGGAGATCAACCCGTCCAGCAGTGGCTTCATGAGTGACGAGACACCCTGCGCGGCCGCCGGCTGCGGCATCTCTACCACAACGTGCAACCCGAACCTCCCATCCAGCGTTCGCTCTACCTGGATTCCGCTTCGTGCCATCGTGATGGCACGCCAGATCGCCGCCACCTTCGTGGAGCTGGTGAGCGGGGGCAGTTCGACGCCGTCCCACGTCGCGACCGTCGCGCCGCGCACCCAATGCGAGAATCCGTCAACGGCGCCCTGCAGGCGATATGCTTGGTAATGCTGCGCGTCGGCAGTCATCCACCGCGGCGGAACTGGGACCCGCGAGAACGATCGCTCGAATCGGACGCCGTTGGACATGGCCTGGCGGAAGGCGCCAGTGCCGATGTTGTAGAACAGCACGTTCTCGACATCGCAGTGATCCGTGACCGGCGAGACGTACACGGCGTGCAGCACTTTCTCCGCCGCCCGGAGTCCACGCACCGCGCCCGCGACCTCAGCGCGTTGATCCTTCAGCCACCCTCTGGGTTCGAATGGGGGCCGAACGACCGACCACAGTTCGACCGAGGCGTGATCGATCGTCAACGGTAAGAGTAGATACTGGGCACTCAAATGGCCCTACAACTCGACGTACACGTCGTCGCCCTCGACGCGCGTCGCGTAGCTCTGCACGCCGCGCTTGAGGAAGCCGGGGAAGGTGGCGTCCATCAGCAGCCGGTACCAGAGCGGGGGCGTGACCCTGTTGCAGAGGCCGCCGGCCGGGACATCGAAGCGGGAGCCGTGCCCCTGGCACGTGACGACCGTGCCGTCGAGCGTGCCCTTGTGCAGCCGGTAGCGCAGGTGCGTGCAGCGGTCGGCGATCGCGTACGCCGCGCCGTCCACGTTCGCGACGAGGATCTCCTT
>DASQHL010000039.1:0-3150 GCA_035632115.1 Dehalococcoidia bacterium | reverse complement strand
GAACGACGCCGCGCCCGGCGTTCCGATGACGCCGCAGTTGCCGCCGTGGTACTCGCCGAAGGTGTCCGTGACCTCCACGCCGAGCAGGGCGGCGAGCACCCAGCCGTTGCCGAAGCGGGGCGCGCAATCGAGAGCGGCATGCGCGCCGTAGAGCGAGAGACCGGCAGCTTCGAGGGCGGCGAGCTTCTCCTCGCGCAGGTGCAGATCGACGGCCGCCCAGGGCGCGTGGTGGACGACGAGCAGGTTTGCGCCCGCGCGTGCCGCACCAACGATCGTCGTGAGCGACGTATTCACGGCCACGGCGAACTTCGACACTCCGTCGCCAGCCGGCGATTGGTACAGCAGGCCGTTGGAGTCGGGCTCAGATGCGTATGCCGCAACGTCGAGCTGGCCGTCGAGCCAGCGGACAATCTCGGTAAGGGAGGCGTTGGCGTGCATGTGGTGAGTGTACTGGAGGCGCCGGACGCGCGGCTCAGCGTTCCGCTGTCAGGACCTCGGCTGCGGCGCGTTGGCCGGATCGGATGGCGCCATCGATCGCGCCGTGGGAGACGGTGGCGGTCTCCGAAGAGGCTGGTGTTCGCTGCTTCACGACCGCGCCGATACGGATGTCCACGCTGTCTCCACGATCGTTGGCGACGCCTGCCTGCCCCTACGGGCCAGGCGCGTCCACCCTGTCAGGTCTTCTCGAAGCGCTCCACGTTCAGGACGAAGACGATAGCGCCGCCAACGCGGACCTCGATGGGCTCCTGGAGGACGGAGCCCTCGCCGAAGAAGGGAAGGGTCTGCACGGGGACGTACTCGGTGCGGGCGTAGCACTCGCTGCGGACCATGGCGACGATACCGTCGACTTCGTTCGCTTCGACGCCGGAGAGGATGGTCGCGTTGCCCTTGTGCAGAAAGCCGCCGGTGCTGCTCACCTTGGTGGCCGGGTACCCCTGCTCGATGAGCTTGCGGGTGAGCTTCTCCGCATCGGGGTCTGACGCGATGATGATGACGAGCTTGAGCTGGCCGTCGTCGCCGTTCGGCAATTCGCCTCCGTTCGCAGCGCCCGCCGCATCGTAGTCCGCGCCGGATCGACGTGTCAATCAGGCGGTGGTGCGGGCGGGAGCGAACCTGTCGGCGGCGGGCGCGAGCCTGTACGCTGGCGCAGACCGCGAGCGGATGCGTCATCGCCCAGCCAGGGCGGGAGGTTTCATGACGGACGAGAGCCTGGAAGCGCAACCCAACACGGACATGGAGACGCTGGTCTCGCTCTGCAAGCGGCGCGGCTTCATCTTCCAGAGCAGCGAGATCTACGGCGGGCTGCAAGGCGTGTGGGACTACGGCCCGCTGGGTGTTGAGATGACCGGCAACATCAAGCGCGCGTGGTGGCGGGCGATGGTGCAGGAGCGCGACGACATCGTCGGCATCGATGCGGCGATCTTGATGCACCCGCAGGTGTGGCGGGCGAGCGGGCACGTCGATACGTTCACGGATCCCATGGTGGACTGCCGGAACTGCCAGTCGCGCTTCCGCCAGGACGAGCTGACCTCAGACGTCTGCCCGAACTGCGGCGCACGCGGCGAGTTCACCGAGCCGCGCATGTTCAACCTGATGCTGCGCACGTTCCTCGGCCCGGTGGAGGGCGACGCGGCGACGGTCTACCTGCGGCCGGAGACGGCGCAAGGCATCTTCGTCAACTTCGAGAATGTGCTGACCTCAATGCGGCGCAAGCTGCCGTTCGGGATAGCACAGATCGGCAAGTCGTTCCGCAACGAGATCACGCCGCGCAATTTCATCTTCCGCGTGCGGGAGCTGGAGCAGATGGAGATGGAGTACTTCTGCTACCCGGAGGACTCGCTGCGGCTGCACCAGGAATGGATCGATGAGCGCCGCGCCTGGTACGCCCGCTTCGGGCTGGACCTCTCGCGCCTGCGCGTGCGCGCGCACGAGCGGGAGGAGCTGTCCCACTACTCGCAGGCGACGTCCGACTTCGAGTACCTGTTCCCGATCGGCTGGGCGGAGCTGGAGGGCGTCGCGCACCGCGGCTCGTTCGACCTGACGCAGCACGCGAACGCGAGCGGCAAGGCGCTGAGCTATTTCGACGAGGCGCGCAAGGAGCACATCGTCCCGCACGTGATCGAGCCGGCGCTGGGCGTGGGCCGTTGCATGCTGGCGTTCCTGTCCGACGCCTACGCCGAGGAGACGGACGAGAAGGGCGAGAAGCGCGTGGTGCTGCGCCTGCACCCGGCCATCGCGCCGATCAAAGTGGCGGTGCTGCCGCTGAGCCGGAACGAGAAGCTGACCCCGACGACGCACGAGGTGCATGCGACTTTACGGAAGCACTGGATGACGCAGTACGACGATGCGCAGAGCATCGGCCGCCGCTACCGCCGGCAGGATGAGATCGGCACGCCGCTGTGCGTGACGGTCGACTTCCAGACGGTGGAAGAGGACCGGGCGGTGACGATCCGGGAGCGCGACAGCATGGCGCAGGTGCGCGTGCCGATCGCCGGACTGGTCGATGCGCTGCGGGAGCGGCTGGTGGACGTCGGCTGAGGCGGCCCGTCAGCTCACCCCTGCCCGGTGCGGCAACTCGATACCGCAGGCACCGCAGTGTGTAGCGCCGAGGGGCGGAAGCGGGACGCCGCAGGCCGGGCACGCCGTCGCCAGACGGACGCCACAGTGGGCGCAGAACTGCCAATCCGGCTGAAAGGCGGCGCGGCAACTGCCGCACTCGCCGGCCAGCGTGCGGTACGACAGCACGATCTCTTCCAGGCGCTGGGGGTCAGGTTCGGCCGGCACAGTGCACCTCCGTCGGGCGGATGATCCTGTGTGCAGGATCGCGCGGCGCGCGGCGCGGCGTAAGGGCCGTTCGGCCGGTACGGGCGCCGGCATTCGTCCGCGTCGCCATGTCGCCGTGGGGCGCGTGCCGCAAGCGGAGAGAGGTGGCCGGGCGCTGGCCGCTGCATGCCGCGTGTCGGTGCGCTCGCGCCGTGCGGTCAGTCGATGCCCGAGCCGAGGACGCCGGCGGCGCGGAGGGCGTCGATGCGGGCGTCGTCATAGCCGAGCTCCCGCAGCACCTCGTCGGTGTGCTGGCCCAGCGTGGGCGAAGGGCCCTGCGCGGCAAGGGGCGTCTCGCTCATCTGGATCATGGGGCCGACCATGCGG
>DASQHL010000038.1:0-3152 GCA_035632115.1 Dehalococcoidia bacterium | reverse complement strand
AAGATCGGGCTGCCGCTGGCGGTGCAGTGCGCCGCGAAGGGCGCGACGGTCGCCGGCTACGACGTGGACGCCGCGCGCGTCGCCCAGATCAACGACCGGCGCAACCCGCTGCCGTCGGAGCCGGGGCTGGACGAGCGGCTGCCGGGCGCCGTCGCCGCTGGCCGCCTGCGCGCCACGACGGACCCGCGCGACGCCGTGGCCGCCGCCGACGTGGTGATCCTGATCGTGCCGGTGGATATCGACGGGGCGCACGCGCCGGACTTCGCGCTGCTGGACGCGGCGGTGGACGCCGTGGCGCCCCACCTCCAGCGCAGCGCGCTGGTGATCGTGGAGACGACGGTGCCGGTCGGCACGACGCGGCGGCGCGTGGGCGGGCGGATCGCGGCGGCGACGGGCATGGAGGCCGGGACGAGATTCGCGCTGGCGTTCAGCCCGGAGCGCGTCTCGTCCGGCACGGTGCTGCGCGACCTCGCGCGTTACCCGAAGATTGTCGGCGGCATCGATGCGCACAGCACCGCGCGCGCCGCCGACTTCTATCGCGGCGTGCTCGACGCGGACGTGATGACGGTGCGCGACGCGGAGACAGCGGAGTTCTCCAAGCTAGCGGAGACGACGTACCGCGACGTGAACATCGCGCTGGCGAACGAGTTCGCGGTGCTAGCCGACCGCCACGGAGTGGACGTGCTGCAGGCGATCGGGGCGGCGAACTCGCAGCCGTACTCGCACATCCACTCGCCGGGCGCGGGCGTCGGCGGCCACTGCATCCCCGTCTACCCGTACTTCCTGGCCGCGGACAACACGGAGCTGATCGCTGCCGCCCGCCGCCGCAACGACGGCATGGCGGCGTACGCAGTGCAGAAGCTCGAGGCGGCGCTCGGTCCGCTGCAGGGCGCGACCGTCGTGGTGCTGGGGCTGGCGTACCGCGCCGGCGTCAAGGAGTCCCGCCATTCGAGCGCGTTCGGCCTCGCCGCGGCGCTCGCGGCTTCCGGCGCTACGGCGTACGTGCACGATCCGCTCTACACGGCAGACGAGATCCGGGCGCACGGGCTGGAGCCGTCGCCGGCGTTCCCGCTCGCGTGCGATGCGCTGGTCGTGCAGGCGTGGCACGCCGGGTACGCAGAGCTGGACCTCGGCGCCTTCACCGGCCTGCGGGCGGTGCTCGACGGGCGGGGAGCGCTGGAGCCGGGGACGATCGAGGCGATGGGGGTGGCGTACGTGGGGATCGGGCGATGAGGCGTGCGGAGCACGTCGCAAACAACAGACGACAAACAACAGACGGCGGACAACAGACAACAGAGAGCAGACAACAGAGGGTCATCGCGACGGCGTTTGATCTGCGTCACGCCGCGCCATAGGCTGTACAACGATGAACGCCGTAGACACCCCACCGACGGAACACGATGCCTTCCTGGCCGAGCTCGACGCATGCCTCGATGAGATGCGGCCGTACGTGCACTCGCACGGCGGCGAACTGAACCTGGTCGAGTGGCTGCCGGCCGAGGGGCGGCTGCGGTTGCAGCTCGCCGGCGCCTGCCACGGCTGCCCGATGAGCATGCTCACGATGAAGCTGGGGATCGAGCGGATCGTGCAGAACCGCTTCCCCCAGGTGCAGGTCGTCGAGGCGATCAAGGTCGACGACTTCGACTACCCAGAACTGGGAGTGAAATGACGGCCGCACGAGGGCATGCGAACGAGGCGAAGCCGCCTAGAGATCCTTCCTCCCGAAGCCAATCTTCTCCGCAAGCTTCTGTGGGAGCAAGAGCGTGACGCTGTAGTACCCCTCGTCGCCCCCTGGGCGTTTCCACCCCCCGTGAATGCGTGCCGGAACCCCTATGACTGACGACCCAGCGTTTCCAGCTTCGGCCACCGCGGCATGAAACCCCAGGTGCCTGGCTGCGGGACAAATGCCCCACAACGAGGCCGTTCACTCGTACTGCTACGGCGTTGGAGTCATGCTGATTGCCGGGCTCGGGATCCAAGCGCGCAGTCACGTGGACATTCACACCATTCTCAGTCTTGGGGCCAGCCAGCCGCCCAATCTCTCGCTGATAGCTGGCCTCTCCAACGATCTCGACAATACGGTCTCGACCCTTGAAGAGCTTAGCGTCGATTTCGTTAAGGGGTGTTGCCGGGCGAGGACTGGAACCTCGCCTCAAGCGTTGTTGTAGTTCTCGGAAGAAGGTCATCGCCAAGAACCTCCAGCTCACCAGCGTTACGCTGCCGGCTCCGATATGCGTTTAAGAATCATCTCATGTGAAAGCAAGCCTGGCAAGCAAGATCGCACCGCAGCCAGGGGCGTACGGACCACCCCGCCCCAACCCGGGACCACCCTTTCCTCAAGCGCGACGCGGCGTATCCTGTCCGGGCGGAGGGCGGCGGCGTGAAGGCGCGACTCAACAACATCGAGATCAACTACGAAATGCACGGCGACGGCCCGCCGCTGGTGCTGGCGCACGGCTACACGGCGACGCTGGACATGTGGCGGGAGCAGGTGCCCGCGCTCTCGGCGAAGTACCGGCTGGTGATCTACGACACGCGGGGCCATGGCGCCACCACCGCTCCGGCCGACATGGACGCCTACGACATGGTGCGCGGCTACGTGGCGGACCAGGCGGCGCTGATCGACCACCTTGGCATCGATCGCGCGTACGTGGGCGGGCTCTCGATGGGCGGCATGATCGCGCAGGAGTTCGCGCTGCGGCACCCCGAACGCGTGCGCGCGCTGCTGCTGTTCGATACGGGCCCCGGCATGGGCGCGATGCGCGACCCCGCGCGCGCCACGCAGTTCGCGCAGATGCGCGAGATGATGCAGGCGCTCGCGCGCACGAAGGGCATGGCGGCGATCGTCGACGCGATGCGCAACAGTCCGATGACCTTCCGCCCGGCCGCCGGCGCCGCCATCCCCGACGCGGCGCGCCGTCACGTCGAGAACATGCGCAGGATGAGCGTCGATGGCTACCTGGGCGGCAGCAAGGCGATGCAGGACTGGGCCGGCACGCTCGGCCGTCTCGGCTCGATCACCGCGCCAACGCTCGTGCTGGCGGGCGAGAGCGACAGCCTGCTGCCGGCCAGCCGTGCGATCCACCGTGAGATCGCGGGCAGCCGGTTCGTCCTGCTGAAGGGCGCCGGCCACGGGACGAACATCTGGCGTC
>DASQHL010000037.1:0-7965 GCA_035632115.1 Dehalococcoidia bacterium | reverse complement strand
GCGTGGCACTCTGGTGACTCTGACTACGCGCCACTCAAGCGGTTCCACCGACGCATGCGACTGAGGCGGCCAGCACTCTAGCGCCGAGGACGGGGTGCGCATTGCGGCAAGAGTGGAGTTCTAGCTGCCTCTGTGCCGCTGGGCCACGTGCGGAAGAAGCGTTCCGCCGCCCATCAACATACCCAGCAGGAGCAGCACGGCGCCTTCCAGCAGTCGAGCCACGCCCTCGCCGAGATTGCAGTGACACGTAAACCCATCCACCGCCAAGAAGCCGCCGACGCCTGTGAACATGAGCGC
The DNA here is from genome assembly GCA_035632115.1 of Dehalococcoidia bacterium. GTDB lineage: Bacteria > Chloroflexota > Dehalococcoidia > DSTF01 > JACRBR01 > DASQHL01. The sequence goes on along the minus strand of DASQHL010000037.1, from coordinate 7,668 downwards.
TGTCACCCCTCCGAGCATGACGGCCAGCTTCATCGATTCCGCCTCTGGTCGGTGCGCGGGCGATTTCGCACGCCAGCAGTGCCACGATCGACCATCCGCGCATTGTATCGCGTCGCATCTTCGTGTTTGGGTCTCGCGCTGCGCATGGTCGAACCATGATGAGCAGTAGATTGACGCTGCCGTTGCTCACGTCATCCTCCACCGCGAAACGAGATCCGAGGCATCGTACGGGGTCAGCGGGCGACGGTGAAGGGCGGGGGCGGCGATCAGCGGCGGAGGCGCGCCTGCACGGGGCCACTGCGGAGCTCGCGGAGGGCATCACGGGCGATCCAGCGGCCGGCGCGCGTGTCCGTGGCGAGGATGCGTTCGGCTGTGGCGATCGCCGCGGCGTTGAGGCGGAGGTTGCGCTTGCCGATCTGGCGGAGCGCCCAGTTGACCGACTTCTTCACGAAGTTCCGCTCGTCGCTGGACTCGCGCACGATGAGCGGAAGAAACTGGCGGAACTTGCTGTCCGGCGCCGCCTTGTCGTGCACAGCGAGGGTGGCCATCAGGACGAATCCGGCGCGCTTCACGTACTCGCGCCTGTCCGCGCTCCACTGCAGGGCCTTCTCGTAGGCGTAGGGCGTCCTGTCGAACAGGTCGCCGCAACAGCCATCCACTACGTCCCATGAGTCAAAATCCGCGGCCCAGCGATCCATCTGGCGCTTCGTCACCTTCGCGGGCTGGTCGAGCATGGCGGCGAGGATGCGCGCTTCGTGGATGCCGCTTTCCCAGAGCGCGAGGGCGACGGCGTGGTCGCGGCCGGCGCGCTTCGCGAGGGCACGGAGGGCTGGGACGGAGATGCCGAGCGTGTTGGTGGAGGTGATGCCGAAGCGGGCCATTCCGGCGGCGCGGCGCGGGTTCGCCATGGCGCGCAGATCGGCGATGATCTCGTCAGCGGTCATGAGACGAGGTTAGGACGCCGCGCGCGCTGGCGCTATCGCCGTGCCTGGCGCGCGCGATCGGTCTGCGAGAGGTAGCGCTTGCGGAGGCGGAGGCTCGCCGGGGTGACTTCGAGCATCTCGTCGTCGCCGATCCACTCCAGCGCCTGTTCGAGGGAGAGGCGGCGGACCGGCATGAGCTGGATGGCGATATCGGAGGTGGAGGAGCGGATGTTGGTGAGCTTCTTCTCCCTGGTGATGTTGACGTTGATGTCGCCTTCGCGGGCGTTTTCTCCGACGACCATGCCCTCGTAGACCTGCTCGCCGGGGCCGACGAACATCTCGCCGCGCTCCTGGGCGTTCTCGATGGCGTAGCCGGTGATGCGGCCAGGGCGGTCGGCGACGAGGGCGCCGGTGACGCGGTGCTCGATCTCGCCCTGCCAGGGCTCGTAACCATCGAAGAGGTGGTTGAGGAGGCCGGTGCCGCGGGTATCGGTGAGGAACTGGCTGCGGAAGCCGATGAGGCCGCGAGAGGGGATGCGGAACTCGAGGCGAACGCGGCCGGTGCCGTGGTTGACCATATTGAGCATGCGGCCCTTGCGAATGGAGATCTTCTGGGTGACGACGCCGACGTAGTCCTCGGGGCAGTCGATGACGAGATGCTCCATCGGCTCGTGGCGGGCGCCGTCGATGTCACGAGTGATCACTTCGGGCTTGCTGACGGAGAGCTCGTAGCCTTCGCGGCGCATCATCTCGATGAGGATCGCCATCTGGAGCTCGCCGCGACCGGAGACCTTGAAGCTGTCGCTGGTCTCGACCTCCTCGACATGGAGGGCGACGTTGGTGAGGATCTCGCGCTGGAGGCGATCGCGCAGGTTGCGGGACGTGACGAACTGGCCCTCCTTGCCGGCGAAGGGGGATGTATTGATGGAGAACATCATGCTTACGGTGGGCTCATCGATGGTGACGCGGGGGAGCGGGCGGGGATCGTCGGGGTCGGTGATGGTGTCGCCGATGTTCACCTCATCGAAGCCGGCGAGGGCGACGATATCGCCGGGACCGGCTTCGGGCACTTCGACGCGCTCGAGGCCTTCGAACGCGTAGAGGTAGGTGGCGCGCGTGCGGCCGAGGCTGCCGTCCTCGCGGACGACGCCGATGTCCTGGCGGGCGCGGACGCGCCCGTTCATGAGGCGGCCGACGGCGAGGCGCCCGACGAACTCGGAGTAGTCGAGGTTGAGGACGAGCATCTGGAGCGGCGCGTCGGGGTCGTAGCGCGGGGCGGGGATCGTGCGGATGATCTCGTCGAAGAGCGGCTTGAGCTGGTGGTCCTCGCCGTCCGGCGAGAGGCGGCAGATGCCGTCGCGAGCGATGGTGTAGAGCACGGGGAACTCGAGCTGGTCCTCGTGGGCGTCGAGGTCGATGAAGAGGTCGTAGATCTCGTTCAGGACCTCCTGGACGCGGGCGTCTTTGCGGTCGATCTTGTTGATGACGACGATCGGCGGGAGGTTGAGCTCGAGGGCCTTCTTGAGGACGAAGCGGGTCTGCGGCAGCGGTCCTTCGCTGGCATCGACGAGCAGGAGGACGCCATCGACCATCTTGAGGATGCGCTCGACCTCGCCGCCAAAGTCGGCGTGGCCGGGCGTATCGACGATGTTGATCTTGTAGTCGCCGAAGCGCACGGAGGTGTTCTTGGCGAGGATGGTGATGCCCTTCTCGCGCTCGAGGTCGTTGGAGTCCATGACGCGATCGACGACTTCCTGGTTTTCGCGGAAGACGCCGCTCTGGCGGAGCATGGCATCCACCAGCGTGGTCTTTCCGTGGTCGACGTGGGCGATGATGGCGATGTTGCGGACGTCGTCGCGCGTGGCGGGGGCGGCTTCGCGCGGGGGGGCGGTGTCGGTCTGACTCATGGTGCTCCTCTGGTCGCGATCACGTGCGGGCGCGTCGCGTATTCACGCGGGCACCGGCGCGCGGTGGATTCGTAGCAGCTTCGCGGGGTTCTCGGCTATAGGGGTAACGGAGGAGCCGCGGTCGCCATACGGTGGCTTCATGGTAGCAGACGGGGGAAAGGAGGCGTGGGGGCGCAGCTTCAGCCGCAGTTGAGGCCACCGTTGAAGGGGCCGCCGGGGGCCCACATGTTCCATTGGGCAGTCTTCGCCCAAGCCTGGGCCGCGTCCGCCCATTCGAGGTAGCGGGCGTTGTCGCCGTAGTAGGCGGCCTTCGCCAGACCGACGTAGACCATGACGATCGAGATGTTGTATTCGGCGCCGTCGGTGCCAATGACGATCGGCGCGGCGAGATCGCGGCCGTAGCGGTCGACGGTGACGACGTCGTAGTCGAGACGGACGCGGGTGCCGGGGCGGAGGAAGATGTTGGCGAGGGCGGCGCGGGACCAGGCGCCACCGCACGCGGAGAGCTCGGGCGCGTTGATCTGGAGCATGCGGATGTGGCGGGCGTCGGTACAGACGAAGGTATCGCCATCGATGACACGCTCGACCGTGCAGGTGGGGTTGGCGCCGGACGCGCGCGGGGAAGGGGAGACGGAGACAGTGATGACGAGGAGGGCGGCGAGCGCGGGAAGGCGCATCGCGAGGCGACTGCGGGTGGAGCATGACACTCCACGCGTCATCGCGCGAGCCGGGAGTGGATCACGATTGGACCGCGCCTCACGCGCCGTCAGTCCTTCCAGATCGGATACTGCTGCGCACGGCGCAGGCGGAAGTCGGTCTCCGGCAGGCGGAAGCCGAGGGCGCGCACCTTCTTGAGCGCGGTCTCGGCGCTGCGCTTCTCGGCGGCGGTGAGGGCGGCATCGAAGAGCTCATCGTACAGGTCACGAGAGACCTTCACGACTTCATCGGTGATCTTGCGGCCTTCGGGGGTGAGCTCAAGGCCGACGGCGCGGCGATCCTGCGGATCGGGGAGCCGCTGGACCCAGCCACGCGCCTCGATGCGGTGGAGGATGCCGGTGATGCTCTGTGTCTCCTGGAAGAGGAGGGTGGCGATGGCGCTGGGCTTGATCGGCTCGGCGGAGAAGCGCAGGACGGCGAGCACCCGCGCCTGGGACCCGGAGACGCCGAGGTGGTAGATGCGGCGTTCGAGCAGCTTCCAGGACATCCAGTAGACCTCGCTGACGAGCGCCCACGGCAAGAGAGCCGAATCCATGAACGTCGGCGATAGGGACGATGACGACGGCGCACGCCTTGGCATGGGTTGGCCTCCTTGTAAGGTGGTTAATTGGCGTCCTCACATAATACGACCGCGGCGGGCGCAGTGCGCACGCGTGAGTGGGTGGTCGGGGAGACAGGATTCGAACCTGCGACCTCCTGGTCCCAAACCAGGCGCGCTACCGGGCTGCGCCACTCCCCGAAGATCGGGGCCAGTGTACCACCCGAGGGGGCGGGGGCCGGGAGGGAGCGGAGCCGCCGAAGGGGGGCGCGGCGGGACCGACGTCAGGCGGGCTCGGCGCCGCGCAAACGTTTGGCGAGGGCTTGCAGCAGCTTCCACGCGATGGCGCCGTTACCTTCGACCAGCGGACGGAACTCCCAGAAGGTGAGCCCGTAGCAGACGAGATCGGTATCCGCGACGACGGTCGCCGAGCGCGGGCCACCGTCGATGAGCGCGAGCTCGCCGAAATAGTCGCCCGGACCCAAGGTGGCGCGTTCCGCGCCTTTGACGGAGACCGTTACCTGCCCGGATGCGATGACGAAGAACGATGCCCCGCCCGAGCCCTCCATGATGACGGTATCGCCCCTGGCGTAGTGGCGCTCCTTCAAAATGCGCGCGATCTGCTCGGCCTGCTTCCGGTCCATCTCGGCGAAGAGCTGGACGCGCTGGAGGGCCGCGGCGGGGTCGCGCGGGGGTGGGCCGACCGGTGCGTCCGCGCGCTCTTTCCCCGTGGTGACCGCGCGGCACTGGAGGAGGAAGAGCGTCCCGTCCTGGAAGGCCCATTCAATGTCGCGTCGCGGGCCGTAGACCTGCTCGCACCTGAGGGCCAACTCGCTCAACGCCGCGAGCTGGGCATCGTCGAGGCAGAGCCGGGTAACCTGCTCCGGCGGGACTTGCTGCTCGACGGTCCCTCCGTTTGGAAGCGCGCGAATGGCAACGCGCTTGCGGCCCGCCTTTCGCTCGAGCACAGCGCCCGCGCGGTCCAGGCGGTAGTCGTCCGGGACGACCAGACCGGCAACCACGGCTTCGCCGAGGCCCCAGCTCGCTTCGATCAGGCGCTCGTCGGCGCCGGTGATGGGGTGTTCGGTGAACATCACGCCAGCGACGGTGGGATCGAGGAGGGTCTGGACAACGACGCCCACGCTGGGACGCGAAAAGAGGCCCACGCGCTGGCGATAGGTGATCGCCGAGTCGGAGTTCGCGGACCACCAGACCTCCCTCACGGCGGCGGGCACGTCGCTCGCCGAGTAGACGTTGAGCTTCGTGAGGTGCTGGCCAGCGAAGCTCGCGGCCGCGCCATCCTCGTCGACGGCGGAGGAACGCACCGCGAACGGCGGATGCAGCGACGCGATGGCTTTCGCGAGCTTCGCGATGGCCCGGTCGTCGCTGGAGGCGATCGCCTCCACCAGGTCGCCGGAGAGGGCTACGCCGGGCGGGACGGGGAGGCCGGCGCGAGCGGCGTCGCCGAGTCCGACGGCCTTCGACCCGTAGAGCGACGTCTCGCGCGCCCTGGCGAAGGGGACGACGGACTTCACCCGAGCACCGTCACCTCACCCGCGTCGCCGTCGACGCGGACGCGGACTCCGTCGCTGATGCGCTCGGTGGCCTCGCGGGTGCCGACGACGCCGGGGATGCCGTACTCGCGCGCGACAATCGCGGAGTGCGAGAGCAGGCCGCCGTTATCGGTGACGATCGCGCCAAGGAGTGGCAGGAGGATGTTGAAGGCCTCCGTGGTCGACTCAGTGACGAGCACATCACCTTTCACGATCCGGGCGAACTCGGACGGGCCAGCGACGCGCCGGGCCGGGCCTTCGTAGACGCCCTTGCTGGCCGCCAGTCCATACAGGGTCTTCTCTTCGTTCTCGACCTGGGAGCTGCCGAAGAGCTGGCCCAAGGCGAGGAGGGTCGCGCGCATGACGCGTCCGGGAGCGGGCGGCAGCGCGGCCAAATCAGGCGGGGGCGGGGCAGGCGGGCCGAGCGTCGGCGGTGCGTCCTTGGCCGTGTACGTGGCACGATACTCGGCTCGGCGGGCAAGTTCATCTGCCGTGGGGCCGCCCGTGCCCGAGACGAGGGCGCACATCTCGTCGAAGCCGGCATCCAGCAGATGCTCGGGCGTGGCGATACGCCCCCGACTGGCGACTCGCCGTCCGGCTGCAAGGGCGGCTCGCCGCATGATGCCGGACGCCCAGATGTCGCTATAGACGCCGCGCTCGTCGCGGAGGCGGTAGGTCAGGCGGGCCTCGCCCAGCAACTCATCGAACTCGGCCTGGTGCTCGGCAGGCACCTTTGCCCGGACGGCGGCGATCCTGTCATCCACATCCGAGGCGGCCTGCGCCTCTCCCGATACAGCGATGCGGATGGCCCGGAGCAGGGCGTCCGGAATCTCCAGAGCGGAGGGCTCGCAGATGTCGAACCCATCGAGGAGCCGGTTCCCGACGAGGTCCAGGTAGCCCGATACGGCCGCGCCCGCCTCGCCGCTGAGGGAGCGCAGTGTCGCGAGCACTTGCCCGGGATCGGCATCGGAGGCGAGGGCCTCTCGAGCGGCGGGATCCTTCGCGAAGGCGACCTTGAGGCGCTCCAGCTCATCCGACCCGCCGGCGGAGACGGGCGCCGCCCCGCGCATCAGCCCGAGGAGATCGGCAGGCGGCAGGCCCGTCCACTCCATGACGTGGGCAAGGAAGTCCCCGACAGGGAGCATCGCTCCGGCGGTGAACCGCATGTGCTGTGCCATCATCGCGGCGTGGTGATCGTGGCAGCGCGTGAGGTAGGCCACGAGATCGTGGTCGGAGAGGGTGTCCGGATCCACGGACTGCAGTTCGCGGTGCGTGGCAATGGACGCCGGCCTGCGATTCTCGTCCCAGTCGCGCAGCTGCTCGCGCCAGAGCTTCTGCGTGAACACCTGCTCGGCGCGCTGAAAGCGCTCCGGGATCTCGGCATCCGGCGCGGGCTTGACCTGGTTGTACGCGAAGCCGTTCACGTACCCGATCTGAAGGCCGTCGATGAGCATGCCGTAGTAGCGGGCGAAATCGCCGGTGCCCTTCCTGAAGGCCGCCGGATGGGTCTCCATGAAATAGCGCGTGACGGGGCGTGGAAAGTGGACGGGATCTTGTTCCCACGACCCTGGTCCGGGCGGCTCAAACCGGAGCTCGGTGGCGGTGTCGGCGGTGGCCATGGAGGAGCCCTCCCTTCGATCTGTGGCGAAGCTTTCATCTTTGGCGGTCATCGGATGCGGATTATACACAAGGCACGGTGTAGCCGCGCGGCCGGTCGGATATCGGCTCGTTCCACGAGGGTGTCAACGCGCATGCACGAGGCGACTCTCGGCGAGGTGCGGCTTCAGCGCCCGCGCGATCGCGCAAGTGCTGCGGATTTCGCGGCGAAGCGCGCGGGAGTGGCGCTCAGCGCGCCGCGAGGGATCGCACCAAGATGCGGACAACGGGGCGTCCGACAGCTAGTCTCGCTAGCCGCAGCCGGTGAAGGGGTGGGCGGCGAGGTCGGATGGGGCGACGATGCGGTAGACGGTGGCCTCGCCCTGGTGGAATGCGGCGGTGACGAAGGTGCCGGGGGCGGGGCGGGGCGCGGG
>DASQHL010000036.1:0-2612 GCA_035632115.1 Dehalococcoidia bacterium | reverse complement strand
CGGGATCCACTCCAGCAGCCCGAGCAACACCCCCGCCGCTACAATGATCCCGTGACCACGCGATTCGCCCCTCAGCTCGCACGGGTCCCCACCGGCCCCGGCGTCTACATCATGCGCGACGCCGCCGGCCAGGTGATCTACGTCGGCAAGGCCGCCAGTCTCCGCAACCGCCTCCGCTCCTACTTCGGCTCCCCCGCGAGCATGGAGGGCAAGACACGCATCCTCTCCGACGCCATCGCCGACTTCGAGTACGTCGTCACCCACACCGAGCAGGAAGCCCTCCATCTCGAGGCCGAGCTGGTCAAGCGCCACCAACCCCTCTTCAACATCCGCCTCAAGGACGACAAGCACTACCCCTATCTCAAGGTCGACCTCGCCGACCCCTGGCCCCGCGTCTACATCACCCGCCGCGTCGAGAAGGACGGCGGCCGCTACTTCGGCCCCTACGCCAACGCCGGCTCCGTCCGCCGCACCCTCGATCTCGTCAACAAGCTCTTCCCCTGGCGCTCCTGCACCAAGTCGATCACCGGCACCGACCCGCGCCCCTGCCTCGACTACTACATCAATCGCTGCATCGCCCCCTGCACCTCCTACTGCACGAAAGAGGAGTACGATGAGGTCATCCGCCAGGTCATCCTCTTCCTCGAGGGCCGCACCGAGGAGGTCGTCCGCGACCTCAAGCGCCAGATGGCCGTCGTCTCCGATGCCATGGAGTTCGAGCGCGCCGCCCGCATCCGCGACCAGCTCCAGGCGATCGATCGCGTGACAGAGCGCCAGGCCGTCGCCAGCACCCGCGCCGCCGATGACGACATCTTCGGACTCGCGCGCGGCGATGACGAAGCCGTCGTGCAGGTCCTCTTCGTCCGCGGCACCCGCATGATCGGCGTCGATAGCTTCACGCTCGACGGCGCGAAAGGCGAGAGCGACGCCGACGTCATGGCCAGCTTCGTCAAGCAGTTCTACGAGTCCGCCACCTACATCCCCCGGCGCGTCGTCGTCCCGCTGGAGCTGCCCGAACGCGAACTGATCGAGGCCTGGCTCAGCGAACGCCGCGGCACGAACGTTGAGCTGATCGCGCCCCTGCGCGGCGCGCGCCGCCGCCTCGTCGAGATGGCCACCGCGAACGCGAAGGAATCGCTCGATATGGCGCGCGTCAAGTGGCTCGCCGATACCGGCAAGACGAAGGCCGCCCTTGAACAGCTCCAGGACGAGCTCGACCTGCCCACCCCGCCGCGCCGCATCGAGTGCTACGACATCTCCAACATCCAGGGCACCTCCTCCGTCGGCTCCATGGTCGTCTTCGTCGATGGCCACCCCCGCCCGCGCGAGTACCGCCGCTTCCGCATCAAGACCGTCCAGGGCGCCAACGACTTCGCCTCCATGGCAGAGGTCCTCCGCCGCCGCTTCCGGCGCGCGCGCGAGCGCCTGCTCGATGAGACCGGCGCCACCGCTCCCGCCGTCGATGGCCAGCCCCTCGCCGTATCCGCGCCCGCCGCCGACGAATCCTTCGCCGCCCTCCCGGACCTCGTCATCATCGATGGCGGCAAGGGCCAGCTCTCCGCCGTCACAGACGTCATGCGCGAGATGGGCGTCAAGCAGATCCCCACCGTCGGCCTCGCCAAGCAGCACGAAGAGATCTACGTCCAGGATCTCTCCGAGCCCGTCGTCCTCCCGCGCGCCTCCCAGGCGCTGTATCTCGTCCAGCGCGTCCGAGACGAGGCCCACCGCTTCGCTATCACCTACCACCGCACCGTCCGCGCGAAGGCCGGCATGACCTCCGCGCTCGATGCCATCCCCGGCGTTGGCCCCCGCCGCAAGAAGGCCCTCCTCCGCAAGTTCGGCTCCGTCCGCGGCATCCGCGAAGCCCCGCTCGACGAGATCGCCTCCACCGTCGGCTTCACGAAGCTGTTGGCCGAGCGCGTGAAAGCGGGGATCTGATGGACCCCGAGGTGGCCGGCGGCTTCGACCCGGCGCTGGCCCCCGCCCGCGCCCGCATGCTCGACCTGCTCCGCCTCCACGTCGCCGACAACCGCGTGATCGCTGCGGTCGCCGCCGTCCCCCGTGAGCGATTCGTCCCGCCCGATCTCGCGCGTTTCGCCTACGACGACCGGCCGCTCCCCATCGGCGAGGGTCAGACGATCTCTCAGCCCCTGATCGTCGCCCTCATGGTCGAAGCGCTCTCCCTCCGCCCCACCGATCGCGTCCTCGATGTTGGCACCGGCTCCGGCTACCAGGCCGCCGTGCTCTCCCGCCTCGCCCGCGACGTGATCACCGTCGAGCGCCTGCCGGATCTGCTCGCCGCCGCCCGGTCGGTGCTCGCGTCGATCAACTGCGCCAACATCCGCGCGTACCTCGCGGGCGACACCCTCGGCCGCGCCGAAGATGCGCCCTACGACGCCATCGTCGTCGCCGCGGCCGCGCCGCACGTGCCGCGCTCCCTCATCGACCAGCTCGCTCCCGGCGGACGCCTCGTCCTCCCCGTCGGCTCGCTCCGCGCGCAAGAGCTGGTGCGTGTCACAAACACGTCACACGGCGTCGAGCTCGCGCGCCTCGGCCCCTGCGCATTCGTCCCTCTCGTCGGTGCTGACGCCTGGCCGCTCGACGACGACGCC
>DASQHL010000035.1:0-4807 GCA_035632115.1 Dehalococcoidia bacterium | reverse complement strand
CCCGCTCGACAGCCCGCCTAACGAGCTGGTGAAGCGAGGTGAGCGCGCGTTGAGCCTCGGAGATGCGATCGTCCAGCGCCACGGCCTTCCGCCTCCAAGGCGTCGATTGATCGGCGGTCGCACGATTGCGGGCTCCATCCTGTCCACTGCGGAGGAACTCAACGCCGACCTCATCGTCGTCGCGAATCGCGGTGCGGCCGACGGGTCGACGTCGAGCAGCGAGGTGGTCGACGAACTCCTGCGGCGGGCGCCGGGAAAGATCCTTGTAGACAGGGCGGGTCTGTGAGTGTGGCGCTCGACATGATCCGGCGTCCGTTCGGACGGCCGCTGCGGCGGCGCGAGCTGCCGCACCAGGTCCTGTCGAAGAAGTACGCGCTGCCGGTGTTCGCCAGCGATGCGCTGTCCTCGGTGGCGTACGCCACGGAGGAGATCCTGAAGGTGCTGGCGCTGGCGGGCGCCGCCTACTTCTTCCACAGCATGTGGATCTCGATGCTGATCGTGGGCATGCTGGTGGTGTTGCTGCTGAGCTACCGGCAGACCATCTTCGCGTATCCGAACGGCGGAGGCGCGTACATCGTGGCGCGCGACAACATCGGCGAAGGCGTAGCGCAGCTGGCCGGGGCGGCGCTGCTGACGGACTACATCCTGACGGTATCGGTGAGCATCGCGTCCGGTGTGGCGAACTTCGCGAGCGGGATGCACCAGTTCCTGCCGTCGGTGCCGGCGTTCGACACGAACGCACGGATCATCGCGAGCGTGCTGGTGCTGGTGTTCATGTGGTACGTGAACAAGCGGGGCGTGCGCGAGTCTGGCCGGGCGTTCGCGGCGCCGACGTACTTCTTTCTTGCGGCGACGCTGCTGATGCTGGGGGTGGGGTTCGCCAAGTCGATGACCGGCGGACTGCATAACGTGCAGGGCGTGCATGACGTGATCCAGGGAGGCCAGAGCTTGACGCTGTTCCTGATCCTTCGCGCGTTCGCGAGCGGGAGCACAGCAGCGACGGGGGTGGAGGCGATCAGCAACGGGATCACGGCGTTCGAGGAGCCGAAGTCACGCAACGCGGCGACGACGATGATCTGGATGATCGGGCTGCTGGGGGTGATGTTCGTAGGGATCACGCGGCTGGCGCTGGTGGCGCACGCGCAGCCGAGCACGTCGGAGACGGTCATCTCGCAGCTGGGGCGCACGGTGTTCAGCGCGCATTCGCCGTTCTACGTGGCCGTGATCTTCGGCACGGCGGCGATCCTGGTGATGGCGGCGAATACGTCGTTCCAGGACTTCCCGCGGCTCGCGGCGCTGCACGCGGGCGACGGGTTCCTGCCGCAGTGGATGACGGACCGCGACAACCGCCTGGTGTACGGGATCGGCATCACGGTGTTGTCGCTGGCATCGGGCCTGCTGATCGTGGTGTTCCAGGCCGACGTGACGCGGCTGATCCCGCTCTACGCGATCGGGGTGTTCCTCTCGTTCGCGATCAGCCAGACGGGCATGGTGATCCGCTGGCGCAAGACGTCCAAGCTGCGTCCTGGCGAGCGCGTGCCAAGCTATTCGCCGGAGGGCGTGATCGTGACGACGCTCGAGCACGATCCGCACTGGCGCTGGAAGATGGCGATCAATGCGCTGGGTGCGGTGGTGACCGCCGTGGTGGTGGTGATCTTCGCCTACGCCAAGTTTACCGAGGGCGCATGGGTGACCGTGATCCTGGTGCCGACGCTGGTGGTGGTGTTCTTCCGCATCCACCATCACTACAAGTCGGTTCGCCAGCGACTTGCACTCGGCGACCTCGACATCGAACGATTCTTGGACTCACCGTTGCGCCGCATCAGGCTGCTGGCCATTGGCAGTCTCGACCGGCACAGCCTGCCGGCGCTGCGTGAGATGTTGCAGACAGGCGGCCGTGGCTTCGCCCAACGAGCCGTGCACGTCGACACCGGTGCCATCGGCTCGGACGCCCTGCGCCGGCAATGGGACCAGCACGGATTCGACGAGCTGGGCATCGCGCTCGTCAGCCTGCCCAGTGAGTTCGGCGGGGGGAACATCATCGGCGATCTCGTCGACTACGTCCATGGCATGCTCGCGGCGGACCCTGGCATCCAAGTGGAGTTGGTCATCCCGGAATGGACAGCCCCAAGCGAGTGGTGGCAATGGCCCTTCGTCCGCGGGCTGCACCACATGACAGGTACGCGCCTGAAGCTCGCGTTCTTGAACGAGGATCGGGTGACGGTCATCAACCATCGATATGTGCTCGACAGAGATGGCAGCGCTGTCAGCTAGACAGTCGCGTCCGCGGGCTTGTTCACGGTCGCCATGCTCAGGATCGCTTGTACGCGCACTTCCTCGGTGATGCAGCCGACCCCGGTCGGCGTCGGCGCGAGGCATGTGCCCGCGATCTCGCCGGCAGCGGAGGCTTAGCTTAGCGACCGTCAGCGAGCGGGAGGCGCTACTTCGAAGGATCGCAGCATCGATACCCCAGGTTCCGCACCGTTTCGATGCTGAAGCGCTCCGCCCCGGCGAGCTTCTGGCGGAGCCGCATGACCTGGATGTCGACGGCCCGCAGGGTGCCGCTCGGAAACACGCGAAGAACTTCCCGCGTTAGGACGCGACCCGGGTCCTCGATCATCCGTAGCAGCACTTCGAACTCGGCGAACGTCAACATCGCCCGCCGTCCGGCCACATGCACCATGCGCGTGTCGACGTCCAGCTCGACATCGCCGCATGCGTGCACCGTATGCGCGGGAAGCCGGCGCGGTGACCGCCTGTGCGAAGTCATTCGAGGCATCCCTACGGTGCTTGGGACGACGCTGCCGCCGTTGGGGTCGGCTGCTGTGGCAGCGGCGCGCCGAAGGCGCTATCGAGCGCGACGTTCAGCCTCAACACGTTGACGCGGGGTTCTCCCAGCACAGCGAACGTTGATCCGTCCGTATTCTGCTGAACGAGCTTCTGTACCTGATCGTCCGAGACCCCGCGCGCGTGCGCCACGCGTGCCACCTGCAGCTGGGCGTAGTCTGGCGAGATGTGCGGGTCCAGCCCGCTCCCGGATGCCGTCACCGCGTCGACGGGCAACTTCGCGTCGGCCGCGAGCCCGTTGTCCTGGCGCACCTGCTGCGCATATCCCGCCACCGCAGTCGCGAGGGCCTTGCTTGACGGCCCGAGGTTCGATCCGGACGAGGAGGTGCCGTCGTAGCCCTTGCCAGCGGCAGACGGCCGGGGGTGGAAGTAGGCGGGTGAGCTGAAGTTCTCTCCCACGAGGGACGAGCCCACGTCCTGTCCGCTGACCGAGACGAGGCTGCCGTTCGCCTGGCGGTGGAAGACCGCCTGTGCGACGCCGGTGATCGCGTACGGGTAGGCCAGGCCCAGCAACACGCTGAGGAGCACGAACGAGACGATCGCCGTCCGCAGGTCGAGCAAGGTGGTCCGAAGCACGCGATTGCCTCCGTCCTAGTTCAGGTGCAGCAGCACCAGCAGCAGGTCGATGAGCTTGATGCCGACGAACGGCGCGATGATCCCGCCCACGCCGTAGATCAGCAGGTTCCCCCGAAGGATCGACGCCGCCGGGGCGGCACGATACGTCACGCCACGCAGCGCAAGTGGCACGAGCGCAATGATGATCAGCGCGTTGAAGATCACGGCCGACAGGATCGCGCTCTGTGGCGTCGAGAGCCGCATCACGTTCATCTTGTCGAGCTGCGGGTAGACGCCGACGAACATAGCCGGAATGATGGCGAAGTACTTGGAGACGTCGTTGGCGATGCTGAACGTTGTGAGCGCCCCCCTGGTCATCAGCATCTGCTTGCCGACGGCGACCACCTCGACCAGCTTCGTCGGGTCCGAATCGAGATCGACCATGTTCGCCGCTTCTTTCGCCGCGGCGGTCCCGCTGTTCATGGCCACGCCAACGTCCGCCTGCGCGAGCGCCGGCGCGTCGTTCGTGCCGTCGCCGGTCATCGCGACGAGCCGCCCCTTCGCCTGCTCCTCGCGGATCAGCCGCATCTTGTCTTCCGGCTTCGCCTCGGCGATGAAGTCGTCGACACCGGCCTCAGCGGCGATCGTCGCCGCCGTCAGCTTGTTGTCGCCGGTGACCATGATCGTGTGGATACCCGCGCGACGCATCTCTTCGAACTTCGCCCGGATCCCCGGCTTCACCGTGTCTTTCAGATAGATCACGCCGAGGATCTCGTCATCGTCGGCGACGGCGAGCGGGGTACCCCCTGCCATGCCAATCCGGGTCGACACCGTCTCGAGGTCGGACGGGACGTTCCTCGCCAGCTTCGAGACGGCATCGACGGCGCCCTTCATGATCTGACGCCCGTTCGTGTGAATGCCGCTCATCCGCGTCTCGGCGCTGAACGGGATCAGCTCGGCGTTTGGGTCGATGGCCTGCACGGCGTGGTAGCCCATCCGGCGGCCGAGGTCCACGATGGACTTCCCCTCCGGCGTCTCGTCTGCGAGCGACGACTGTAGCGCGGCCAGTGCCACGTCCCGCTCGCTGTGTCCGCCGACGGGGATGAACTCCGCCGCCAGCCGGTTGCCGAACGTGATCGTTCCCGTCTTGTCGAGCAACAGCGTGTCGATGTCGCCCGCCGTCTCGACGGCCTTGCCGGACATCGCCAGCACGTTGCGCTGCACCATCCGGTCCATGCCGGCGATGCCGATCGCGGACAGCAGCCCGCCGATCGTCGTCGGGATGAGGCAGACCAGCAGCGCCACCAGGGCCGTCGTCGTCACGGTGCCTCCGACGTAGCTCACGAACGGCCGGATTGTCCCCACCGCCAGAAGGAAAATGATCGTGAACGCCGCCAGCAGGATG
>DASQHL010000034.1:20000-27702 GCA_035632115.1 Dehalococcoidia bacterium | reverse complement strand
CACCGACCACCGACCACCGACCACCGACCACCGACCACCGACCACCGGCCACCGATCTAAGGCGTGGGCGTCGGCACGGGGGCGCCGCCGGGTCCGAACAGCGACTTCCACCACGCCGGCTCGGGCGTGCGCTGTACGAGGTTCCCCGGCGTGGGCGTGGACGCGACGGGCGTCGTGCCGGAGACGATGACGAGCGTCTCGCCGGGCTTCACGAGCCCCAGCGTGCGCCGCGCGACGTCCTCCACGTACTCGTCCGATTTCAGGTAGTCGCGCACGGCGGTGAGCTGCTGGTTGTCCTTCTGGAGCCGGGCGAGGTCGTTGCGGACCTGCTGCTCTTGCTGGTGGAGCTGGTAGTTGTGGATGACGTAGCGCGCCGATGAGAAGGTGAGGTACACCACCAGCAGCACGGCGGCGCCGAGGAGAAGCGGCATCAGCGAGGGACGCGGGAATCTGGACACGCCGTTAGGCCGCCCTCTCCAAACACCGTCCCGCCACCCACGCCACTCTACACAGGTGCGGATCGCGTTGCAATAGAAGGCGCCACGCAAAGACGCCAGGCGGCCGCGACCTTATCACGCAACATCTGTCTCATCTGTGTCATCTACGGGATCCCGCCGCCCGGGAGCTTCGCCGCGGCCGCGCGAAACCGGCCGTCCGGCGGCGGTGGTGGCGCCGGACGGCACTAACCGAACGCCTCGGGGTGGCCCATACTGCGTGCAGAAAGACTCGGAGGTGCGTGATGATGTGGGATGCAGGTGGCTGGGGCGGTGGCTGGTGGATCGCCATGTGGCTATCGATGATCCTGTTCTGGGGCGGCCTGATCGCCCTGGCGGCGTGGCTGTTCAGCGGCATCGGCCGCGGCGGCGCGCGTGACGATCGCTCCGGCGGCGAAGCACCGGAGGAAACGCTGGCCCGGCGGCTGGCGGCCGGCGAGATCGACCAGGAGCAGTACCGCGCGGTCCGCGACGAGCTGCGCGGCCGGCACGGCCCGCAGGCGCCCGCGCACGGGCGCTGAGTCAGCGGCTCACTGTCTGAGCGCGGGCACGCCTACGACGAGGTGCGCTGCGTGCGCGGCCGGAACGTGCGCTCCCCTGCCGGCACGTCCTTGAAGAAGGCGCGGTTGACCCCGACGTACTGCTTCCACTCCGCCGGCACGTCGTCCTCGAAGTAGATCGCGTTCACGGGGCAGACCGACTCGCAGGCCGCGCAGTCGATGCACGTATCGGGGTCGATGTAGTACTGCGGGTCGTCCTCGCGGGTGTAGATGCAGTCGACGGGGCAGACGTCCACGCAGGAGGCGTCCTTCGTGCCGATGCAGGGCTCCGTGATCACGTAGGCCATGTCCCGCTCCTCTGTGTCACGCGCCGGGTGGCCGCACCCCCGGCTTCCGGATCACGACCGCGGCGTCGCCGCTGACGCGCGCCTGGCAGGCCAGACGCACCGGCGTGCGCAGCACCGACGGCCCGCGCTCATCGACGAGCGAGCGCTCCTCGGTGCGACCCATGGGCGACAGCGCCGCCGCGCCCTCGATCACCTCGCAGGCGCACGTGGTGCAGCGCCCTTCGCCGCCGCAGGTCGTCGGCCAGTAGTAGCCGAGGGCCTGCGCCGCGCCCATCACCGTCGCGCCGTCCGCGGCGTCGATCGTGACATCGAGCGGCAGGATACGGAGCGTGGGCATCGGTCCCTCTGCGGCGAGTTTAACACACGCTATGGTTCTGTAATGGCCGATCATGAACGGAGGAGACGCCGCGCCGCCGGTGCGTGCGCGCGATCATCTATGTTAGGATGGCCGCTGGCAGGGTACAGAAAGGAGCCGCGATTGCGAGGGGTCTCCCGCGCATATTCATGCGCTATGCGGGTAACCTTTCGGCGCCGCCAGGCGTTGTAACACCGGTCCGAGATCCCGTCATCAGGACAGTTGCAGGCGGCCGCCTGCCGTAACAAGGAGGTTCCCCTTGAGAAAGTTCTTCATCGCCACGCTGGCGCTCGCGGCGCTCGTCGCGTTTGCCGGCACCTGTACCATCACGAACATCTCGCTCACGCCCGTCGGCAGCAACGCCGTCTTCGCCGGCGCGGTGCAGAACAACAGCGGCGCCAACATCCTCCAGCACAACGTCAAGGTCGCGTTCCTGGACTCCGGCAACAACCTGCTGGAGGCCAAGATCGTCCAGCCGTGCCTGCGCACGCTGCCCAACGGCGGCACCAACTACTTCTCCGCCACCAGCAGCTACTCGTCGGCGCAGGTCGCGACGGGGCTGGCGCGCGTCAACTTTGACTCGACGTTCCAGGTCGGCACGGCGGCCGTCGGCTCCGGGACGATCAGCAACGTCACGGTGAACCGCCTCGGCACGGCGCTGACGGTGAACGGCACGTTCACCAACACGGACAGCACCACTCTGACCGCGCCGAACGCCTGCGCCGTGGTCTACAACACCAGCGGCAACGTCGTCGTCGTCGGCCTGCAGCAGACCATGCCGAACCTCAGCCAGAACGCCAACTCGACGTTCACGGTCAGCATGACGGTGCCGGACTCGACGACGACGGTGAGCTACGTCAACATCTACATCGACGGCTTCAAGAACGGCGTGCCGACGCTGCCCGTCGCGCAGTCGCTCTCCAACACGCCGAGCCTCGCGACGCCCACGCCGAACGCCACGCCGGGCGCGGCCACGAAGCTCGGCTTCGTGGTGCAGCCGGTCCCCTCAACGGCGTCGCCTGCGTACGGCGTCGCCTTCACCACATCCCCATCTGTCGCCGTTCAGGACGCGTACGGCGTCACGGTGACCAGTAGCACGGCAGCGGTCACGCTAGGGGTGAACACGCCGGGCGTTACAGTCACCTGCACGAACCCCGGCAACCTGACGGTAAACGCCGTCAACGGTATCGCTACGTGGACGGGCTGTAGCGTCAGCAAGGCAGGCGTGGGCTTGCAGCTGACTGCGTTCAGCGCCGCGATTAGCCCAAGTACATTCTCGAGCAGCCCGTTCAACGTGAACGCGGGGCCGGTGGCGTCCCTTACCTGGACGCAACAGCCCGGGACCAGCACGTCCGGCGTTGCGTTTACCCTTCAGCCGAAGCTGACCGAACTGGATGGCGCGGGTAACGTTGTCTGGAACGACAACTCCAGCACCGTCACACTCGCGCTCACCACGAACCCGGGCGGCGGCACGCTTACCTGCCTGGGCGGTGTGAACACGGACGTCGTCAGCGCCGGCGTGGCGGTGTTCTCTAGTTGCAGCATAAGCAAGGTCGGCAACGGCGAAGTGTTGACCGGGACGACCAATGCTCCGGGCGCGATCCCCGGCGTGGCGGGCAGCGCGTTCAACGTTGTGCCGCAGATCGTGTTCACGACCCAGCCCGGCGGCGCGGCGGCTAACGCCGCTCTTGCCCCGCAGCCCGTCGTCACGTTGAGGAACGGTGACGGCACGACCGTAACTGGCGACAGCGCGAGTACGATCACACTCACGCGCACGATCGTCACCGGCACCGGGGCGCTCGCCGGTTGTACGGCGGCGGTGGTGGTATCGAGCGGGGTGGCCACTTTCACCGGCTGCAACATCACCGTGGCCGGCACGTACACGCTGACCGCTACGAGCAATATCGCCGGTACGACCGCGGCGACCAGCGTGACCATCACGATCACCTGATCGCTCCCATCGTTAGGAGAAGTTCGAGAGGGGCCGCAGCAATGCGGCCCCTCTTCCGTTACGATCGATGCATGACGCAGGACCCCGGCAACCGCTGGCTCCGCACGCGCACCGCCTCCGGCGACGACTACGACGCCACGTACGAGCGCCGCGCCGCCGCCGGCGAGCACGTCCACGGCGAGGCGGACTTCGTCGGCCGCTTCGCACCGGCGTCCGTGCTGGATGCGGGCTGCGGCACCGGCCGCGTCGGCCGCGAGCTGGCGCGCCGCGGCTGCGCGGTCGCGGGCGTGGACATCGACCCGGAGATGCTGGCCACGGCGCGGCGCAAGGCGCCGGACGTGGACTGGCGGCTCGCCGACCTCCAGGACGTCGAGATGGGGCGCGCGTTCGATGCGGTCGTGCTGGCGGGCAACGTGATGATCTTCCTGGCGCCCGGCACGGAGGGCGCCGTCGTCGCGAACATGGCGCGCCACCTGGCGCCGGGCGGCGCGCTGATCGCCGGCTTCCAGCTCCTGCCCGGCCGGCTGACGCTCGCCCGCTACGACGAGCTGGCCGCGGCCGCTGGCCTGCGCCTCGCCGAGCGCTGGTCGACGTGGGAGTGCGGCGCGTGGGACGCGGCGGGCGGCTACGCCGTGTCGGTGCACCGCGCTTCATGAACGCGACTGCACCCGCGCCGGGCGCCTAGTCCGACGCCGATCGGGCTGCTATAACTCCTCCGTCCGCCGGGCCCCGTCGCGGGACAGCGAGGAGCGAACCCCCTTGGTCGCCACCACCGACATCATCGACGACGTGCGCCGGATCATCGAAGACCGCAGCCTGCTCAATCACCCGTTCTACCAGGCGTGGCAACGCGGCGAGCTGACGCTGGAGCACCTGCGGGGGTACGCCGGCCAGTACTACCACCACGTCCTCGCCTTCCCCCAGTACGTCAGCGGCGCCCACGCCATCTGCCCGGACCAGGGCGAGCGCCAGGAGCTGCTGGAGAACCTGATCGAAGAGGAGCGCGGCCCGGAGAACCACCCGGAGCTGTGGCTGCGCTTCGCGGAGGGCGTCGGCGCGTCGCGCGCGGAGGTGGCGGCGGCGGCGCCGCTGCCGGAGACGCGCCGGCTCGTCGAGCTGTACCGCGACGTGACGATGCGCCGCTCGTTCGCCGAGGCCTGCGCGGCGCTCTACGTCTACGAGTCTCAGGTGCCGGAAGTCGCGAAGACGAAGATCGACGGCCTCAAGCGCTTCTACGGCCGCGGCGACGAGCGCACGCTCCAGTTCTTCGAGGTGCACATCGGCGCCGACGAGATCCACGCGGAGGTCGGTGCGGGCATGGTGCGGCGTCACGCCAGCGATGGCCGCTCGCGCGCGGCGGTGCTCGCCTCGGCGCGGGAGTGCGCGGACGGGCTCTGGGGCTTCCTCGACGGCGTCCACCGGGCGTACGTGGCGGCGTAGGGGGACATGGCGCTCGACCTCACGTTCATCGGCACCGGCAACGCCTTCGCCCCCACCCGCTACTGGAGCTCGTTCCTGGCGAACGAGAAGTACCTGTTCGACGCGCCGCCGACGCTGCTCGCTCACATGAAGAAGCTGGGCAGGGACGTCGGCGATATCGAGGTGGTCTTCATCAGCCACTACCACGGCGACCACTTCTTCGGGCTGCCGTTCCTCTTCCTGGAGTACGCGGAGCTGGCGCCGCGCACGAAGGACCTGACGATCGTCGGGCCGCCGGGCATCGCCAAGCGCACGGAGGCCGTGACGGAGCTGGCATTCTCGAACGTGTACCGCAAGCGGAACCGCGGCTACGCGCTGCGCTTCGTGGAGGCGTTCGACGGCGTCACCGGCGAGGCGGCCGGCTGCACGTTCACGTCACGGCGCGTCAAGCACGTGCCGGACCTCGACTGCTTCGCCTACCGCGTGGAGACGCCGGACGGCGTCGTCGCCTACTCCGGCGATACGACGATGTGCGACGCCCTGGTGCCGATCGCCGACGGCGCGGACGCGTTCGTCGTCGAGTGCTCCTGCTGGGGCGAGCAGTGCGGCCCGCACCTCAGCCCGCGCGACATCCTGTCGCTGCGCCAGAGCATCACGCCGTCCACGAAGTTCATCCTCACGCACATCGGCGGCGGCGAAGCGCCCAAGGCGTTGCTCGATGCCGGCGTCCTCATCGCCGACGACCTCAAGACGGTGCGGGTCGAGCGGAGAACCAGGGACGAAGAACCAGAGACCAAGGACTAAGAACCTAAGAACCAAGAACTAAGGACCTAGAACCAAGAACCAAGACGCAGCCACCCGGTTCTAGGTTCCAGGTTCTGGGTTCTCAGTTCCACGTTCTACGTCAGTACGACGGCCGCGGGAAGAACGGGGCGTCGGGCGTCGTCGGCTGGCCGTTGTCGATGCAGTAGAACAGCGCGATCGATTTCGACGTGTAGAGCGAGTAGCGGTTGTCGAACTGCAGCCGGTAGTCGCCCTTGTACTTCGGCGGCAGGCTGAAGTCGTAGTTGGAGACGCGCTTCGTCGTGAGGATCTCCTGCCCCTGGGGGTCCAGGATGCGCATGATCACGTCGACCCGCCCGAAGCCGCCGTCGGCCTCGAACGTGCCGCGCAGCAGCGTCCCGTGGTCGAGCGGGATCGAGCGCGTCGCCTCGCTGCGCGGCTTCACGCTGAAGTTCACGTTGGTGCACTTCTCCGGGTGCCCGTTCGAGAGCGCGCCGGCGTGCGCGGGCGTGCCGACGCCGCCCGCGTTGAAGTAGTTCATCGCCACCCAGCTGGCGATGACGCCGCCGCCCAGCAGCAGGCACACGAAGATCCCCAGCAAGAGCGTCTTCAAGGGCCCCCTTCCGTCTCGTAAGAGGATCGGTCCCTTAGGGGAAGATCCTGAGGCCCCCGGGGGTGGAGATTGCTCGCACCCGCGCCCTGAGGCGCTACGATGCCGCCATGGACAGGACGCCGGGCAGGCTTGTGGCGCGGGTGCGGGAGGCGGCCGGGGGCCGGTGGCCCGCCGGCGTGCGGTTGGTGCTCGCGGCGTCGGGTGGCGGCGACTCCACGGCGATGGTGGCGCTCCTGTGCGAGGCGGGGCTCGTCGCACCGGGGAGCGCCGTCGTGGCGCACTTCGACCACCGTCTGCGGGGCGCGGAGGCCGCCGCGCGCGAACGGGCCGCGGTCGATGCGCTGTGCGCCCGCTACGGCCTGCCCCTGGAGGCCGGCGCCTGGGATGCACCGTGCGCCGGTGAGGCGGCGGCACGAAGCGCCCGCTACGCCTTCCTGCGCGCCGTCGCCGGTCGATGCGGGGCGGCGGCCGTCGTCACGGGCCACACGGCAGACGACCAGGCGGAGACGGTGGTGATGCACAGCCTGCGCGGCGCCGGCCTCCACGGCCTCGCCGGGATGGCCGCCGACGCGCCGTGGCCGTCCGGCGCGGGGCCGCGGCTGCTGCGGCCGCTGCTCGGCGTCTCGCGCGCGGAGACGCGCGCCTGCTGCGCGGCGATGTCGCTCGTCTACGCCGACGACCCGACGAACGAGGAGCCGGCGTTCCTGCGCAACCGCGTGCGCCACGAGCTGCTGCCGCGCATCGAGGCGGCCGCGCCCGGCGCACGCGAGGCGCTGTTGCGCCTGGCCGACGACGCGCGCGCCTGCGCCGCCGCGCTCGATGCCGCCGCCGCGCCGGCGCTGCTGGATGACGCGCCGCACGATGGATTGGTGTGCCTCTCGCGCGACGCCCTGCGCGCGCTGCCGCCGGGCGTCGCGCCGTACGCCTATCGGCTGGCGATCATCCGCCTGCTCGGCGACGCGCGCGACATCGAGCGCCGCCACTACGCGCTGCTCGAGCGCGCCGCCGCCGCGGGCACGGGGTCGCGGTTCGACCTCCCGCGCGGGCTCGTGGTGACGGTCGACCCGGACGCCGTCGTCGTCTCGGCCGGCGCGCCGCGGGCGGTGGCGGTCGACCCGTCGTTGGCGATGCCGCTGCCGTTCGGAGGCGTCGCCGGCGCCTGGTCGCTGCGCGTGACCCCGGCGGCGGGTGTCCGGGGCGAGGCGCTGCGGCTGCCGGCGGGCGCCGTGGTACGCGGCCG
>DASQHL010000034.1:0-17500 GCA_035632115.1 Dehalococcoidia bacterium | reverse complement strand
AGGGGGTCAGGAGTTCGAGCCTCCTCGGCTCCACCAGCTTCGCTTGCGGCGGTCGTGCCGCCGCAGTACACTGCGGCGGCAAGCGAGACAAAGGAATCCAGGCTGACGAGCGAAGCGAACACGAATTGCTGATGAGGAACACCGCCCGCGCAACTGAATAGCGATCCGCCCTGATGACAGACTCTGATCGGCCTGCAACGTCAGGCCGATTTCTTTGACCAGCAGCGGGCACGGACCCCGCCGCACCAGCCGACGCCCGACCTCTCCAGCCGATGCGGCGCATCGATTCGAGAGGCCGGCCGTCCGCCGGGGACCGCAGAGACCGGGCCACGCTGCGTGGCGCGGGAGGCTCAGCGGGCCGCGCACGTTACCAATTGAATAGGGAAACGTAACAACGCGTTGGTACTTCAATCGCGTGTGGAAGTTAATGTAGGTCAAGCTACTAAGGGCGCGCGGTGGATGCCTTGGTATCACGGGCCGAAGAAGGGCGTGGCAAGACTGCGATAAGCCTCGGTCAGCCGTCTAACAGGCGTAGCCGGGGATCCCCGAATGAGGCAACTCACCCGGAGTCATGTCCGGGTATCGCGGACCGAACACATAGGTCCGATGAAGGGAACCCGGGGAACTGAACCATCTAAGTACCCGGAGGAAAAGAAAGCATTCCGTCAGTAGCGGCGAGCGAACGCGGAGCAGCCCAAACCGCCGATGACCGAACGGCCGGCAGGCCTATGCATCGGCGGGGTTGTACGACAGCACGGCGGATCCTGCCGGGTCCGCAGGGAGTAACCAAGCACCGTCGTAACAGAAGGACCCTGGAATGGGCCACCGCAGAGGGTGACAGTCCCGTACGTGGAACGGCCGGTGCCTCCCGTGCATGTTCGTGAGTACCACGGAACACGTGGAATTCCGTGGGAATCCAGGCAGACCACTGTCTAAGGCTAAATACCCGTGATGACCGATAGTGAACTAGTACCGTGAGGGAAAGGTGAAAAGCACCCCGGGAGGGGAATGAAACAGTCCCTGAAACCGCGTGCCTACAAGCAGTCGGAGCGTGCCTTCGGGTGCGTGACGGCGTGCCTATTGAAGAATGAGCCAACGAGTTACTTTCAGTGGCAAGGTTAAGTCAGGAGACTGACGGAGCCGGAGCGAAAGCGAGTCTGAATAGGGCGTTCAGTCGCTGGGAGTAGACCCGAAACCGGGTGATCTATCCATGGCCAGGGTGAAGCGAGAGTGATGTCTCGTGGAGGCCCGAACCTTCTAGCGTTGCAAAGCTATTGGATGAGTTGTGGATAGCGGTGAAATGCCAAGCGAACCCGGAGATAGCTGGTTCTCCTCGAAATGCATTTAGGTGCAGCCTCGGGCGTTATCCATCGGAGGTAGAGCTCTGAATGGGCTAGGGGGTTAATCGCCTACCAAACCCAATCAAACTGCGAATGCCGGTGGAAGAACCCCGGGAGTGAGTCCGCGGGAGCTAAGTTTCGCGGTCGAGAGGGAAACAACCCAGACCACCA
This sequence comes from Dehalococcoidia bacterium, assembly GCA_035632115.1. GTDB lineage: Bacteria > Chloroflexota > Dehalococcoidia > DSTF01 > JACRBR01 > DASQHL01. The sequence continues at coordinate 15,989 of DASQHL010000034.1, read as the reverse complement.
GCTAAGGCCCCTCAGTTCTGGCTAAGTGTCAAAGGATGTTGAGTTGCAGAAACAACCAGGATGTTGGCTTAGAAGCAGCCACCATTTAAAGAGTGCGTAATAGCTCACTGGTCGAGTGGCTCTGCGCCGACAATGTACCGGGGCTCAAGCCAGACGCCGAAGCTGTGGACTGTCCGCAAGGGCAGTGGTAGAGGAGCGTTCCGTCCCGCTGTGAAGGTGCCGGGGTGACCCGTGCTGGAGCGGACGGAAGTGAGAATGTTGGCATGAGTAGCGTAATGGCGATGAGAATTCGCCACACCGTAAACCTAAGGTTTCCTACGGAAGGTTTATCCGCGTAGGGTTAGTCGGGCCTAAGCCGAGGGCGAACGCCGTAGGCGATGGACAGCAGGTTAGTATTCCTGCACCACGTGCGGAGCGTTTTAAGGCACAGGGGTGACCCGGGAAGATAGGTGGGGCGGGCCCATTGGACATGGTCCGTCACTGGAGCGTAGGCGTCTGGCCGCAGGCAAATCCGCGGTCAGGTTAAGCGGAGGCTCCGGGGAGAGCAGCGACCTCGGTCAAAGCGATTCCACCAAGTCTATGCCGGCGAGAAAAGCCTCGGTGCTAGCGTCGCACGTGCCCGTACCGCAAACCGACACTGGTAGGTGGGGGTAAGTACCCCGAGGTGATCGAGAGAACCCTCGTTAAGGAACTCGGCAATCTAGCTCCGTAACTTCGGGAGAAGGAGCACCCTTGGACGTGACCGGACTTGCTCCGCGAGCGCCCGGGGGTCGCAGCGAGCTGGCCCAGGCGACTGTTTAACAAAAACACAGGTCTCTGCTAACCCGTAAGGGGATGTATAGGGGCTGACGCCTGCCCAGTGCTGGAAGGTTAAGGGGAGGGCTTCACGGCTCGAACCGAAGCCCCAGTGAACGGCGGCCGTAACTATAACGGTCCTAAGGTAGCGAAATTCCTTGTCGGGTAAGTTCCGACCCGCACGAATGGCGTAACGATCTGGGCGCTGTCTCAACGAGGGACTCGGCGAAATTGAAGTACCCGTGAAGATGCGGGTTTCCCGCGCCAGGACAAAAAGACCCCGTGGAGCTTTACTGCAGCTTGGCACTGGGGGTGTGTCTGGAATGCGTAGGATAGGTGGGAGGCTATGAAGCCGGGCTCTCGGGCTCGGTGGAGCCAACGTTGAAATACCACTCTTTCCTGATGTACCTTCTAACGTCTGATCAAGCAGACGGACAGTGCCTGGTGGGCAGTTTGACTGGGGCGGTCGCCTCCTAAAGAGTAACGGAGGCGTACAAAGGTCCCCTCAGGGTGGATGGAAATCACCCGTCGCGTGCATTGGCATAAGGGGGCTTGACTGTAAGACCTACAAGTCGAGCAGGGACGAAAGTCGGTCAAAGTGATCCTACGGTTCCGAGTGGAAGGGCCGTGGCTTAACGGATACAAGCTACCCCGGGGATAACAGGCTTATCTTGCCCAAGCGTCCATAGCGACGGCAAGGTTTGGCACCTCGATGTCGGCTCGTCGCATCCTGGGGCCGAAGTAGGTCCCAAGGGTCCGGCTGTTCGCCGGTTAAAGCGGTACGCGAGCTGGGTTCAGAACGTCGTGAGACAGTTCGGTCTCTATCCGGCGTGGGCGAAGGAGATTTGAGAGGAGCTGCCCCTAGTACGAGAGGACCGGGGTGGACAGACCTCTGGTGTGCCGGTTGTTCCGCCAGGAGCACTGCCGGGTAGCCAAGTCTGGTTGGGATAAGCGCTGAAGGCATCTAAGTGCGAAGCCCACCTCAAGATGAGATCTCCCACTGGGTAACCAGGTAAGACCACGGGCAGACGACCCGTTTGATAGGCGGCAGGTGTACGCACGGTAACGTGTTCAGCTAAGCCGTACTAATGGTCGAGGGCTTGACCTACATTGAATTCCCGGCGCGATCCGTCCCCGCCCCTTGCGGTGGACGGTGTACCAACGTAGCGTTTCCCTAGACACCGTGCGCGTCGCGGGGTGGAGCAGTGGCAGCTCGTCGGGCTCATAACCCGAAGGTCGGAGGTTCGAATCCTTCCCCCGCTACCAACGTCTTTCCGGCCGCGCCGGAGGCCCCTCGCCGGATGATCCGCATCCGGACCCGCCTCCGGCACCGGCCAGCGGCGCCCGCCGCACCGACAATTGCATACTGCTCTGGTGGTCAGAGCGAGGTGGACCCACCCGTTCCCATCCCGAACACGGAAGTGAAACGCCTCAGCGCCGACGATACTGGGGGAGCAATCCTCTGTGGAAAATAGGCCACTGCCAGGGTGTATATGAGAGCCCCACGCTTATCGCGCGGGGCTCTCGCCTTGCCCCCGCGCGCTATGCCCCGGCCGCCTCCATCATCGCGGCGTGGTCCGGCATCCCGCTGGTGAGCGGCTGCAGGTAGCGGCGGATGGCGAGTGCCACCGCGGCGCCTTCGCCGGCCGCGGACGCCGCCTGCTTGGTGCTGCCGGCGCGGCAGTCGCCCGCCGCGAATACGCCCGCCATGCTCGTCGTGAGCGTGCCGTCTGTCTCCACGAACCCGTTCGCGTCGAGGCGCAGCACATCGCCGAGGATGCCGGTGTTGGGCGTCAGCCCGATGAACACAAAGACGCCCGCCGGCGTGACCTCGCGCGTGGCGCGGGTCGCGATCTCGCGCAGTACGACCGTCTCGAGCTTGCCCTGCCCGCGGAACTCGGCAGGCGTGACGCCCGTAATCACGTCGATTCGCGGATGCTCCGCCACCTTCTCGACGACGACGCGGCTGGCGCTGAGCTGGGTGTCGCGGGTGGCGATGGTGACGTGGCGGGCGAACTTCGTGAGGAAGATGCTCTCTTCGCCGGCGGAGTTGCCACCGCCGACGACAAGGACGTCCTTGTCGCGATAGAAGGCGCCGTCGCAGGTCGCGCAGAAGTGGACACCGGCGCCGATGAAGTCGTCCTCTCCGGGCACCCCCAGCCGCCGATAGGTCGAACCCAACGTCAGCAGCACGGCCCATGCCCGGTATTCCATGCCGTCCATGGTGCGCACCGTCCGATAGCCTCCGTCGGCCCCAATGCCGGTGACCTCCTGCGCGGTGAGGATCTCCACGCCGAAGCGCTCGGCCTGACGGCGTAGCCGGTCGGCGAACTCGGCGCCGGTCACCCCCTCCGGGAAGCCGGGGAAGTTATCCAGCCGCTCGGTCACGCCCGCCTGGCCCCCGACAGCGGCGCGTTCGATGACGAGCGTGTCGATCCCCTCGCGCGCGGCGTACAGCGCAGCCGTCAGTCCGGCGGGGCCGCTGCCGACGACGATCAGGTCGTAGAAGCTGCGCCGCGCGGTGGTCCGCAGTCCCAGTTTCGCCGCCAGGTCGGCGTTCGAGGGCTCCACGAGCGTGGAGCCGTCCTCGAACACGAGCACCGGGATGACGTGCTTCCCCTCATTCGCCTCCTCCACCACGGCAAGGCCGGCTGCGTTGCCGTCAATGTCGACGAATGCGTACGGGACGCGCTGCTCCCCGAAGAACTGCTTGGTGCGCTTGCAATCGCTGCACCAGAGCGTGCCGTACATCGTGATCATGTTCACCTCGAGCGTCCGCTGAGGACATAGCGCGGCAGTGCCGGCTCGGGCGGCGGCCATCCGGCGCGCGTTGCGAGAGCTACGGTGCCGGGGTACCGCGACGATGACGGAGTGAGGATACGCCGCGATCACGGGCCATCAAACCCGCATGGTGGACGTCACCGATCGCCGGCGGCTTGGACCGTTGTCCACCCCGCATGAGAGTTCTTCAATCAGTGTTGACAATTTGCGATCTCCGGCGAATAATCGCCGCACTCCGGCTTGTTCTCCGCGCGTCTGGGGAAGCTCGGGCGGCCGGCTGTCCGCCGCACGGGACATCGCCGTGGTGGGTCTGCGCTCGTCCGGGAAGTCAACACAGATCTCGCATCGCGGCGGTCGGCCACCGGTGGGCGGCCCGCGGCCGCTCGCGTCACGCGTCCACGCATGAGAAGGAGGCTCGCACCATGACCAGTCGCATCCTGATGACAACCGTGGCCGCGGCTGTGCTCGCGCTGGCGCTGGTGGCCGGCGCGATACAGACGCCGCTTTCCGCGCAGGCAGCGCCGCCGCCACCGTGCCCGGCCGCCCCCGGCATCGGCACCACTCCCTACCGGATGGTGGCCACGCTGCCGGTCGGCGCGCTCGCGAGCGGCATCTGTATCAACCTTGCCGGTACCGGCGGGACGTTGAACAGCGGCACGGTGGTGCAAGCGCCGCCGGCGTGCCCCGCGCTCGCGCCGCCAGCCGTGGGCGCCGGCGGGAGCATGGCTTGGGCGGATTGGGGCGTGTCCTGCGTCGCCGGCGGTCAGTCCGTCGTCCTCCAGTTCATGGGGATGCCGGGGATCCCGCTCGGGCGGCAGACGGGTGCGGCCGTATGGGGGCCCTCCGGCATCATCACCGATGCGACGGTCTGGCCCGCGCAGTGCCCCGCTGCGCCGCTGATGCTCGCACCCATCGTCTACACGGCGTCGGCGGTGGTGCCCGCGGGCGGGCCGTACGACAGCGTGTGCATCACCATTCCCGGCGCCGGTGGCCAGGTCAACACGCCGGCCGTGCTGGTCAACCCGCCGAGCTGCGGCGCCCCGGCCCTGAGCGCGCCGAACGCGCCCGCCTCGACGATGGGCCCGTTCTTTGGCGCGGCTGTGGACCAGTTCTGGGTTGACTGGACAGTGAAGTGCGCCTCGGCGGGGACGCTGATGATCCAGTTCAGGGGGCCGCCCGGACTGGCCGGGCTGTGCGCGGCCTGCGCGACATGGTTGGACGGCGCGGTGATGGGCGACGTGACCATCACGCAGGCGACAAGCGTTGGCGGCGTGGCGGAGGCGCCCGACGCGGCGACGCTGGCGCAGGTCCGGTCATCATCCGGCGGCTCCGGCTCCGGGATCGCCTGGTACGCGGGTGTCGGCGGCGCGGTGGCGCTGATGCTCGCCGCCTCGGCCGGTTGGTACCTGACACGGCGCCGCCGCGCGTGATGCCGGTGCCCCGCAGCTGAGGCCGGCCGGACGGGGGCTGGGCTCGTCCGTCCGGCCGGTGCTATCCGCCGCTTCGGCCGGACGCGCTCCGGTGGGTCGCCCACGCCGGGCTCTCGCCGAACCAGTTGTCAAACCGCGCCTGCGTCGCAAGCACGTCGGCAACGGATGCCTTCCCGGCGACGACGTCGCGAAGCAGGCGAAAGTAGTCGAACCGTTCAATCCCCGGGCCGAAGACGATCAGCACGTCGAGCGCCTCCGACGCGCTGCCGTTGGCGAAGGCGTGCATCGCCCGCGGCGCTACGACGGCCAGGTCGCCGGCGCGCGCCGTCACCACCGCGTCGCCGATCAGGATGTCGACGGCGCCCTGGATGACGAAGAACAGCTCCGATGCTCGGGCATGATGGTGCGGCCGCGCGCCGTCGGCGCCGGGCTCGAGTGTGGCGCGGACCGCGCTGAACGCGCCGCCTGTGCGGCTGCCTTCGGCGAGCAGCCGCGTCACGTTGCCGGCGATCGTCAGCTGCTCCGCGTCCGCGCTGCGTACGACGATCCCCAACCCGGCTGCGATGTCAGTCACGCGTCATCCCCGGCCACTTCGTCCTCGCCCAAATCCGGTGGCGCCGTTCGAGATGGCCCGGCGCGACGCTCCGGGGCACACGGTCACGCCGGCTCTAGCGCCTCGCAGTGGCGCTTCAGCCCGTGCGCCTCGCGCCGGAGGTTGCGGCGCGAGAGCCAGAGCACCAGCGGGGCGAACGCGACCGCGAGCAGGCCGCTCGCCTCGGTAGCCAGTGTGAGCCGCGTCCCGGCGTCCTCCGCTTCGAGCGTGTGCATGGCGGAGATGCGTAGGCCCGTCTCGGTCTGCCACGTGAAGCTGCTCCCGCCGGTGAACTGCGACACGCGCCAGACGCCGGGCGGCATGCCGCGCAAGGTGATGCGCGCGCGACTGCCGGCTCCGAACGCGCCGTCGTCCAGGCGCTCGACCCGGCGCATCGTCGGCGTCCACTCCGGCCACCGCTGGACGTCCATCAGCACGCCCCAGACCGCCACCGGCGGCGCCGCGATGTGGGTTGTGTACTGCGACCGAAGCACGTCCCTCCTCCTTGCCGGTGCAGCCATCATACGCCCGTGCCGCGCTGCAAGCACGGGCGGTGCCTCGCGGCGGACGCTGTGGTAGGGTGCTACGCAGGCCAGTGGCCAGACGGCCTCCGGGCCGCGACCCCGCGCCTGCTTGCACAAGGAGTACCAGATGCCGCTCGATCAGCCGAGTGATGAGGACCGCAGCCAGGCTTCGCCCAAGAACGTGGCCAAGATGCAGAAGTACGTGACGCACTTCGCCGAGAAGAGCGGCACGTTCCTGCACCCGCACCCGGAGATCACGGAGTTCCTGGTCATCGGCCTGGCGAAGCACATGGACGAGCTGGGGCGGCCGCTGTGCCCGTGCAACTTCTACGACGACAAGGCGGCGGAGGCGAAGCGCAGCACCTGGATCTGTGCCTGCGAGGAGATGCAGAAGTACAAGTACTGCCACTGCCTGCTGTTCGTCAACGAGGAGGGGCTGCCGATCACGGAGTACCTGCCGGAGGACCACGAGGGGCGCGAGATCTACGGGCTGATCAAGGATCCCATCCCGGAGAAGGGCCGCGCGCTCGGCCGGCTGGAGGAGAAGCAGGGCCGCACGATCGACAAGAGCGGCGGCGCCTGAACGTGACCGATCCCCGCGATCGCTTCTCGCTCGAGGGTAAGGTGGCGCTCGTCACCGGCGGCAGCCGCGGCCTCGGCCGTGCGATGGTCCTCGGCTTCGCGCGGGCCGGCGCCGATGTCGCCGCCTCATCGAAGCCGCCTACGCACGCTTCGGCCGGCGTCGATGTCCTGGTGAACCATGCGGGCAGGTCGCGAGTCTATCCGCGCCCGGTCGTGACGGAGGAGCTGTACGACAAGGTGCTGGAGGTGAACCTCTAAGCCCCGTTCCGTCTGACCGCGCTGATCGACAGGGCAGTGGCGATCCTAGTAGCGGACCGCCTCCGCCTCTTCGATGATCACGGGGTCGGTCTTGTCGGCGAATCGGTCGAGCACGCCGGAGGCGAGCAGCTTCGCGCGCCCATCCCGGGCCTCATCGGCGGTGGCGAACTCGACGAGGATGTACACCTCCGCCGCGTTGTCAGCGTTGCGGAAGATGCGGTGGCCGACGCCAGAGCGGCGGGCGCCCGGGCCGTCCTCGTCGAACATGGGTTTCCAGGCGTCGTAGTCACCGACGTTGAGGCGTGTGAGGAAGAAGGCCATTGGATCCTCCATGGGGTTCGAATCGCCGTACGGCGTGGGAGTCGAATACGCACTTGGCCGGGGCGGGGGGTCGTTCACGAGAACCTCGTTGTTGCCGTCACAGGTCGAAGAGATCGACCTTTATCACCTCGTCCCACGCGGCCACGAAGTCACGCACGAACGTTCCCTGGGAGTCGTCATAGGCGTGGACCTCCGACAGCGCCCGAAGCTGCGAGGTCGCGCCGAAGGACGAGGCCGTCGGCGCCGCGCTCTACCTGGCGAGCGACGCGTCATCGTACACGACCGGCGCCGTGCTCGCGGTGGACGGCGGAAGCGGGGCCTAGCCCCGGGGCGCTACTTCTTCGCGGTAGCGGGAGCGCCCTTCTTCTGCGCCTTCTTCTGCTTGTTGGTCTTGGCCGTGTTCTTGGGGCTCTTGTCGCCCATGGCCGGCGTCTCCTTCACACTGCTACAGGCTCGCGTGCTGCTATCGTAACGCAGTCGGGCGAGCGACGTCACTACCCGGGGGCGCCGACAATCCGGCAGGTGGCGGCTGTTCGACGGTCGTCTATGCTTGTGTGGAGGTGGTGATCGTGGCGCGCAGGCCTATCGACCGGGTGCGGGCGATCTGCCTGGCCCTGCCGGAGGCAACCGAGAAGCAGGCGTGGGGCGAGGCGACGTTCCGCGTCGCCGGCCGCATCTTCGCCCAGTACGAAGATCACCACCACGGCAGCGATCTCGTCGGCCTCTGGTGTAAGGCGCCGGACGGCCTGCAGGCGTTCCTCGTGACGGCGGAGCCGGCGCGGTTCTACGTGCCGAAGTACGTGGGTCACCGGGGCTGGATCGGCATCCGGATGGACGGCGCCGTGGACTGGCCGCACGTCGCCGCGCTGATCACCGACAGCTACCGCATGCTGGCGCCGGCGCGGCTGGTCGCAGCACTCGATACGGGCGGCGACCCGTCGCACTCCGGCCCGCGGGTTACTCGATCCGCATGTCCACCGAAGACGTCATCGAGATCGAACTCCCGAGCGTCCCCGCGGAGAGGAAGTTCACGAGGCGGCGGATCGGCGTGATGTACTGGTAGTTGTAGGTGACGGCGACGTGGACGGTGTTGCCGGGGCTCTTGCCGTTCGGGTAGGTGACGCTGACGTTGCTGATGTTGGCGAGGCTGAGCCCGTCCATCGTCGAGCACACCTTGCCGACAGTGGTGGTCGTCGTGGAGCCGTTGCAGTCGCCGGTGCCGCCGGTCGTAAACGTGCCGGCAGGATTGCCAACCGCCGCGAACCGCGCCCCCTCGCGCACCGCCTGAGCGGCCGTGATATATGCGCGAAGGCCCATCCCGAAATCGATGACGCCGAACACGAGGATCATAAACAGCGGCATCACCAGCGCCAGCTCGACGAGGCCCTGCCCGCGCTCGTGGCGCCGTTTCCCTGGCTGTTCGGCCGTTGGTGTTGCTGGAGAGGCGTGCATCGACGGACCTTTCCTCATCACTGGATGAGCTTCACGAAGTGGATCGAAGCGGTCGGGTCGTAGGTGCCGGCGAGCGCGTACGCGCTCAGGTTCGCATCCACGAACCGCACCTGGACGTCACAGCTGTTGCCGGTGCAGGAGCCGGTGTAGCCCTCCAGGTACACGAGCGCGAACCGCTGGATCGTCACCGGCGTCTGCCCGTTCCCGAAGCCGTTGACGACCGGGATCACCATCACGCGCCGGCTGCAGGCGATCCCCGATGGCCCGAACGGGCACCCGCCCGGCCCGTTGATCCACGGGTTGCAGCCGGGCGCCAGCTGGTACGTGCCGTCGGGATTCTGAGCGGGGAACGCCTGTGCGAAGGTGTTGCACGTGGCGATCGTGTTCTGCATGCGGAAGTCGACGGCGTTGCGCGTTGGCCCCGTCATGTTGCCGTTCTCCGGGTTGCAGACCGGACCGGTGCACTGGGGCGCGGTTTCGGCGCACACGTCCGGGTACGAGCCGGGGCATGAGCCGGTGGTGCAGTTCGGTGCTGTGGCCGCGCAGACGTACGAGTTCGCGCCGTACTTGGCGTCGCTCAGGTACGTTGCCGCGCCCGACCCATCGATCCGCATCGCCCCGAAGTTGCCCGTGTTGCCGCCCGTGGCGTCGTATTTCACGGTCACCAGCCCGCCGTTCGTCGTGCCGTCAACCGTGGCCTGGGTCACCGTCCAGGGCACGACGCCGGCGCCACCGCCGAACGAGACCTTGGCCGCGGTCGCGCGGGCGCCCACGTTCGCCGAGTTGATCCCCACCATGCGGATGAACCAGAAGTCGTGCTGGCGGCTGATCGATGCGGAGATCGCCGGCGCCGTCGAACCGCCGCTCACCGTCAGCGTCAGCGACTTCGGGTCGATGCCGTTCTTCATCGCCCAGCTCTGGGCGGAGGCGATGGCCGCGGTCGTGTCCGTGCACGTCGGGTTGCAGAGATCCTGCGCACCCGCCAGTGCGATGCTGTCCGCCGCGTTCTGGAGGCTGCGGCGGTCACTCGCGTAGCTGCCCAGGTCGGCTGCCATCGCCGCCATCGCGGTGAGCACGGGGATGAGCAGCGCGGTGATCATCAGCACCTGTCCGCGCTCGCCTCGGGAGAACCATCGAGTCAACATAAGATCTCACCTCGCCGCCGGCGCTGGTCGCCCGGCGCGTCATGCGCATGCGCGGGCGCGCTCCGGTCGATGCGCTGCCCGTCTGGCTTAACGTGTGACGTCGCTCGAAAGTGACGGCCCAGAACGCCCTTGACGCGCCGCCGTCCATCCCGACGGGCCGGTAGGTTGTACGGGGCGCGGCGCCGTCTCGAAAAAACCACCGTGGCATTCGTCCGCAGCCGTCACCTTCCGCCTCTCCCGACCGTTAAGCCAGATGCGTCGAATCCTTCTTCTCGACGCGTCTTCCTCTGGGGCCGCTCCGCGCACGCTCCAAACTTCGCGGGGCGGCCCTCCTCCTCTCTCTCAACCCGTTCATCTCACCCCACGGGCCGAGACTCGACTCCACAGGGCCCTAGCGCGATTGTGCTGTTGGTGGATCGGTCGAGACCGGCGCCGTCCGAGGCCGTTTCGCGGGGCGACCAGGTGCGCGGGACGCAACGACGCTGCGCCTGGGCGCAGCGAACACGTACGGGGTTGCGAGGTCAGGGCCGGCGGCCCCTCGACCCGGGGGTGCGCGTGAGCCCCGGGGGCCCGCCCGGCGGCGGACCGGGCGCGCTGCCGCCCGGCGCGGGCGTGGCCGTCGCGCCCGGCGGCGTCACGTCGACGCGCGTCGCGTGCAGGTTCTTGCCGGCGGTGATGTCTCCCGTCACCGTGGCGGTGGCGCCCTCGACGATGGTGCCGTTCACCACCGTGTTTGCGTCGATATTCACCTTCCAGTCCCCGTCCGAACTGGTCAGCGTGAAGGTGTTGCCATGCACACCGCTGATCAGGCCCGTGCGGCTGCCCGGCACCGGGCCCGGAGGCGTCGCCGAGGCTGTCGGCACCGGGTCGCCTGCCGCGATGGTGGCCGTCTGCAGGCCGCCGGAGGAGGTCGCCGTCGCCGCGGGTGTCACGCCGGGCGTGCCCGTGTCTACCGCCGGCGTCCCTGTCTCCGTGCCGGGCGTGCGGTTGAGCGCGGCCACGGAAGCGCTCGCTTCGTCGCCGGGTGCCCCGGTCCGCGTCGCGACGTCCGTCGCTGCGCCGTGCGCCGGCGTCCCGCCGCCAGCCGTCGTCGTCGTTGCGCTGCTGCCGGGCGATTCGCCACCCTCGCCTGCGTGACCGAACGTCACGACGTGCACGATGCTGCCGGGCAGGTCGGGCGCCTGGCTGATCGCGCCGGCCGCCGCGGCCGCCGCGCCCGCCAGCAGCACCGCCGCCGCGGCGCCCGCCGGCACGGACAGCGACGCGAACGAGAGGCGCCGCTGCCACCAGGCGCGCCGCCCGTCGCCACGTTGCCCGCCGGCGCGCGAAGCGCGGGCATTGCGCACGCTCGCGCGCACCGTCGAGAACTTCGCCGCAAGCCGTTCGCCCGCCTCTGGCGGCGGCGGCACCGACTCGATCTCGGCGACAGCCTGGAGCAGCGGACGCAGCGCATCGGCCTCCTTGGGATGCGCGGCGAGGATGCTGGACACGGGCTCCCCCCGACGCAGTGCGTCGATCGCCGCGTCCAGCACGTCATCGAACGAACCAGGCGGGCTCATGCGGCGCCCCTTCGTTCGACGAGCAGGCGCCGCAGCGAGCGGAGCGCACGCGTCTGCAGCGCCTTCACCGCGCCCTCCGGCTTGCCCATCACCTTTGCCACGTCCGCGTTGCTCATCTGCTGGTAGAAGCGCAGGATCACTACCTGCTGCTGGTCCTCCGTGAGGCACCGGATCGCCCGCATCATGTCGCTGTGGTCGTCCAGCGCCTGCAGGGCATCCCGCCGGTCCTCAATCTCCACCGGCCCGCCGCCATGGTGCTGCGCTCGCTTCGCAGCCGTGCGGCGGTAGTCCACCGTCACGTTATGCGCGATGCGATACAGCCAGGCGAGGAGCGGCGTCCCGCGGTACGCGTATCCACGGATACTCGCGAGCGCCTTCACGAACACATCGGCCGCGAGGTCTTCGGCGGTGTGCTGGTCGCCTACGCGATAGTACACGTACGCATACACCTGCCGGGCGTGGCGGCGGTAGATCTCCGCCCACGCCGTCTCGTCGAGGCCGCGCGCCGCCTCGACCAGGTCGGCATCGCCGGCACCTGTGAGGCCGGCCCGCCCGTGCGGGGGCGGACCCGCGTCCTGTCCAGCCTGATTATCCGTTTCAAACCCCAAGAAGATACGGCCTCCACGCCTATTGTCGGCGCGCGCGCCCTCCGCTTCGATAGAGAGATGCCCGAAGCCGTGCCGCGAAACCCGGCCCGGGATGGCGCCGGGGGTCTCAGACCGTGGCTCCCGGGGCGGTGGCGAAGCCGAGACCGGAGGTCAGGCCGCCAGTTGTTCTTCGGCGAGCGGGCCGGGCAGGGTGCCGTCATGGTGGAGCCGGACGAGCGCGTCCACCACCGCCGGGCTGAACTGGTCGCCGCGGCAGCGCACGATCTCGTTCACCGCCTCTGCGATGGGCCGCGCGGCGCGATACGGGCGATCGTGCACCATCGCGTCGAACGCGTCGGCCACGGTGACGATCGCCACTTGCTCCGGGATCTGCGCGCCGGAGAGGCCGTCCGGGTATCCCTTCCCGTCCCAGCGCTCGTGGTGCCAGCGCGCGACCTTCGCCGCAAGCGCGAACTCGTCGCGCCCCGCCAGGAACTCGGCGCCCCAGACGCTGTGCTGCTTCATCACGTCCCAGACCCGCGCCACCTCCCAGTCGTCGGTGTCGAAGCGGACTGGGCTGGAGAGGATGCTGTCGGGCACCCGGATCTTGCCGATGTCGTGAAGCGTCGCCGCCAGCCCCAGCTCCTGCACGGCGTCGTGGTCATACCCCATCTCAGCGGCCAGCGCCTCGGCCAACAGGCGAATGCTCGCCAGGTGGTGGCCGGTCGTCGCATCGTGGGCTTCGGCTGCCGCCGCGAGCATCACGACGGTCTGCGCCTGCGCTTCGGAGAGGCGCTCCGTCGCCGATTGCAGGCCGTCCACGAGCGTCGCCATCTTCACGATCGCCGTCACCTGGTTCGCGATGGCCGCCAGGAACTGCGCGTCTCGCGGCGCGAAGGCGGCCTTCCGCTTCCGCGCCACCGCGACCGTCCCGATCAGCTGTCCGTCCCACAGCATCGGCGCCACGATGGCCGATTGCAGGCCGGCCTGGGCGAGGACCTTCCGTTCCGGCGGCGTCAGCCGCTCGTCGGACGGCAGGTCCTCCAAGATGACGGGCCGCCGCGTCTTCGCGAGGATCTGGTTGATCGGGCGCTGCATGCCATCGGTCCCGGAACGTTGCTCGGCGCGCCAGCGCTCCGTCAGCTCGTCGGTCGTGCCTTCGTGCAGCGCGCTCTGCGCCGAAGGCCCGCGCGAGCGGAAGATCTGGCAATCGACCGCGTCGTAGCCCGTCCCGGTGGATAGACGCGCCCCCACGAGCCGCAGCTTCTCGTCGAGTCCGCCGGGCGATGTGAGCAGTGGCACCAGGTCGCCGATCATCGCCGAGACGCGGTCATCCATCCGCCGCGCCACCTCGCCGTCTTCCAGCGCGCGCTTGGACTTCGCCGCGTACATCGCGTTGTCCGCCACCTTGATCAGGTCGACGAGCGTCCCCGCTTCGTCGGGATGGACGGCGAACCCGATGCTCACGGGCAGCCGGATCGTCGCGCTCGTCTCCGCGTCGCGCACCATGGCGTCGCGGATCCGGACGTCCGCGCCGTCCACGTAGGCTCGCGCGCGGTTGCGGTCCGCCTCCGAGATCACGACGAGGAACTCGTCGCCGCCGTACCGCCCGACGACGGCGCCATCCTCCTCCAGTGCGCCCGCGACGGTGCGCAGGACGGCATCCCCGGAGAGGTGTCCGTACGTGTCGTTCACAGCCTTCATCCCGTCCACGTCCACCATCGCCACCGCGAGCCTGCGCGACGCCGCCAACGCCTGCGCCAGGTGGTCCGTGATCGCGCCGTGGTTCAGCGCACCGGTCAGCGGGTCGCGCCGCGCCTGCTCCGTGAGGAACTCGATCGCCCGGATGCGCTCGGTGATGTCGGTCGCAACGCCCACCACCGACGTGACGCGCCCCGCGTCATCGAAACTGGGACGGTAGTACGTCTCGTAGACGAGGTCGCCCACCGCCGTCGTCGCCGTGAATGTCTCCCCGGCGAGTGCCCGGCGGATGTTCGCGAGCACCTGCGGCGCGTCCTTGTACATCTCGAACACCGACACGCCGACCGCCTCGCCCGGGGTCCCGCCAAAGGCCTCCAGGCCCTTCCCGTCGGAGAGCGTGAAGATCCCCTCTCCATCGATCGCAAACAGGACGATCGGTGCGTTGCGGATCACGGCCTGCAGCCGCTCTTCCGTCGGGTCGAGCCCGCCGGCGCTCTTGTGCGCCGGAGACGCGCGCCCCTTGGGCGTCGGGCGCCGCCCGTCTGCGCGGCCTGCCGTTCGGCGAGACGTCACGCCCTGCCCCCCAACGCCCAGCCTTCGGTCGCGATCTTGCGGCTTGACTCCATGGCGAAGTATCGGGCAGCCGCCGTGCCGTCGGGTGGGGGAACCAGATATCAGGCGGCGGCCGAGCACCCTGACTTTTCGCCGGCGGATCCGCCTAGGGGACGCCGTCATCCCTCTCCGCGTCACGTTCTGCGCCTCGCCGCGCCGATGGGCGGTTGACGCGCGTGCTCCGTTCGGCGATAACAGTGCATCGGTGAGCTGAGGAGGAGGTTTGCGATAGCGACGACGGGCGACGTCTCCACGAAATCACTTCATGAACTAGTCGGCCGGTGGCTGGATTGGGCAGACCGCGCGGTGTACGTGCTCGTCGCGGTGCTCTTCCTCGCGGCGGCGATCGCCATGGGCGGGTACTCCATCGCGACGTTCGTGCAGCACGTCCGCGGGGATTTTCCGCTGGACATCATCACCTTCATCAATGACCTCCTGCTGGTGCTGATCATCCTCGAAGTGTTGGGAACGGTCCGTAGCTATCTCCTGACCGGCACGACGTCGTTGACGCCGTTCCTGTATATCGGCATCATTTCGGCCACGCGGCGCATCCTGGCGATCGGCGCCGCCAGCACGTTGGGAGAGAATGCCAGCAACAGCGCATTCCATCGGCAGATGATCGACCTTGGCGCAAACGGCGGCGTCGTGCTGGCGCTCGCCGTCGCGTTGTACCTCTTCAGTCGCAACCGGCCGTCAGGCCACGACGACGCACAGCCCTGACACCTTGTGCCGGCCATCCGGAAGCAGATTGGCGCCTCCCCATCCTCAACGCCCGATTTCTCGCTAACCTGCCCGTCAAAAAGCGTGCCGTAAAGGGAGATGAACCGTGGACGTACGGGCGTACCTCCAGCGAATCGGCTACGACGGCCCGGTCGAGCCGACGATTGAGACACTGCGCGAGATGCACCGTGCTCACTTCTATCGCGTGCCGTTCGAGAACCTGGACATTCGCCGCGGCGTCCGCATCCAAATCGATCCGCGGGTCAACTTTGACAAGGTGGTCGGAGCGCCGCGCGGCGGCTTCTGCCTGGAGTTGACGGGACTGTTCGCCACCGCCCTCCGGGCGATGGGGTTTCGCGTCGATGTGATCGGCGCGCGCGTGATGTCCGAGGGCCGGTTGAGCGAGCCGATGAGCCACATGACGCTGATCGTGCACCTGGACGAGCCGTGGATCGCCGATGTGGGATTCGGCGGGCGCGTCGCCGAGCCGT
Source organism: Dehalococcoidia bacterium (assembly GCA_035632115.1). Classification (GTDB taxonomy): domain Bacteria; phylum Chloroflexota; class Dehalococcoidia; order DSTF01; family JACRBR01; genus DASQHL01. Next base: position 439 of record DASQHL010000034.1, on the reverse strand, counting down.
TGCGCCTCGGTGACCGCGACGTGCAGCGCGCCGGTATCCGCGGCTACGTCGTGGCCAACGACGGCGACCACTGGTTCGTCACCTGCACGGAGCCCGACAGCCCGCCCATGACCTATCTCTTCACCATGCAGCCGCGGGAGTTCGAGGAGTTCGCGCCGGTCTGTGATTGGCTCCAGACATCGCCCGACTCGCGCTTCACCCAGGGTGATGTCGTCTCCCTCGCCACCCCCGAAGGGCGCCTCACCTTCGCCGGCGGCCGCCTCATCGTGTCCGCAGGCGGCGCTCGCCAGGAGCTTGCGGTCGCGTCGACGGCCGACGAGCGCGCTGTCCTGCGCGACCGCTTCGGCATCGCCCTTCCGTGACCCGGGGCTGGGACGCACGCCCGCCGGCGGTGCGCCTGGGACGCCTCCGGTGGGGCGCCTGCCCGCCGTGCGTCAGT
>DASQHL010000033.1:0-40130 GCA_035632115.1 Dehalococcoidia bacterium | reverse complement strand
CGGTCGGCCGCGTCATTGAGCAGGTACTGGAGCTTGCGCGCCTTGTTGCCGCCGAGCGCCAGCCCGGTCTGGTCGTCGCGCTTGACCAGCAGCCGCAGCCCCAGCTCGGCCGAAAGGCGCGGCGCCTCGTCGAGTGGCGTGGGGAGGTGGGCGAGGGGCACAGGCGTCATGGACGGAGTGTAGCGGCTTGCCACGCGCGTTTCTCACCCAGTACGGTATGCCGCATGTCCTCCGCGCGGCGCATCATCGTCGGCGGCCCGACGAACAGCGGCAAGTCGACACTCGCCGCCGAACTCGCACGCCGTCTCGACGTGCCGTTCATCGAATTGGACGCGCTGTGGTGGCTGCCCGGCTGGACGGAGCGAGACCCGGAGGAGTTCCGCAGCCTCGTGCGGCAGGCAATTGCCGGGCGCGACGGCTGGGTGATCGCCGGGAACTACTCGCGGCAGATGGACATCACGTGGCCGCTGGCGGAGATGGTGGTCTGGCTGGACTTTCCCCTGCGGCTCACCGTCCCGCGCGTCCTCCGTCGGAGCTGGCGGCGCTGGCGGCGCGGCGAGTTCCTCTGGGGCACCAACCGCGAGCGGTTCTGGCCGCAGCTGAAGCTCTGGAGCCCGCAGTCATCGCTGGTCGCGTTCAATGTGAAGTGGCATCGGCCGGGGCGCCGGCGGTATGAAGCGGCGATGGCGGACCCGGCGTGGCGCCACATCACATTCGTGCGGCTGCGGCGCCCGGGCGAAGTACGCTCCTGGCTCGACGACGAGTGGGGCCGGAAGGCGGGTTGACCATCTCGGCGCGCGGTGGTAGGCTCCGGATCGCGATAGTGAGTGCTCACTCGCAAAGGTGACGCGCGTGGTGCAACGGGCCCGCCGGCTTCCCGCCGACAAGCGCAGGCGCCAGATTATCGAGAGCGCACGGGGCGTCTTCGCCGCGCAGAGCTACGCGCGCGTCGGCACCGCCGACCTGGCGAAGGCGGCCGGCATCTCCGAGCCGGCGCTCTACCGCCACTTCTCTGGCAAGAAAGAGCTCTTCCTCGCCACCATCCGGGCGACCGGCCCGCGCCTCCTCCAGATCTGGGAGCAGATCTCCTGCGACTACGGCGATCCCATCGAGACACTCTGGGCGATCGGTGTCTACTACTACGACCACCTCGAGTCGCACTCGGCGAACATGAAGCTGCAGTTCCGCGCACTCTCGGAGGCCGACGACGCCGAGATTCGCGATGCGCTGCGTGACAACTTCGAGGCGTTCGTCGACTTCGTTGCGGACACGCTGGACGAGGGCAAGGCGCGGGGCGTCGTGCGCGCCGACGTGGACACGCGGCTGATCGCCTGGCAGTTCCTCGGCATCGGCATGACCCTGGACCTGATGCACATGCTGGGGTTGAAGGACGAGATGGACCGGACGCGCGCGGACCTCTGGGGCCGTATCTACCTGGAGACGGTGCGCCGGCCGGACGCCAGGAGCGCCGGTTACTTCAGCCCAGACACGGGCCCCATGCGCGCGCCGGAGGGTGTGGCGGGTCTCGAAGGCGTTGCAGGGCTGTGACCCCGGAGGACAGCAGAAGTTGACGTTAACGTAAGACTTGGTGAAGATCGTGCGGCCGGCACAGGGCCGCTGAGGGACGGACGGATGGACTTTCACGACTCGCCGCCGGAGGCGTTGTTTCGCACCGAAGTGCGCGCCTTCATCGCGCAGGAGTGCCCGGCCGGGATCAAGCGCCGCGGCTTCAGCGCCATGTTCGGCGGCGGCGGCTGGGAAGACGTCCGGCTCTCCACCGACGAGTACCGCCAGTTGAACGCGGCGTGGGTGAAAAAGCTCGCCGCCCGCGGCTGGATCGCACCCGCCTGGCCGAAGGAGTACGGCGGCGCCGGCATGACCGTCATGGAGCAGTTCATTTTCAACCAGGAGATGGCGACGGCCGGCGCGCCGCGCGGCGGCAACTACGGCATCGGCACGGGTTGGGCCGGCCCCACGATCATCCTTTATGGCACGGAGGAGCAGAAACGCACGTATCTGCCGCCGATCGTCCGGGGTGACGTCATCTGGTGCCAGGGCTTCAGCGAGCCCGGCGCCGGCTCCGACCTGGCTTCGCTGCAGACGCGCGCCCTGCGCGACGGTGACGACTACGTGGTCAACGGCCAGAAGATCTGGACCTCCGGCGCCCACGTGGCGCGCTACATGATCCTGCTGGCGCGGACCGATCCGGAGGCGCCGAAGCACAAGGGCATCAGCTACTTCATCCTCGATATGAAGACGCCGGGGATCACGGTGCGCCCGCTGGTGAACATGGTGAACAACCACGACTTCAACGAAGTCTTCTTCGACAACGTGCGCGTACCGAAGGAGAACCTGATCGGCGAAGAGAACCGCGGCTGGTACGTTGGCACCACGACGCTCGATTTCGAGCGCTCCGGCATCGCCACCAGCGTCTCGCACGGGTTGATGGTGGGCGATCTGGCGCGCTACGTGCGCGACGAGCGGCAGCGGGGCGGCGGTGTCATCGCCGCTAACCGGAAGCTGCGCCACGAGATCGCCGACCGCGCCATCGAGGCGGAGGTCGAGGCGATGCTCTCCCGCCAGGTGATCTCCATGCAGAACCGCGGGCTGGTGCCGAACAAGGAGTCATCGATCGCGAAGCTGTACTCCTCGGAGCTGGATATCCGGATCGCGGGCACGGCGATGAAGGCGCTTGGCCTGTACGGGCAGCTGATGCGCGGCAGCGCCCACGTCGCGCAGGACGGGCGCGTGGCCAGCGCGTACCTGTACGCGACGACGAGCACGGTCGGCGGCGGGACCAGCGAGATCCAGCGCAACATCATCGCCGCGCGCGGCCTCGGGCTGCCGCGGGACTGATAACGGGAGAAACCGGCCACGGGCCGGTGCTTATCCGGCGCCGCACTGAAGCGCGGCGACCGGTGACAGGGAGCGATAGATGAACTTCAAGGACAGCCCCGCAGAGGCCGAGTTCCGCACGGAGGTGCGCCAGTTCGTCGATACGGAGATCTCGGCGTCGGTGAAGGACACGGATCTCGCGGAGACGGGCATGTACCGCGGCGCGTTCGAGCGGTTGAAGGACGTGCGCCAGAAGCTCTCGAAGCGGGGCTGGATCGCGCCGGCGTGGCCGAAGGAGTACGGCGGCGCCGGGCTCTCCGTGATGGAGCAGTTCATCATGAACGAGGAGTTCGCCGAGCACCGCGTGCCGCCCGTCGGCGGCATGGGCGTCTCCATGGTCGGCCCGACGCTGATCACCCACGGCAACGAGGAGCAGAAGAAGGAGCACCTCAGCCGCATCCTCTCCGGCGAGGTGCAGTGGTGCCAGGGCTTCAGCGAGCCCGGCTCCGGCTCCGACCTCGCGTCGCTGCAGACGCGCGCCGTGAAGGACGGCGACGACTACGTGATCAACGGCCAGAAGATCTGGACATCGGGTGCCCAATTCGCTCACTGGATGTTCATGATGGCGCGGACGGACCCGGAGGCCCCGAAGCACAAGGGCATCAGCTACTTCCTGCTGGACATGAAGTCACCCGGAGTGACCGTGCGGCCTCTGACGAACCTGGCGAACCAGAACATGTTCAACGAGGTGTTCTTCGACAACGTGCGCGTGCCCGCGAAGAACATCGTGGGAGAGCTGAACCGCGGCTGGTACGTCGGCACGACAACACTGGACTTCGAGCGGTCGAGCATCGGCAGCGCAGTGGGCATCCGGCTCCAGCTCGATCAGCTGGTGAAGCATGCGCGCGAGCGCGAGCGCGACGGCAGTAGCCGCACGGGCTACCTCGCCTCGATCAAGACGGAGCTTGCCGACCGCTACGTCGAGGCGAACGTCGCGAAGATGATGTCGTACCGCGTGGTGTCGATGCAGGCGAAGGGTCTGATCCCGAACCACGAAGCATCGATGACCAAGCTCTTCGCGTCGGAGCTGGCGCAACGGATCGCCCGGACGGGCGTGAAGGTGCTGGGCCTGTACGGCCAGCTGTACGGGGAGGGCGCGCCGATGAAGGGGCGCTACGAGAGCAGCTACATGACATCGCTGGCCTCGACGATCGCCGGCGGCACGTCGGAGATCCAGCGCAACATCATCGCCACGCGCGGGCTCGGATTGCCACGGGACTAGTCGGCGGCTGACAGGTGCCACCTGCGATCGGACGCGGGTGGCGTCAAGGGGCACGAGGATCTTGATGTGTAAGGGGGAGATGAGCCGAAGAGTAGCAGATGCTCGATGAGCAGTTGGACCGGCTCATGCAGTACCGGCGCCCGGCAGAACGACTAGCACCCAGCAACTAGCGACCAGGAGACCAGCGCGATGGATTTCAACGACACGCCCGAAGAAGCAGCGTTCCGCGAGGAGGTACGCAGCTTCATCGTCGCAGAGGCGCCGCGGCCCAAGGCCGGCGAGTCCGGACAGGAAGCGCTGGTCAACGGCTGGGCAGCCAACCAGGAATGGTTCAAGAAGCTGGGCCAGAAAGGCTGGATCGCGCCGGCCTGGCCGAAGGAGTACGGCGGCGCCAGCATGACCACCGTCCAGCAGTTCATCTTCAACGAGGAGATGGCGCTGAACAAGGCACCACGGCCCTTGCACATGATCATCGGCCTCGGCATGGCTGGTCCCACGCTCATCGTGCACGGCACCGATGAGCAGAAGAAGAAGTACTTGCCGGGAATGCTGAAGGGCGAAGACATCTGGTGTCAGGGCTATAGCGAGCCGGGCGCCGGCTCCGACCTGGCGGCGCTCCAGACCCGCGCCGTGCGCGACGGCGATGACTACGTCGTCAACGGACAGAAGATCTGGACCACGCTGGCCCACATGGCCCGCTACATGATCCTGCTGACGCGCACCGATCCCGACGCCCCGAAGCATCGCGGCATCACGTACTTCGTGCTCGACATGAAGACACCGGGCGTCGAGGTGCGGCCGCTCTACAACTTGGGCAACTCGCACGAGTTCAACGAAGTCTTCTTCGACAACGTCCGCATCCCGAAGGACAACGTCATCGGCGAGGAGAACCGCGGCTGGTACGCCGCCGTCACCACGCTGGATTTCGAGCGCTCGAGCATTGGCTCGGCGACCGGCATGAAGCAGCACGTCGAGGAGCTGATCGAGTACGCGCGCGCCCACCAGGACGCCCCGACGAGCACGCTGCGTACGAACGCCCAGCTGCGCTATGAGCTGGCGGACCGCATGGTGGAGACCGAGGTCGCCCGGATGCTCTCGTACCGAGTCGCGAGCATGCAGGCGCGCGGCCTGATCCCGAACTACGAGGCGTCGTCGCTGAAGCTGTTCTCCACCGAGCTGAACCAGCGCATCGCCCGCAGCGCGGTGAAGATCCTGGGCCTCTACGGCCAGCTGCGCGGCGATGACGCGCCGAACAAGGGCCGCTGGGCGGCGACGTTCCTCCGCTCACAGGCGTACACCATCGAAGGCGGGACGTCCGAGATCCAGCGGAACATCATCGCCCAGCGCGGGCTGGGCTTGCCGCGGGACTAGGACGAGTAGCGATGCGATTCGCGTTCACGGCTGAGCAGGAGGCGTTCCGCGCGGAAGTCAACACCTTCCTCAAGGATGCACTGCCTCCGGATTGGGAGGGGGCCGACAACGCGATTGACGACGAGGCGTACCTGTTCGGACGCACGTTCCTGAAGAAGCTGGCGCCGAAGCGATGGATCGCGCCCGCCTGGCCGAAGGAGTACGGCGGCCTGGACATGAGCCTTTGGGACCAGGTCGTCTTCAACGAGGCCATGGGGTACGCGCGCGCCCCGATCGTCAACACCGCCGCCGTCGGCTACCTCGGCCCGACGATCATCCTCTACGGCACCGACGAGCAGAAGCGGCAGCACCTGCCCGGCATCACCTCCGGCGACGTGGTCTGGTGCCAGGGCTACAGCGAGCCGAACTCCGGATCTGACCTGGCGTCGTTGCAGACGCGGGCGGTCCAGGACGGCGACGATTTCATCATCAACGGGCAGAAGATCTGGACCAGCCAGGCGCACTACGCCGACTGGATCTTCGTGCTGGCCCGCACCGACCCCGACGCGCCCAAGCACCGCGGCATCAGCTACTTCCTCGTCGATATGAAGACGCCGGGGATCACCGTGCGGCCGCTGATCAACATGGCGAACGGCGAGGGGTTCAACGAAGTGTTCTTCGAGAACGTGCGCGTGCCGCGCTCCGGTCTGCTGGGCGAGCAGAACCGCGGCTGGTACATTGCCACCACGACGCTCGACTTCGAACGGTCGTCGATCGGCGGCACGTCGCAGGCGCTGCGCTCGCTGGAAGAGCTGACGCGTTTCGCGAAGACGGAGCGCGAGGCGGGCACGGGGCGCGCGATCTGGGACCGCCCGTCCGTGCGCCACGCCATCGCCGACCTGTGGATCGACCTGGACATGGCGCGGCTGCTTTCGTACCGCGTGGTGAGCATGCAGGCGCGAGGCCTCGTGCCGAACTACGAGGCGTCGATCATCAAGGTGTTCACCTCGGAATACGTGCAGCGGCAGGCGCGGGTGGGCATCAGCATCATGGGCCAGTACGGCGGACTGTGGGGAGAAGGCCCGTGGGCGAAGCTGCGCGGCCGCTTCGCGAAGTCGTACGTGGCCACCGTCGGCTCCGCCATCGCCGGCGGCACCTCCGAGATCCAGCGCAACATCATCGCCCAGCGCGGCCTGGGGCTACCGAGGCAATAGTGGACTTCAAGGACGGCCCCGCTGACGCCGCCTTCCGCACCGAAGTGCGCGAGTTCCTGCGCGTCGAGCTGCCCGACGACTTCCGCGCCGCCGATGACGTGATCCTGGGCGTCGGCATCGGTGAGGACGAGCGCGAGCGCGACTGGCTGCGCACGCTGGCTAAGCGCGGCTGGGTCGCGCCGGCATGGCCGAAGGCGTACGGCGGCGCCGGCATGTCCGTCATGCAGCAGTTCATCTTCAACGAGGAGATGGCACGCGCGCGGGCCCCTCGCCCGAACTTCCTCGCCATCGGCCTGGCCGGGCCGACGATCATCGTGCACGGCACGGAGGAGCAGAAGCGCGAACATCTGTCCGGCATCCTCTCCGGCGAGACGTTCTGGTGCCAGGGCTTCAGCGAGCCCGGCTCCGGCTCCGACCTGGCGTCGCTCCAGACGCGCGCCGTGCAGGACGGTGATGACTTCATCATCAATGGCCAGAAGATCTGGACATCCGGTGCGCACCGCGCCCAGCGCATGATGCTGCTCGCGCGTACCGACACGGAGCTGCCGAAACACAAGGGGATCAGCTACTTCCTCGTCGATATGAAGTCGCCCGGGATCAGCGTGCGGCCCCTGACCAACATGGCGGATACGCCGAGCTTCAACGAGGTCTTCTTCGATAACGTCCGCGTGCCGAAGAAGGACGTGCTGGGCGAACTGAACCGCGGCTGGTACGTGGCGACGACGACGCTCGATTTCGAGCGCTCCGGCATCATCAGCGGCGTCGGCCTGCAGCGACTCGTGCAGGACATCGTCGGCTACGCGCGCGCGCACCACCGCGCCGACCGCGGCTGGGCTACCGTCCGGCACGAGTTGGCGGACCGTGCGATCGAAACGGAGATCGCCATCGTGCTGTCGTACCGCGTCGTGACAATGCAGGCGCAAGGGCTCGTGCCGAACCAGGAAGCCTCGATCAACAAGCTGTTCGGGTCGGAGCTGGCGCAGCGCATCGCCCGGACCGGCGTGAAGGTGGCAAGCCTGTACGGCCAGCTTCGTGAGGGTTCGGCGTGGGCAACCGATGGCGGCCGGATGGACGCCCTCTACCGGATCAGCATCGGCTCTACATTGGCCGGCGGGACCAGCGAGATCCAGCGCGGCGTCATCGCCCAGCGGGGATTGGGGCTGCCCCGTGGCTGAGGTGACAAGCAGTGAAACGCGAGGGATGGGGTTGAAGCAGCGGATCGCAGTCGCCCTGGCCATCGCCCTCGCGATCTACGGCGTCGCGCTGGGCACGGGGACGCTGCTGTACCGGACCGGCGTCATCGCCACGGGCGCGACGCACAACAACTGCGCGGACTTCCGCGCGCAACTCGCGGCCCAGCGCGGCGTCAGCGAACAAGACGTCCCGCAGTCGGACGTCGCCGCGGCCACGGCGCAGTGCCTGACCGGCCATACGCTGACGAAGTGGGAGGCGTTCCGCAGCGAGTACCTGCTGTGGTCCGCCTGGCCGGCGCTGATCTGCGCGCTGGTGTTCCTCGCGTGGCCGGCCTGGGCGGGGGTGCTGGAGCGGCAGGAGGCCGCCGGACGCGGCGATCAAGGGAGGCCGGGGGAAGGTATGGCGTAATCGGGTCGCTGGAGGTTGGAAGTCAGGGGCTCCGGAGACCGCCGGGCCGTTGACCTCTGGCCTCGCAGCGCGGGGCCCGGGAGCGGAAGCAGGAGAGACAGACGGGGACACACGCGGGAATGATCAGCTGAAAGGAGCTGCGCAGACATGGATCTCGGACTTTCGGAAGAGCAGGAGCTGTTGAAGAACGCCGCGCGCGACTTCCTGGAGAAGGAGTGCCCGGAGACGCTGGTGCGGGAGATGGAGGAGGACGAGAAAGGCTACTCGCCCGACCTCTGGAAGAAGATGGCGGAACAGGGCTGGCAGGGGCTGCTGATCCCGGACAGCTACGGCGGCGCCGGCTTCGGCTACCTGGACCTGATTATCCTCATCGAGGAGTTCGGCCGGGCGCTCGTGCCGGGGCCATTTCTCTCGACGGTCGTCGGCGGCACGCTGCCTCTGCTCGAAGGCGGCACCGAGCAGCAGAAGCAGTATGCGCTGCCGAAGATCGCGAGCGGCGAGGCGATCTGGACGCTCGCCTACACCGAGCCCTCCGCGCGGTTCGATACCGAGGGCGTCGCGCTGGAGGTGAAGGAGGACGGCAACGACCTGGTGCTGAACGGCACGAAGCTCTTCGTCCGCGACGCCAACGTCGCCGACTACTTCACCGTTGTCGGGCGCAAGGCCGGGACGAAGGGCGATGACGGCATCACGCTCGTCATCGTTGACGCGAAGAACGCTGGCATCAGCCAGACCCAGCTCAAGACGATCGCCGCCGACAAGCAGGCGGAGGTCAAGTTTGAGAACGTCCGCGTACCGAAGGCGAGCATCATCCCGGGCGGTGCCGCCACGCTGAAGAAGGTGCAGCGCAAGGCGACGGTGCTGGAGTGCGCGTACCTCGTGGGCCTGGCGCAGATGGACTTCGATATCAGCGTCCAGTACGCGAAGGACCGCATCCAGTTCGGCCGCCCGATCGGTTCGTTCCAGGCTATCCAACACAAGGCGGCGGACATGGTGACGGACGTCGATGGCGCGCGCTTCATCACGTACCGTGCCGCGTGGTCCGTCGACCAGGACGAGGCGGACGCCGACATCAACGTCCACATGGCCAAGGCGTGGTGCAGCGAGGCCACGCGGCGCGTGGTGGCGCACGGCCAGCAGATCCACGGCGGCATCGGCTTCACGAAGGACTACAAGATCCAGCTCTACTTCCGCCGGCAGAAGGCGGCCGAGCTGGCCTGGGGCGACGCCGACTACCACCGCGAGCTCGTCGCGGCGGAGCTGAAGGTGTAGCGGGCGGACGAACCCCCCAGCGATCACCAGCGCGGGACAAGTCGGGAGGCCGCCTCATCAGGCGGCCTCCCTGTATGTGCTGACGCGGAGGTGTGCGGCGATTACCGCATGTGGACGACCAGCGTCCTCGCGATCTTGTCGTGCCAGCCCTGCTTGGAGCCGTCCACCGCCACCCAGAGGAATCCCAGGTAGAGCGGGATGGCCGAGACGATGTAGCCGACGTAGCGCAGCACGGCCGTCGCGCCATCGATGGTTTCGTAGCCGTCCGCAGAGATCACTTTGAGCCCCATGACGGCCTTGCCCAGCGTCGACCCCGTCGCCCACCAGAGCCCGACCGTGTAGACCACGCCCAGCCCGATAGCGATAGCCGCGCCCGGCAGCCCGCCCAGCGTCAGGTTCAGCGCGATACCGAGTGACATCAGCACGAGAGCGTCCAGCAACCACGCCAGCAGCCGCACACCGAACCCGGCAGGCTCGACGGCCACGGACGCGGACTGATCCTCGTACATCACGTGCTTGCTCCTCCCGTGGGCCCAAGCTGCATTCTGATCCCGATGATTGGCGTGTGTCAACATCGTCAAGAAGAAGAACGCGCGTGGCGCGCACGCCGTTACGGCTCAGGTTCAGCAGATCGCGGGGGAGAGCCAAGGGCACGCGCTATTCGAGCCAGCAGGGAACCACCACCGGTATTGCCTCTGGCGCGCCGCCCAGGAAGCGAGCCAGCTCCCAGCAGTCGACGGGGGAAGACGCCGCCGTGGGTCCGGTGCCGGGCAGCACGTACGCCCAGAACTCGCCGCGTGCCGCGTTGACCGAGCCGCGCGCGGGCGGCTGCACCCAGCAGGCGAGGCGCACCGGCGCCGCGTGTGGATCGGCCGTGGCGGACAGCAAGATCGAGCGGAGATCGTTGCAAGGGGACGCCCCGCCGGACGAGGGGGACGCGGCCATGGCCGGCATCAGGATCTGGACGCTGTCCAGCCGCAGCACGTTGCCGCCACTGCTCACGAACCGCAGCCGCGCCGCCGCCGCTGCGTCGACCACGCAAGTGATGATCGTCCCGCCGGGGACGTCATACGCCGCTGGCATCATGTCGGGCACGGCGTCGAGGCACGGCCTAGTGTCGAGCGCGTCCCCGTATCCCCACACCGAGACAGTCTCGCCGGCGGACACCGAGTGCGGAGAGTACGCACCGCGGGCCGGCGGCGGCGGCACGCGGGACACGCTGGCCAAGAGCGCGTCGTATGCCGCGCGCGTTTCGGTTTCCGCCGCCCGGTCTCCTTCGCGGTAGAACGCGACGAAGAAGAGCGCCTTGCCGTACCACGGCACAAGCGTCCAGGTCTCGCGATACGGCGTGTCGTCGCCCGTCTGGGCGAGGATGCCTAACGGCACGTGCCTCCCGATCTCCATCCGTTTCGCGTCGATACCCGCTACACGCACCATACTCTGTACCGCCGGGCCGAGAGGACCGCCGGCGACGCCGATCGCGTTGTTGCCCACGTAGCACGACACGTCGCAACCTGGATCGAGATCCTCAGTGAAGATCTCGACGCCGTAGGGATGCGACGCCGACGCCGGGCCGAGGACAGTGCACATGGAGCAGGAGGTGGCAGCAGGCCACCACTCTGTTGCCGCGCCTTCCACCCACGCCGCCGGATAGCTCGACGTCAGTCCGAGCGTCGCCAGCGACAGGGAGGTCGTGCCGGCGGCAGCGGCACGTGCCGGGCGAGGTGGCGACCACAGCGCAAACGCCGAGTCCCACGCGACGTAGCCGTAGTAGCCGAACCAGACTGGCGCTCCGCCTGGTGCCACGGGCGGCGTCAGGCTGTCCACGACGCGTGTGGGCGCGCCGCCGGCCACGGGCACCAGCCAGAGCGACGCCCGGTCGTTCGCATCGAGCCGCGCGAACAGGACGCGCGTGCCGTCGGTGGTCCACCGCGGGCGCTCGTCGCGGTACGCCGGGTCGCTCGTGAGCTGCCGCTTGTTCCCGCCGTCCGCGTCCATCACCCAGATCTTGCGCTTGGCCATCGCCGCCTTTGCGAGGTCGCCGCCAACGACGCTCGCGCTGGCGTCCGGCGCCGCGACGTACGCGATGCGCGCGCCGTCCGGCGACCACGCTGGCGCGATGGCTGCGATCGCAGGGTCGGTCAAGTCCGTGATCTTGCCGGTTGCGGGATCGGCGACGGCGATCCGCTGCTGCGTCCATGTGTAACGAGTGGCGCCGCCCGTGAAGAGCAGCAAGTTTCCCGCCGGTGCTGGATACGGGCCGAAGATGGTGCGGGCAATCAACGGCCGGAGACTGCCACCAGCGCCCGGCAGCAGTTCGTACGGCAGACCATCGGCTTGTATTGACGCGGAGAAGAAGGGGTCGATGCCGACCACGATATTGTTACCGTCCGCGGTCCAGCCGGCGGGCGCGATCCCGTCCCGTGTTGGTGTACCGGCGTCGTAGATCATTTCGCGTGTACCGCCGTCGACTCGCACGCGCCAGATCATTGCGTGGCGCACCGGCGGCGCGCCGACGGTCGCGTAGTCAAGGACGCCGTACGCGAGGTACATACCATCGGGGCTCCACGCCATACCTTGGACCTGCGATACCATCCCGGCTTGCGCGAGCGGAGTGGGGACGAGCGTCCGGTAGCCGGTGCCGTCCGCGTTCTCAACAAAGATCGCGCCGCTTGGATCCACCCCGGCGTATCGGTCAGCGACCGGGGACCAGCCGCTGAACCCGTCGACCCTCCGGGCGGCACTCCCGTCAGTGCGCGCGATCCAGGTGGCCGATGCGTCGTCGTAAGCCAGCCATCCGCCCGACGACGACCAGCGCGGCATGCCCACTTGGCCGTCCGTGGTGATCCGCCGCGGCTGGCCATCCGGCAGCGTCTTCACCCACAGGTCGCCGCCCTGCACGTAGGCGATCTTGTCCTGCGCTGCCGGTGTGGGCGCGAGCGTCACATCCGCGCCGCGCTGCGCCACCACGGAGATGCCCGTCGCGATCGCGGCAGCGATGGCGAAGACAGCCACGACGCGCGCGAGGCTGGCCGCCAGCGGGTGCGAGAGCGCGCGCCGCGGCAGCCAGACGGGCGCGGCGCGCGGCGATGTCTCGCGCTGCCTCCACCAATCGGCAAGCTCATGGCGGCTGGCGAAACCGGTCTCTCCGAGCAGCTCGGGCACGTGCCACTTGACGCCATCCAGCGTGACGCCGATCTCATCGGCGATGACACCGTTGCTCTTGCCGGCGGCGACGCTATCGAGGATCTGGCGCTGCCGCGCGCTGAGCTGATCTACGCGAAGCACGGACTCACGTCGCCACCTTTCCTCGCCGATTCTCTCACCGCCGGGCGGCGCGCGTCACTACCCGGTCGTATCGCATGCGCTTCGACCGGGTAGCCACTCCCCTGTGCCGCGGCTACGGCGCCGCGTGCCCCAGCCACGGCGTCATCGCGGCGAGCGGGGTGCCGCCGACGGGCGGCGGCGTCGGCTCGCGCAGGCGGCGGGCGATCGCCGGAAGGGCGGCGACGAGGGCCAGCGCCACGGCACCGACGATGACATAGGCGGCGATCGCGATGGCGCGCTGGTCCAGCGTCTCCAACCCGAAAATCCGCGACGTGAGCGTCACCAGGAGCCCATTCCAGGCGGCGTGCACCAGCACCGCCGTGCCGAAGAGCGCGGCCGCCACGCGCGGCCGCTCTCCGAACGACCAGTACCACCACGCCAGCCCCACGAGCGACGTGTTGAATACGTGCAGCGTCGTGCTGCCGCCGCGGACGAGCATGTAGAGCCACCACCGGGCCGCGTTGTCGTGCACGCCGGCGAGGCCGTAGCTGAGCGCTTCGACGAAGCCGAAGCCGGCGCCTGCCGCGGCGCCCAGCGTCATCGCCTGGGCGCGGGTGGTGTAGCGCCGCATCATGAACCGCACGCCCAGCCCTTTCGCGAACTCCTCGATCAGCGGAGCGACGAGCGCCGCGGCCACCGCGTTCACGGCGAACTGCTCGTTGCGGGTCAGGATCTCCTTCGAGCGGCCGACCGTGTCCCACACATCGGTCTCGAAAGCCCCGTGATGCACGAGCGCCAGGACGACCGCCGCGAAGTCGCCGATGCCTTCGACGTAGAGTGCCAGCGTGACGCCGAGCGAGATCGCGATGGCCGGCGCGAGCGTCACCTGCCGCCACGTCAGTCCGCGCACCGGGCGGCCGCGCCCGGCGGCTCCCCGCGCGACGAGCCCCACCAACACCACGCCTGGCAGCGCCGCCGCCAGCACGTGCAGCAGCGGCATCGGCAGCGCGGTCGGCGGGTCCTGCGCCATTGCCACGCCTCCCGCCACCAGGACGGCCGCCCAGACCAGCAGCCATAGCCGCGCCACCGGCGGTCGGAACTCGTCGGAGCCTTCGCCCATCATCGAGGAGATGCCGTGGTACGTGAGCAGGACGCCCGGTGCCAGCGACAGCGCGGCGACGACTGACAGCGCGATCGCCTGGTAGGCGATGCTCTGCTGGTCCGCGCCCGATGTGCGGTGGATCAGTGCCAGCAGCGCGAACATGATGGCGATGCCGGACAGCCCGTGGATCACGCCGTACGCTGTCCCGAGCAGGCGCGACCACCCCGCCACCCGCCGCAGGGCGTACGGCCGCAGCGCCCACGCCACGCACGCCGCGCCGAGGACGATCCCGGCCGCGAGCGCCACGCCCCCAAATCCCAGCAGCACGTCGAACGCGCGGTATTCGGCCAGATCGGGCGTGTTCATCTGGCGCGCGACCGGTGCGAACACCATCATCAGGAATCCCGCCGTCACGAGGACGACGGCCAGCAGCGCCGACACCGCCTTCGCATAGGCACGAGCACTCACGAAGAGCAGCCCCAGCCCGAACACGGCCCCCACCACGATGCTCACGACGGCGCCTGTAAGCGAGGCCACGACGTCGCTGCCGGAGCGTGTCAGATCGCCGATCAGATGGGCCACGACGCTCAAGCAGGTGATGAGGACCGTTGTGCCCACGATGCCGCCCGCCCATGCGCCAACCGCGCGGAGCGTTGACGGGCGCCCGCTCATCCCACGCGCGAGCGAGCCGCGAGGTGGCGGGGCCGGTGGCGCGAACGCATCGAGCGGTTCAAGGCGGGAAGGCGCCGGATCGAGCGGGCAGCGCTGCCGGGCGCTGTGGCCGCCGCCGCATTGAGGGCAGGGTGGGCTGCCGCGCCTCAGGCCGATCTGCATGAATGTCAGCTCCTCGTCGAATCTCGACGGTACAGCAGCACAAACCTCGTACGCAACTCACCGCCGCACGGTGCACGGCCGCGCACCACGTCGCCGCGCCCACCGTGTCATGAAACGGCGCCGCGGCCCGGCATTTTACAGTTGACTAACACCTTGGGCGCGGCCGCGTCCGATACCAGTATCGGACGACATACGAGCAGCGATTGCCGCGATCGAAGGACGGCCAGATGCCCACATTCGTCTCGATGATCACCTGGTCCGGTGCGTCACCACCCCGGCCCGACGCGATCCGCGCAGAGGTCGACGCACGATTCGCCGAGTTCCGCGACGCCGGTCTCCACTCCTTCGTGTTCCTGCCGGAGGAGCGCGCCTGCGCCGCCGTGATGGTGGCCAGTTGCCCGGATCGCGTGGCGGTCGAGCGCCTGGCGGCGGCGATCTATCCCCCGGTGCCCGCCCGCGTGGAGGCGATGCAGTTCGACGACGCGGAGACCGATGCCTGGTCTCCTGGCGCCCGCCTCCCGGCGCGACCCGAGGAGTACCTGTCGGCGGTGCTCGAGGCGGTCGCCAGCGCCTGACCGCGCGCCCCCGGATCGCAAGCGCAACGTGTCGCGCGCGGTGCCTATCTCAGCCGCAGCGCCGCGTTGTGCGCTCGTGTCTCCGCTCGGTCGTCGATCGCCGCCAGTGGCACGTCGCCGTGACGGCGGCTCAGTGCCAGCCCGATCAAGTGATCGGCGAGTGCGGGGTTCTTCGGCAGCAGCGACCCGTGGATGTACGTGCCAATGGCGTTGCGGAAGCGCGCGCCCTCGGTCCCGTCCGTGCCGTTGTTGCCGTGGCCGTGGCGCACGCGCGCCAGCGGCTGCACGCCCGGGCCGAGGTGGGTGCGCCCGCCGTGGTTCTCGAATCCGACGATCGTCTCCCTGCCGCCGGGAGCGTCCCACTCCGCCACGATGTTGCCGATGCAGCGGCGGACCGTCTGCCCCGGATGCTCCGTGTAGAGGTCGAAGATGCCCGCGCCCGGCAGCTCCGCGCCTGACGCGTCTCGATAGAACCGCCCGAAGAGCTGGTACGCCCCGCACACCGCCAGGAGCGGCACGTCCGCCTCCACCGCCTCGCGCAGCGCGCCGGCCTTGGTCGCCAGCAGGTCGCCGGCGACGCCGCGCTGCTCGCGGTCCTGCGCGCCGCCGGCGAAGATCAAGTCGTGCGCGCCCGGGTCCAGCCGGTCGCCCACCCCCAGCTCGGTCAGCTCGAACCCGATGCCCCGCGCCTGGCATCGAAAGCGCAGGCACATGATGTTGCCGCGGTCTCCGTAGACGTTCATCAGCCGCGGATAGAGATGTGCGACCCGCACCGTCGGACCGCTCACGCGCCCTCCCAGAAGTGCGCGGCGCCCGAATTCTTCGCCAACAGCTCCCGCACCTCCAGCATCGCCGTGTACGTCGGCAGGACGTAGAGCGCGCCGCCCTCCGGCGTCGCGGCCACGGCCCGCCTCAGCGCTGCCGCCGTGTCGTGCTCCACCCCGATGTCCGACCCGTACCCCGCGTACTTGAGCCGCAACGCCAGGTCCTCGGCGCGCGTGCCGGCGGCCAGCACCGATGCCGTTTGCGGCTGCAACGTCTCGTAGTCGGTGTCCCAGATCCATGACACGTCGCGCCCGTCGGCGATCCCGTCGTTGAGGAAGAACAGCAGATGCTTCGGCCCGGGCCGCGCCGCCACGGTGTGCAACACCTGGTTGAGGCCGGTCGGGTTCTTGCCCAGCAGCACCTGCACGGCGCGTGTGCCGACCTGGAAGCGCTCCTGCCGCCCGAACGCCGCAGAGAAGCCTTCGAGCGCCGAGACGATCGCGTCGCGCGGCAGTCCCAGCGCCAGGCTCCCGGCCACAGCGGCGAGCGCGTTGTACGCATTGTAGAGCCCGGCCAGCGGCAGCCTCACGTTCAGCGTCCCATCGGGGATCGCGATCGCCAGCGATGTCACGTCCTCGCCCAGCGTCACGCGCGTGATGCGCACGTCGGGTTGCGGCCGGCGGTTGTCGCAGCGCGTGCACCGCCAGTGACCGATGTGGCCGTAATACGACACGTCGTACGCCAGGTCGCCGCCGCAGTCGAGGCAGGTGCGAAAGTCCGATGCGTGGTCCATCTCGGGGCTACCCGCCGTCGTGTCGTCGATCCCGTAGTAGATGACGCGCGTCCGCGCCCCGCGGCCCAGGTGCGCGACCGCCGGGTCGTCCGCATTCAGCACCATCGTCGTATCCCCCCCCGCTGCCGCGAACCCCCGCTCCCACGCCTGGGCGACGGCATCGACCTCCCCGTAGCGGTCGAGCTGGTCGCGAAAGAGATTGGTCACGACGATCACGCGCGGCGCCCCCTCCCGCACGATCTCCGGCAGCGTCGCCTCATCGACCTCCAGGATCGCCACGCGACGGCGCGCGTCGGGGATGCGGCCGGCTAGCGTCGCCTCCCCGACCAACATCGCCGCGACGCCGCGCATCAGGTTGGAGCCGCTGCGGTTGTGCAACGGCCGCAGCCCGGCGGCGGCGGCGATGCGGCTGAGCATCAGCGAGGTGGTCGTCTTGCCGTTCGTGCCCGTGATGGCGATCGCCCCCGCGCCCGCTTGTGCCGCGAGCGCGTGCACCACGTGCGGGTCGACACGCAGCGCCGCCAGCCCGGCCACCGCCGTGCCGCCTCCCCGCCTCAAGATGCGGCTCACGCTCCCGGCCAGCTTCCCGGCCGCGATCGCTGCGATGGTGCGTGCGCTCGTCATCGGGTCGTTCGCGGTTGATCGCGAGTCACGTTCCACAGGGTACACAGTCGGACGCGGATGAGGGTGGCCGATCGTCAGGACCGTCCGCCGCCCGCCTTCCCCGGCACCGGCAACCGGTCACCCGCCGACCGGTCAATGCATCTCCTGGCCGCCCGAGATGTTGATCGCCTGGCCGGTCATGTAATCCGCGTCGTCGCTCGCGAGGAAGGTGATCGCCTTCGCCACGTCCGCCGGGTAGCCGATGCGGCCGAGCGGGATCGCGGGCAGGATGCCCTGGATGCCCTGTAGGAACTGCTCGTCCGTGATGTTGAGCCCGCTGCCGGCGCCGCGCAGGAGCGGCGTGTCGATGGTGCCGGGGCACACGCAGTTCACGTTGATCCTGTGCGCGCCGACTTCTTTCGCGAACGCCTGCGTGAACAGGATGATCCCGGCTTTCGACGCGCAGTACGGCGTGAGCATCGGATAGCCGGTCTTCCCGGCCTGCGAAGCCACGCTGATGATGCGCCCGCCGCCGCCCTGCTTGATGTACTGGAGGGCCGCCAGCTTCGAGCAGAGGAACACGCTCTTCAGGTTGACGGCCAGCGTCCGGTCCCACGCCTCCTCCGGCATGCTGATGATCGGCACGGGCGGGTTGCCGATGCCGGCGTTGTTCACCAGGATGTCCAGCCGTTCGAAGCGCTCGATCGTCTGGTTGAAGCAGCGCTGGACATCGGCGCTGGAGCTGACATCGCCTCGCAGCGTGATGTACGTGCCGCCCGCACCTGCCGCGTCCAGCTCCTTCGCCGTCTCGTCGAGGTGCGACTGCTCGAGATCGACGAGCGCGAGCCGCGCGCCCTCGCGCGCGAACCGCAGCGCCGTCCCCCGCCCGATACCGCGCCCGCCGCCCGTGATCATCGCCACCCGGTCCTTCAGCAGCATCGTCGTCCCCCTCTCCACGCAACAGCCGATCTCAGGTGCCGGCAGTGTTCGGAGCCACCCCGCCTGGCGCAAGGAGGCGGCAGCCATTCGCGCAGCCGCGCCTTGACGATCGATCGGCCGCCGCCTACGCTGATCTCGAACAAATGCCCTGATCTGCGCGGACGCGCCCGGCGTCCCTGGCAAGGACGATACCCCGCTGGTCACCGTCACCATGACCGAAGACCGCCTTCGGAAAGTGCTCGAGCTGGAGCGCGCCAAGCGCTTCAGCGACCGCGCCGTCACCGCCGGCATGGACTCGTTCCTGCGCAACATCACCACGCACGAGTCCTCCCAGTTGGGTACCGACGTATTCGCGCGCATCCAGGAGCTGCCGGTTGCGGGTTACCGCTCGCTGACGCCGGCGCGCCGCAAGGAGTGGCTCGAGGGCCTGCTCGCCGCGCTGAAAGGCGGGTCGCATGGTGCCCGGGACCCCGCGCCTGCGACACCTTCCGGCCCGGGCCTCGCGAAGCCCGCAGCGGGCGGCCCCTCTTCGCGCCTCGCGCCTCCCGCCTCGCGCCTCCCGCCTGTACCCTCGGCGCCGGTACGGTCCAGCTCGGCGACTCACGCACGCCAGCCCCGCCTCGCGGCCGCGCCGCCGCGCTTCTCCCCCGGCGAGCTGGAGGGGCTCGGCGTCGAGGCGCCTATCTACGCCCTCAAGCGTGTGCCGTTCGCCCTCGCCGTGAAGTTCGACAAGCTCAACGTGCACACCGTCCGCGACCTCCTGTTGTTCTTTCCGCGCCGCCACGTCGATTACGGCGATCCGATTCCGGTGGCGCAGCTGGAGTTCGGCCGCGAGCAGACCGTGCGGGCGCAGGTCTGGAGCGCGCGCGAGCGGCGCATGGGCTTCCGGATGCGCTCGACGGAAGCGACGATCGGTGATAACTCCGGCATGATCACATGCACCTGGTTCAACCAGCCGTGGGTGGCGAAGCAGTTGCCCGTGAACGCGGAGATCGTGGTTTCGGGCCGTGTGACGGAGCGCCAGGGCCGGCCGGCGTTCGACAACCCGGAGTGGGAGTTGTGGAGCCCCGATCTCGCACACACGGGACGCCTCGTGCCGATCTACCCGCTCACGGCGGGGCTCCAGAACCGCACCGTGCGGCGCGTCATGCAGGAGGCGCTCGAGCGCTTCACGCTCCACCTACCGGACCCCCTGCCGCGGGCCCTGCGCGACCGCCTGGCACTGCTGCCCATCGCGGCCGCCGTCGCGCAGATGCACTACCCGACGGATCGCGCCGCGCTGGAAGACGCGCGCCGCCGCCTCGCCTTCGAAGAGCTGCTGCCGATCCAGCTGACCATGCAGCTCCGCCGCCGCCTGTTCCAGAAGTCCGCCCCTGCGGAACCGATGCCGCTCTCGGCGCCGGGTGAGCGCGGCTTCCGTGAGTCGTTGCCGTTCACGCTGACCGGGGCACAGGAGCGCGTACTGTTCGACGTGCTCAACGATCTGCGGCGCGCCGTCCCGATGTCGCGCCTGGTACAGGGCGATGTGGGCAGCGGCAAAACGGTGATCGCTGCTGCGGCGCTGGTGGCCGGGGCGGAGAACGGCCGCCAGGGCGTGATGATGGCGCCGACGGAGATCCTCGCCGAACAGCACTTTCGCACACTGAAAGACCTGCTCCGCGCGGATGGCGGCGATGGCCCGCTGGCCACCGCGCACCCGCCGTACCTCGGCCGCCCGCTGCATGTGACGCTGCTCACAGGCGCCCTCAAGGCGAAGGAGCGGCGCGAGCTGCACGGGATGCTCGAACACGGCGAGATCGACGTCGCCTGTGGCACCCACGCGCTGATCCAGGGCGGCGTGCGCTTCCACGACCTCGGCGTGGCGGTCGTCGACGAGCAACACCGCTTCGGTGTCATGCAGCGTGCGGCCCTGCGCGAGAAGGGCGCGTACGCCGCGCACACGCCGCACATGCTGGTGATGACCGCGACGCCCATCCCCCGCACGCTCGCGCTCACGCTCTACGGCGACCTCGACATCTCTGTCATCGATGAGATGCCGCCGGGACGCCAGGCGATCAAGACCACGTGGGTGGGGCCGGACGAGCGCGAGGACGCGGAGCGCTTCGTGCGCGCGCAGGTGGAGGCGGGGCGGCAGGCGTTCGTCATCTGCCCGCTCGTCGACGAGTCGGAGACGCTGGATGTGAAATCGGCGACCGCGGAGTACGAGCGCCTGCGCCGGCAGGTGTACCCCGACCTGCGGCTGGAGCTGCTTCACGGCCGCATGTCGGGGAAGCAGAAGGACGACGTGATGCGCCGCTTCCGCAACGGTGAGGCCGACGTGCTGGTCTCCACGGCGGTGATCGAGGTGGGGATCGATGTGCCGAACGCCACGGTGATGATGATCGAAGGTGCCGACCGCTTCGGCCTCGCGCAGCTGCACCAATTTCGGGGGCGGGTCGGCCGCGGCGCGGAGCAAAGCTATTGCCTGTTGCTCTGCGACGAGCCGAGCGAGGAGGCGCGCCGCCGCCTGGAGCTGATGGAGGGCACGACCGACGGCTTCACGCTGGCGGAGGCGGACATGCAGCTCCGCGGTCCCGGCCAGTTCTTCGGTACGAAGCAGTCCGGCCTGCCCGGGCTCAAGGTCGCGCGGCTCACCGACGTGCGCCTCATCGAGCAGACCCGCGGCGAGGCAGCACGGATGCTGGACGACGACCCCGGCCTGACCCGGCCAGAGCACCACGCGATGAACCAGCGCGTCGCGACGCTCATGGACTCGATCATCGACGAGGAGCACTAGGCGGACGGCCTCGTTGGTCGAGGCTCACCCGCTCGCCGCCGGTATCGCGCCAACGCCCCGCGCGCTATACCCTTCCCGTCGCAGGAGGACACCCGTCATGGCGACCGCTACGCTCAGCCACCACTTCACCACCGTCAACGGCGTCAAGCTGCACTACGTGCGCCAGGGCTCCGGCGAGCCTCTGCTGCTGATCCACGGCTGGCCCGGTTTCTGGTTCGAGTGGCACCGCAACATTGCGGCGCTGGCTGAGCACTTCGACGTGATCGTGCCGGACATGCGCGGGTTCGCCTACTCAGATAAGCCCGACGTTGCTCCGGAGGTGGGCTACAGCGACACGGCGTTCGCCGAGGATATCCGCGCGTTTCTGGACTTCTACCACTTCGACGAGGCGCGCATCGTCTCGCACGACTTTGGCGCCGTCTGGGTGCAGCGCTTCGCCCGCATGTACCCGGAGCGGCTGCACAAGCTGATGCTGTTCGACCCGCCGTATCCCGGCATCGGCGGACGCTGGTTTGAGATGCCCCAGATGTTGCAGACCTGGTACCAGATCTTCCACCAGCAGCCGTGGGCCGAAGACCTCGTCGGCTCCAGCAAGAAGGCGACGGAGATCTACCTCCGGCACTTCCTCTCTGCCTGGTCGGCCAACAAGCAACTGTGGACGGACGACGAGATCGCCGCATACGTCGAGGCGTACTCGCAGCCGGGCTCACTGCGCGGCGGCTTCAACTGCTACCGCGCCGTCTTCCGCGGCGGCATGCAAGCGTCCGGCGACCTCACGATCTCGACGCCCACAACCGTGCTCTGGGGCGATAGCGACGCCATCCTCCCGTACGCGTGGTCAGACCGGCTGCCGGAGTTCTTCCCGAACCTGACGCTCAAGAAGATCGAGGGCGTGGGCCACTTCATGATGCGCGAGGCCCCGGAGCGCATCAACGCGGAGATCATCGGGTTCATGAAGGACTGACGGCCTACGCGCGATCAGGGGGACTCGCGCCAGGAGACCTCGTAGACCTGCACCGCATCCTCGAATCCGCGCAACAGCACGCGGCCGCGCTCAGAGAACGCGAGCCCCTTTCCCGCACACAGCTCCCGCACCGCAAGCGATGCCAGGATCTCGCCGCCGCTCGCTTCGCCCGCGATGCGCGCGGCCATGATCACCGTGGAGCCGAAGAAGTCGCCGTCCTCCGCGATCGGTTCGCCCGCGTTGAGGCCCACACGGACCAGCACCGGCTCCCCGGACGAGGCATTGCGCCTGTCGAAGGCCCGTTGTAGCTCGATCGCGCACTGCACGGCGGCGATCACGGAGCCGAACGTGGCCATGAAGCCGTCGCCCATCGCCTTCACCTCCACGCCGCCGTGCTGGCGGAATACGGCGCGCGTGATCTGCTCCTGCTCGCGCAGCACGTCGCGCCCTGCCGCATCGCCCAGCCGCTGCATGATCGCCGTGTGCTCCTGCACGTCCGTGAACAGGATCGTCCGCAGACCTCCCACGGGCGCAGCGGGTGGCGTCGCCGGGACGGGCGCCCGCGCCTGGCCATCGCCCAGGAACTCCGCCAGCGCGTCCAGCAGGCGGTCCATATCGTCGCTGGCGCCGCCCGTAAGCATGGTCAGCCGCGCCCCGGGGATCTGCGCTGCCAGGGTGCGGGCGCTGGCCGAGGCCCCATGCAGCACGCCGCGGTGCTCCATGATCAGCGTGGGCACGCGTACCTCCGGCAAGAGGTCGCTGACATCGATCACCGCGAGCGCCGCCATGATCCTGCGTGCCTCGTCCCGTTCGACGCACGCCCGGAAGAACGCACCGTACCGCCTGGCCTCCTCCCGCCCGACGCCGAACGACATGAATGCGAGCTGCTCCGTCATCGCTTCCCAGTCCTCGGACATCTCCGTGAGGGCGCGGGTCTGCGGAGACCGCGTGAAGTCTTCGCCCCGGACAAACGTGTCGTCGAGGATGAGGTGGGTGACTCTGTCGGGGTGGCGCACGCTGTACACGATCGCGGCCGGCCCGCTGCTGGCGATCGCGTGGAGCGCGAAGCGCTCCAGCCCCAGCGCATCCGCGACCGCTTCGATGTCCAGCACGTGCGCATCCAGCGAATGGTCGGCCACGTTGCGGTCGGACAGGCCGGTGCCCCTCGGGTCGAACGGGATCACCGTGCGCCCCCGCACCAACCCGTCGAAGAACGCGCTGTCCATCCACTCGAGCTGGCAGTGCGAGAAGGGGGTGCCTGGCACGCGCACCAGTGGTCGCCCGCTCCCCGCCACCGCATAAGCGATGCGGACACCGTCCGCGGCCGTCGTATACCGCATCTGCAGTTCCATTGCGCCAGTATGACACCGGCGCGGCCGCCTGTCGCGGAGGGGCGGCCGCCGCTAGGCTACCCCGGTGGACCTCGGACTCCAGGGCAAGGCCGCACTGATTACCGGCGCATCGCGTGGCATCGGCCGGGCCATCGCGCTGGCGCTCGCTGCCGAGGGCTGCGCGGTGGCGCTGGTCGCGCGCGGCGAGGAGCGGCTGCGCGCCGCCGAGCGCGAGGCCGCGGCACTGGGCGTGCCCGCCGCCGGCATCGTCGCCGATGTGACCTCCGCTCCCGACGTCGAGCGGATGGTGAGCGACGCGGCGCAACGGCTGGGCGGCATCGACATACTGGTGAACAACGCCGGCGGCTCCTTTCCGGACGACGACGAGGGCTGGCGGCACGCCTTCGCGGCGAACATCGAGCCCGCCGTGCGTGCGACGCGTGCCGTCGTGCCGCACATGCGCGCCCGCGGCGGCGGCGCCATCGTGCACATCGCTTCGATCTGGGGGCGGGAGGCGGGCGGCGGCCTGCCGTACAACGCGATGAAGGCGGCGATGATCAGCCACGCCAAGAACGCCGCGCTCGCGTTAGCGAAGGACAACATCCGCGTGAACTCAATCGCCCCCGGCTCGATCGCGTTCCCGGGTGGGTCTTGGGGTCGCCGTGCCGACGAGGACCCGGAGGGCATGGCGCGCTTCGTCCAGCAGAACATCGCCATGGGGCGATTCGGCACGCCGGAGGAGGTCGCGCAGGTCGTCGTCTTCCTCTGTTCGCCGCGGGCGAGCTGGGTGACTGGCGCCTGCATCAACGTCGATGGCGGCCAGACGAAGAGCAACATCTAGCCGGAGACAGTACCCATCATGACCGATAGGCTCATCACCTACGCCGCATCGCTGCTCATCGATTGGCACGGTGGCCGCACCGGCCGCTCCTACGCACTCGTCCCGGTCGAGCCCGCTAGTCCATCGTCTGTGGTCGTCGCGGAGTCGCCGGAGGGGCGGCTCGCCGTCGCCGTCGCGCTGCTCTGGGAACCGGAGAGCGATGCCACCGCCGACGAGGCGCGCCAGCTGATGGAGGAGCGTCTCGATGCCGGCAGCGTCCGCGGGCCGTACCTCCTCTGGGCGCCGCCACGCGCAGCCGTCCCGTCCGGCGAGCCGGAAGCATCCGACTTCGTGCAGCGGGTGCAACAGGTCGCCGCGCCGATGCTCCCCGGCGGGCGCGGCGAGGTCGAGCTGCCGGTGAAGCTGCAGCTCGCGAAGCTGCGCGATGAAGGCGGTTACGCCTCGGTGATCGGCGGACTGAGCCGTTGGTGGACGCTGATCACGGAGCGCGTCAATGGCACGTTTCACGTGAACAGCGTCACGATGCGTCGCGCGCCCGAATCGTCGGACTCGCGCGAGCGCCTCTTCGACCGGATTGGCGAGCTGTCCCGCGCGCTCAACGAGGGCGACGCGGTCGAGCTCGACGCGGCGGAGGCGTGGACGCTTCAGCGGCTCAGTACCGAGCCGCTCGGGCAGCGGGGATTCGCCATCGCTCAGGCGCCCCCGCGCATCGATCCGGCCGACGGCAGCCTCATGCGGCGGCTCGTGCGCAGGCGGCTGAAGGAGGCCGCCGCGGCGCTCGCCCCGGTCGAGGCGGACACCAAGGGCGTGGCATTGGTCGCCATCTACGATTACGCCGAGCACGAAAACGTCGGCTCATTCGTGAAGTCGCTCGATCCCGGGCTGTTCGCGAACGTGCCGCTGCTCGCCGCCATCGTGGATGGCGAAGTGCGCCCTATCTTCCAGCCGCGGTCGTAACCGACGGCATTACAGGCGGCCGCCGATCGCATCCACCACGCCGAGCACGTCCGCGAGCGAGCGCACCACCGGCGCGTCGATCGGCGGCGCCAGGCCGTCGCGGTCGATCAGGATGGGATGCAGGCCCGCCGCCCGCGAGCCCAGCACGTCGGCGAGGTACGAATCGCCCACGTAGACCGCCTCCTCCGCGCGCACGCCGGACCGAGCCAGCGCGTACTGGAAGATCTCCCGGTGCGGCTTCGATGTGCCAACGATCGCCGATGCGACGACGAAATCCATCAGCACCGTGATCTCGTGCGCGTGCAGGATCGGCAGCAGGTCGCTCCCCCAGTCGGATACCACGCCCTGGACGAGCCCGCGCGCCTTCGCCGCGCCCAGCGCCGCGATCGCCTCCGGGAATGGTTGCCACTGCGCCGGGTCCTTGTACCAGTCGTACAGCGCCTGGCCCGCCGCAACGATCTGCTCTCGCGCCACGCCCGGCACGACGTCGCGCAGCGCGAAGGCGTAGTACTCCGTCCAGAACGTGCGTGCGGCGGCGTCCGAAGCGTACGCCCCCAGGCCGTCACGGCCCAGGCGCGAGTAAAAGAACGCCGCCACGTCGGGAAACGGCGCCCGCCGTTCGGCATGGATCGTGACGCCGAGCTGCCCCGCCAGGAAGTCCCAGACTTCGCTGGCGTCGGCGCGCGGCCGGACCAGCGTGTGCCCCGCATCGTAGAAGATGGCGCGAATCACGCATCACTGTATCGGGGGAGACCCTTAGGGGCGCACCGCGCCTCTCTGACGTGCGGGACGCCACGCCGGATGCCGATACAACAGTGTATGGGCGAGATCGATCACTTCCGCATCTTCTTCTGGCAGAGGTTCGCGCCGCTGTTCGCGCTGCCCGTCTTCGCCGCCATCCTCGCCTTCTCACCCATCAGCGCTGGCTGGGGACCCACCGAGTGGAAGATCGCCGCCGCCGTGACGGGGATAGCGGTCGCCGTGTACCTGCTGGACGCCTGGCGGAAGTCCGACGTCCAGCTGAGCGACACGGCCATGGCCCTCTACATCGGCGGCAAACGGGAGACGTGGCCGTACGAAAAGCTGCTGAAGGTCAAGCAGATCGGCAGCTATCGCGTGCGCATGTGCTACGACGTCGGCCTCGCGGACCAGCACATGCACGTTACGGTCGACCTCTTCAATTCGAACGGCTTCGTCGATGCCCTGCTGGACCGCTACGCCGAGTCCCAGGGGCACTGGCTGCCCGAACTGCCGTCGCATGACGGAGAGAGCAGCGGCGACAGCGATACCACCGCCGCCTGACACATCTTCACCCTCCGCGCTCCGCCCGCGCGAGCGCCTTGACCGCCTCGACGAAGTCCGTCTTGCGGCCTGTGTACCCAAGATTCCCGTTCGACTCAGGCGTAAGGTGAGCGTTGAACTCCGCGGCCAGCTCGCGCTTCAGGCGCGCGTAGGCGGCGGCCGTGTCCGGATGCGTGCGCAAGTAGTCGCGGAAGAGCAGGTGGTCGCGCCAGAAGTCGCTCCCCGCTTCGACCATGTGCACGTGGAACGCGCGGACGCCCCCTCGTCTTTGCGGAGATAGCGGCGAGACGGCATCCCCGCGTCGAAGCGGTTCGGGCGTTCGAACTCGGGCACGTACTCGTACCCGATCGCTTCCAGGCGGGCGATCACCGGCGGCGCGTCGTCCAGCGTCCGCAGCCCCGGCATCATGTCGATGATCGGCTTGGCCGCCAGCCCGGGCACCGCCGTGCTGCCGATGTGCTCGATCGCCACGAACGCTGCATCGCCGCACGTCCGCACGATCGCCCTCCGCTCTCGCGCGAAACGCTCCGGCCAGGCCGGGTCGTAGTCGGCGACAACGACCGGCTGGCCCGCACGCCAGGCGGTCACCGGAGTGAGGATCCGGTTGCCGCCTCCACGATGCGCAACCCCAGCTCGATGCCGAGCGGGATGCAGCCTTCGTCGAAGTCGAACTTGGGATGGTGGTGCGGCCAGGTGATGCCGCGCGCCTCGTTGCCGGCGCCCAGCATGAAGTAGGTCCCCGGCGCTTCCTCCAGGAAAAACGCCATGTCGTCGCCCCCGGTGGTGCGCCCTTCGCCGACGTTCTCCGGCCCGAGGAACGCGGACGCGACTCCGGCGACGAGCGCCGCGCACTCCGGATCGTTCACGACGGCAGGCAGAGTGGACGTATCGAACTGGTACTCCGCGCCCCACGCCGAAGTGACGCCGCGCAGGATCTCGTCGGCGCGCCGAAGCACGCGTGCCAGCACGTCCGAATCGAACGTGCGCACCGTGCCGGACATCATCACCTCGCCGGGGATGATGTTGCCGCGCACGCCGCCCTGGATGCGGCCGATCGTAAGGACGGCGGTGCGTGCGGGGTCGACGGCGCGGCTGACCACCGTCTGGAGCGCGGTGATCGCGTGGGCGGCCACCACGATCGGGTCGACCGTCTCGTGCGGTGCCGAAGCGTGGCCGCCGCGGCCGCGGATGATGATACGGAAATGGGTCGCCGCCGCGAATACGGGGCCCGGCGCTACCAGCGTCTGGCCCACGGGCGTGCTCGCCCAGATGTGGAGCCCGAAGACGCGGTCGATCACGGGGTCGCGCATGATCCCCTCATCGATCATGCGTTTCGCGCCGCCGACGTGCTCCTCCGCCGGCTGGAAGGCGAACCGGACACTCCCGGCCAGCGACGCGCGCGTCTGCTGAAGCACGCTGGCCATGGCGAGCGCAATCGCGACGTGGCCGTCGTGCCCGCACGCGTGCATCGCCGTTCCGTCGATCGACGCGAAGGGCAGCCCCGTCTCCTCGCGCAGCGGCAGAGCGTCCGTGTCGGCGCGCCAGAGCAGAGCCGGGCCGGGCCGCCCGCCGCGAATCAGCGCCGTCACGCCCGTGTCGGCGACGGGCCGCACGTCCTCGGCGCCGATGCTTTCGAGCCAGCCGGTGATCACGCCCTGCGTGTGCCGCTCCTCCGTCGAAAGCTCGGCGTGGGCGTGCAGCTCTCGCCGCACGGCGACGGCATCGGCGATCAGCGCCTGCACGGCGGATCGAGGCTCAGGGAGCGCCATGAGCCGAAGGGTAGCGGCCACGGGCAACAGGCACTAGCTCACGCGCGGTCGCCGGGCATCAGCCGCGCACCCGGCTCCAATCGGTGGCCCTCCTCCACCTCCGCGCCGTTGCCCAGGATGGCGTCCTCAACGACCGCTCGGTCGCCGACGCCAGCGTACGCCCCCAGGATGCTCCGAAGCACGCGTGCGCCCGCGCCGATCCGCGCCTCCTCCCACACCACGCTCGCCTCGATCGTCGTGTCGCGCCCGATCTCCGTGAGCGGGCCGATCACCGCTGGCCCGCTGATCCGTGCGCCGGCCCCAATCTTCGCGCCGGCCCCGACCAGCACGTCGCCCGTAAGCTGCGCGCTCGGGTCGACGTTCGCGCCCGGCTCCACAGCCACGCCGGCGCTACGCTCCAGCAGCAGCCGCGTCGCGCGGAGGTAGCGCTCGGGCGAGCCCACGTCCACCCAGAGGTCCTCCACGAAGCCCTGCACCCGCTCGCCCGCTGCGATGATCGCCGGAAAGAGCACGCGCTCGGAGAACCCGTCCCGGACAGCGGACTCGTCGTCTGGGATGCGGTCAAGCACCGCGGGCTCCCACAACCACGTGCCGGCGTTGATCAGCTTGCTCGGCTCCTCGCCCTGTGGCGGCTTTTCGACGAAGTGCCGAATGCGGAGGTCGTCATCCACCGCGACGACGCCGAAGTGCCACGGATCATCGACGGCCGCCAGCGAGATGCTGAGCGTGGCGCCCGTCTCGCGGTGGCGCGCGATCATCGCGGTGAGGTCAAGGTCGGTCAGGATGTCGCCGTTACACACGACGAGCGTGCCCTGTGCTCCGGCGGCAAGCGCCGCTTCCTTCACCGCCCGCCCCGAGCCCAGCGGCCGGTCTTCGTACACATAGCGGAGCCGCACGCCGAGCGACGCGCCGTCGCCGAAGTGCTCCTCCACCTCGCGCATCCCTTGCGAACAGGCGAGCACGATATCGACAATGCCGTGGTGCCGCAGGTTCAGCAGCCGGTACGTCAGCAGGGGACGGTTCAGCAGCGGGATCAGCTCCTTGCGGCGGGCGTAGGTCAAGGGCCGGAGCCGCGTGCCGGCGCCGCCGGCAAGGATCACCGCAAACACGCCGGAAGCGTACCGGCTCTCACACTCCTGAAACAGTGGATCGTCAGGCGATGCGCTCGCTACGATCGCGGCGTCGGCGCGGCGCGCGCTTGGCGCTGTCCGGTGCACCGCGTCCGTTGCGGCTATCGTGTGCGGGGGCTGGCGGGAGCGTCACGATGAACTCGGTGCCCGTGCCCAGGTCGCTCTCGGCGCGCACCGTGCCGCCGTGCGCCTCCACGATCTCGGAGACGATGGACAGCCCCAGCCCGCTGCTGCCGCCCTTGCGCGCGCGCGCGCGGTCCACCTGGAAGAAACGCTCGAACACCCGCGGCAGATCCTCTGGCGGGATCACCGACCCCGTGTTGTGGACCCCGACGCGCATCGATCCATCCGCTTGCATCGACTCGCTGATCGTCACGATGCCGTCGCGCGGGGTGTGGCGGACGGCGTTCTCGATGAGGTTCGAGAACACCTGCTCCAGCCGCCGCTCGTCGCCGTGCACATCGCCCACCCGTCCGATGCGGAGGCGCGTCGTGATTCCGGCTTCTCGGCACGCCCACTGGAACCGCTCCAACATCCGCTGGAGCAACGCCGTGAGATCGACGTGCGTATGCTGCATCGTCGTCTGGCCGGACTCGATCTGCGACAGGAGCAGCAGATCGTCGACAAGCGCCCGCATCCGGTTCGCCTCCTCGTGGATGATCCGGCTCGATTCCCGGTACCCCTCCTGCTCGCGCACGGCGCCGTCGACCATCGCCTGCGAGTAACCCTGGATCGAGGTGAGCGGCGTCTTCAACTCGTGAGACACGTTGGCCAGCAGGTCCTTCATCATCCGCTGCGATGTGCTGACCTGCTTCGCCATAGCGTTGAACGCCTCCGAGAGCCGCCCCACCTCGTCCTCGCCTCGGATCGGGATGTGCACGTCGTAGTCGCCCTTCGCCATCTGTCTCGATGCCTGCGTGATCCGCGCCAGCGGCCCGGAGATGGAGCGCGAAATGAAGAACGATACGATGAACGACACCGTCAACGAGATCGCGCCGGCGAGCGCCAGGCTTGGCACCAGATCGTGCCATGCGGCCGAAAGCTTGCTTTGCGGAATCGCGACGATCGTCTCGTACGCCGGCACCGTGAACGTACCCGTCGGCGGCGGCGGCGGTGCGGCGAACAGCGTCAGGTGCGTCCCGTTGCTGTCGTAATCAACCCAGGTGAAGTTCGTCCCCTGGGAGTCGTACGTCCGCACGTTGAACGTCGAAAACGAGAGGATGTACTTGCCCTCGAGAGTCCGCGCGCTGTCGTAGACGACCGACAGGTCGGAGTCGAGCAGTAACACCCGAACGCCTCGCTGCTGCGCCGCCTGGTCCAGGTACGGCGTCATGTCCGCCAGGGAGACGCCCGCCTGTTGCAGAGCCGATACCTGTACGCTGATCGGCTCCGCAAGGTGGCCGTAGCGCTCCCGCGCTGTCGCCTGCTGCTGGTCGCGCAGCAGGAACAGTGCGCCCACGCCGGCGAGAAACACGGCGAGCCCAACGACGAGAGAGAACGAGACGATGAGCCGGGCTCTAACGCTCCCCAGCATCGCTTTCCACCACCAGCTTGTAGCCGACTCCCCACACGGTCTGGATCTTGACCGAAGAGTCGCCAAGCTTGTCGCGGAGCCAGGCGACGTGCACGTCGATCGTGCGGGAGTCGCCGTAGTAGTCCGTCCCCCACACCAGCCGCAACAGGCGCTCCCGGTCCAGCACCGTGCCCTTGTGCTGGGCGAACGCCGTGAGCAGCTCGAACTCCTTCGCGCGCAGTTGGAGCTGCTGGCCGTTGAGCGTCACTTCCCGGCTGGCGGCGTCGATGCGCAGGCCGTCCAGTTCAATGACCTCGGGCACCTCGCGCTCGCCCTGCGCGCGGCGCAGCACCGCCTTGACGCGCGCCACCAGCTCCCTCGGGTTGAACGGCTTCGCCATGTAGTCGTCCGCGCCGATCTCCAACCCGACGATCCGGTCAATGTCGTCACCGCGCGCGGTCAGGATGATCACCGGGACGTTGCTGGTCTTGCGCAGCTCCTTACACACCGTGAGCCCATCCATCTCCGGCATCATGATGTCGAGCACGATCAGGTCGGGACGGAGGGCCTTCGCCTTCTCCAGCGCCTGTTTCCCATCGTGGGCCGCCTCGACCCGGAAGCCCTCGTTGTTCAGGTACAGGCGGGCGAGCTGGACGATGTTGTTCTCGTCATCGACAACGAGGATAGTTCCCGGCATGACGTATCAGCCTTCCGTATAAGCCGGGGCCATTATAGGGGAGCAGGGCGGCGGGCCGCTTGCTCACTCCCTGCCTCAAAGATAGTCACACCCTTACGCCTGGACTCCAGACGCGCAAGCGGCCCGCCGCGACGCAGCCTAGCGCCGGCCTGTGATCGAACCGTCAGGGAGGTGTTAACGAACTGTAAACCGGCCTCCCGGTGCCCGGCTCGCGGCTCGGCTCCGTAATGAATGATCGGCAGGCACAAGCAGCTTGCGCAGACTCGCCCCCGCGTCAATCGCCGCGCCGCCCGGGGATCCGCCCGCCTGTAACATTCGCCGTCCGTCAGCGTTCACCATATGATGCTCCTGCAAGCGAAGCCGGTCCGCGGCTGATGGCCCGGGCTGCATTGTGGGTGCAGGCACGGTCAAAGATCCTGGAGATCCGGCCGAGTCTGAAACCGAGAGGGCATAAGACGATGACCACGCAACGCTCCGCCACCGTGACCGATATCGAGGACGCCGCCTCCGCCAGGTGGCTGGCGAAGCTGCTGGCGCCCGCCCGCGCCCGCATTCAGGCCGCGCCTGACGCCGATGCCATCGCCCGGATCCGCGAGCGCGTACTGGGCGAGCGTGCAGCCAAGGCGCGCCCGTCGATCGCCGCATAGGCCGCTCCTTCCGGCCCGTCCGTCCCCGATCTGAACGCCCCCGCCCGCGGGGGCGTTTCCACGTCCCCGTCCCCGCTTGACCGCCCCCGGTGATTGGCGTACGAATGCCCCCATGTCCGGGACGACCAGGCGCGGCTGCTTCATCGCGATCGAAGGTGGCGAGGGCTCCGGCAAGTCGCGCCTCCAGGTGGCGCTTGGCGAGCAGCTCCGCGCCGCCGGGCACGACGTCGCGCTCACGCGCGAGCCCGGCGGCACATCGCTCGGCGAGGAGATCCGTGCCCTCGTGCTGGCGCAGCGCGCCGTGGAGACCGGCCTCGCCGAACTGCTGCTCTTCGAGGCCGCGCGCGCCCAGCTCGTCGCCACCGTCATTCGGCCCGCAATCGAACGGGGCGCCGTGGTGATCTGCGACCGCTTCTCGCCATCATCCGTTGCCTACCAGGGCTTCGGTCGCGGCCTCGGCCGCGACGTCGTCGTGCGCGCGAACGCGATCGCGACCGGCGGCCTGGCGCCGGACCTGACGCTGCTGCTCGATCTGCCGGCGGAGGCCGGGCTGGCGCGCCGCGCGGGAGCCGGCGCGGCGAACCACTTCGACCACGAAACGTTGGCCTTCCACGAACGGGTGCGCGCCGGCTACCACGACCTCGCGCGCGAATCGCCCGACACGTGGCGTGTCATCGACGCGGCCCGCCCGTTCGACGCCGTGCTGCGCGACGCGGCGGACGCCTCAGCGCGCGTGCTGGCGCCGTAGCACAGGGAGGAGTCGGTTGAGTGCTCCGCGGCGACCGCGTCACACTGCGTCCGCTTGAGCCGGACGACGCACCGGTCATGTGGCGCTGGTACCAGGACCACGAGTTCAGCGTGCTCGACGGAAATCGCTACGGCACATCGCTCCCCGCCCTTGAAGCGTTCGTGCGCTCGCTGGGCTCGCCCGCGTTTGGCGATGTGTCGCTGGGCATCGAGGAGGAACGCGGCATGCTCATCGGCATCGTACGGCTGAAGCGCGGCGCGCCCGAGGATCGTCACGCGGACTTCGGCATCGCCATCGAGCGCGAATCCTGGGACCACGGCTACGGCGCCGATGCGACGCGCACGATCCTGCGCTTCGCCTTCGACGAGATGAACCTGCACCGTGTCTCGCTGACGGTGCGCGACGACAATGCGCGCGCTCGCCGCTGCTACGAGAAGTGCGGCTTCCGCGAGGAGGGACGCGTGCGCGAGCGCGCATTTCACGACGGCCGCTGGCACGACGTGATTGTTATGGGGATCCTGCAACACGAAGTCAACGTGACGGACGAGTACGCAGCGTGACGTGTCCGTGGCCGCACACGACCTAAGGGTTCTTCCGCGTTGACCCGCCCGATCGCGCATCCGTACAATGCGCGCGGTGGGGCGGGGCGGAAGGATCGATGCATGCGCCATCTCCAGGCACGGATCATCGCGCGGCTGCCGCGCGCCCGCGTGGCGCTGCTCGCGATGGCAGCGCTCGCGCTGCTCACTGCCGCGTCCACCTGCAATAACCCCGTCGCGTCGCCATCAGGCGGGAGCGTCTCCGCGCCCTTCACCTCCGCGGCGTTCACGTTTGGGGTCGAGAATTCGTGGATCCGCGTCCAGAACGTCGGCCAGTCGGCGGCGACTGTCACTGTGACCTACTACAACGAGCAGGGATCGCAGCTCGCGCAGGACGCCTGCCCGTCGGCCGCCTGTCCGGCGCTGGGGCCGGGACAGGGGTGGACCTTCTTCCAACAGAACAACCCATCGCTGCCCCCCGGATACAAGGGCTCCGCGTTGGTCGAGAGCGACCAGCCCGTCGTGGCGCTCCAGGCGAAGGACATCCGGCGCAACGGCAAGTTCATGATCGATGGCAACACGACCACCATCGCGTCTGGCTCCAGCCGGATGTACCTGCCGCTGGTGGCCAACCGCGACGGGGCGCAGAGCGATTCCATGGGCCGCTTCGCCATCCAGAACCTCAGCGATAGCGCCACCGCCTGCGTCGGCATCACCTACCTCAGCAACTACACCGACAGTGAGATCGCCTGGGATCCGTACAAGCCCGGCACCTCCGGCACGTCGCCGCTCGCCGGCTGCCCCAAGGGTGGGCGGCCACTGCCGCCGCGCGGCACGCTCTTCCGCGACCCCGATACGTTCGGCGTGCCGCCGAAGTTCACCGGCAGCGTGCGCATCGAGACGTACGACAACGCGGCGGGCGTGCCCGCCTCGCAGCAGAAGCTCACGGCCACCGCCGACTCGTGGAATACGATCTACAACCTCTTCGCGTCGTACCGCGCGCTCGATGAGAGCGAGATGAGCACGACGGTGCTGCTGCCGCTCGTCGACCGCCAGGTAGGGCCGCTGAACGGCTTCAGCACGCGCTTCCAGATCGAGAACAAGGATCCGTCCCGGCCCGCGCAGGTGACCCTGCGATTCGAAGGGTTCGACCTCAACCACGGCAACGCCTTCGTCGCCAGGCAGAACACGATTACGGTGAACGGCGCGCGGCTCTGTTTCCAGGACCGCAATGACTATGCGAACTGCCTCGCGCCCGGCGACGCGCTGCCACCCAACTTCGTCGGGACGGCGCGCCTGACGTCGACTCAGCCGATCGGCGTCATCGTCGACCGGGGAACGGACTTTGGCGAGACGTTCACCAACTATCGTGGCTTCCGGCCGCAGGACGGGGCGACGCGCGTGCTGCTCCCGGTGCTGAACAAGAACTACGGGCCCGTACCGCCCGCCCGGGGCTGGAACTCGTGGTTCCGCATCCTCGTCGCGGATGGCGGGTCGGCGAACGTGACGATCCGCTACCTGGGGCTTGACCTGCCGGGCGGCGAGCAGTCGTACACGATCCCGGTGAACCGCGAGGCGACGGTGTTCCAGTTCAACGAGCCGTTCCTGCCGGACGGCTTCGCCGGCACCGCGATCCTCCAGTCCGATCGCCCGATCGTGGCGCTGGCGGACATCTACACAGACGTCTTCTCCGGCGACGACGACCTGCTCTACAACGGCGTGCCGCTCCCGTGATCTGATGCGGCGGCCGGGCGAGCGACTACAATAGCGGCGATGGCCGTCCTCCGCCGATCGCTCTCGCTGCCCCGCCCGCACGCCGCGCCGCCCGCCGAGGCGTGGCTCGTCGCCGGAGTGCTGGCCGCGGTCGTCTTCGGGTGTGCGGCGCTCTTCGGCCGGCCGGCGCTCTTTGGCTGCGCGGCCGCCGGCTCGCTCGCGGCCGGCATCGCCTTCTACGAGCCCCGCACCATCGGCCCGATGTTGGTGCTGGCACTCCCGCTCGAGATCTCCAAGCTTGCGTTCCCCTTCCTCCAGACGCGCACGGAGCTGGGCGGCGGCCTGCCGCCCACATCGGTCGTCGATGCCGGTCGCCTGGTGGCCGCGCTGGCCTTCGCCGTGTGGCTGATTCGCCCGGCGCGTCCGCGTGCCGATGTGCT
The DNA here is from genome assembly GCA_035632115.1 of Dehalococcoidia bacterium. Lineage (GTDB taxonomy): Bacteria > Chloroflexota > Dehalococcoidia > DSTF01 > JACRBR01 > DASQHL01. The sequence continues at coordinate 4,330 of DASQHL010000033.1, read as the reverse complement.
GCCCGTCTCGCCGCTGACGTTGCCCTTGGCACTGCTCTTCGCCGTGTACGCGCTCTCCACGACGTACGCAATCGACCCGGCCGCCGCGCGCACCGAGACGCTGCGCCTGCTCTCCTCGCTCGGCACGTTCGCGCTGGTGCCGTTCTTTGTACGTGACCGCATGGCGCTCCGCTGGACACTCTTCACGTTCATCTTCACGGCAGCGGCGCTCGCCATCGCCGGCATCTATCAAGAGGCGACCAACAGCTTCTTCTGGAACCCCGGCCTCGGCCTCTACGGCCAGCGCCGCATCAACGCCACCTTCGCCGATCCCAACCACTTCGCCCGCCTGCTCGTCGAAGCCCTGGTGGTCGCCTTGACCCTCTGGCTCTTCGTGGGGCGGCGCGCGAAGTTCGGCTTCCTCCTCCCCGCGATGGGCGTCTGCGTGATGACGCTCGTCTTCACCGGGTCGCGCGGCGCCTGGGTCGTGGCGGCGGTCACCCTGCCCGTGGCCGTCCTCGCGCTGCCGGTCGAGCGGCGCCTGCGCATGCGCATGCTGGGCATGGGCGCAGCGCTCCTCGTGGTGGCATCAATCGCCGTCGCGGCGCTGAACCCGTATTTTGCCAAGCGGCTGGACACATTCACCTTCGGCTTCCAGGCCGCGGGTGCGCGGCCGTACCTCGTGCAGGCGGGCCTCAACATGTTCGCAGATCATCCCGTCACCGGCGTCGGCATCGGTGGCTACCAGGAGGCGTTCCAGGACGACTACTACTCCTATAAGGACCCGAAGATCAAGGCGAACGTCACCATCTCGCACACGGCGGCGGTGACGATCATGGCGGAGCTGGGGCTGATCGGGATGGCCTCCGTCGCGTTCGTCGCGCTGCGCTGGGCGCTCTACCTGCGCGACCTGCTCCGCCGCGCCCCGCCCGAGCTGAAAGCAGTGCTGATCGCCATGGCACTGCTTACCGTGGTCATCTTCCTCGGATCCCAGACCGAAGGCCGCTTCCTGGAGGACCCGTACCTCTGGCTCGCCGCCGGTATCGCCGTGGCAGTAGAGCCCCTGCTCGGCCGCGCTCCTGGCGGCGATGCGGACGCCACCGCGACATGAGGGTGGTCTACCTCGCCGATGCGCCGTACATCCACACGCAGCGGTGGGTGCGCCACTTCGCCGCGCGCGGTTGGGACGCGCACGTCATCTCCTTCCGCCCGGCCGAGGTCGAGGGCGCGACGGTGCACTACATTGCCGGCCTCGAGCGGATCGGTAAGGCGCGCTACCTGCTCCACGCCGGCCGCGTGTCATCGCTCATCGCGCGGCTTCAGCCGCACCTGGTCCACGCGCTGCACCTCACCAGCTACGGCTTCCTCGCGGGGCGCGCGCGCTTCCAGCCGTCGATCGTCTCGGTCTGGGGCACCGACGTGCTCGAGGCTCCCTCCGTCTCGCCGTTTCACCGCTGGCTCACGCGCCAGGCGCTCGCGCGCGCCGGCGCGCTGACCGCCACGGGCCTCCGCCTCGCCGAGGCGACGTTGCCGCACACGCCGGCCGGCAAGCCTGTGGTCGTGATCCCGTACGGCGTCGATACCGACCGCTTCGCACCCGGCGCATCTCCGGACAACGCGCGCGTGACGGTAGGCGCGGTGGCGCGGCTGTCGCCGGAGAAAGGATTGGACACCCTCCTCCGCGCGGTCGCCGCGCTCGGGAACCGCGGCCTGCGGCTGAGCGTGCTGCTGGCCGGCGACGGCCCCGAGCGCCAATCGCTGGAGGCGCTGGCCCGCGCGCTCCACCTCGACGATGATGTGCGGTTCCTCGGCGAGCTGCCGCACGACTCCGTGCCGGACGTGCTGCGCCAGATCGATATCTTCGCCATGCCCTCGACCGCCGAGGGATTCGGCGTCGCGGCGCTCGAAGCCAGCGCTGCCGGCGTGCCCGTCGTCGCATCGGACGTCCACGGCATCCCGGATGTTGTGCTGGACGGCGTGACCGGGCTGCTGGTGCCACCGCGAGACACCGCCGCGCTCGCCGGCGCCATCGCGCGGCTGGCCGACGACGCGGCGCTCCGGCGTCGCATGGGCGCGGCCGGCCGGGCCTACGTCGAGCACAACTACCGCTGGCAGGACAACGCGGCGCTCATGGAGCGGCTGTACGAGGAGATGGTGCAGGGCGCCGCGTCCCGCGTTACGGCGTGAGCCCGCCCGGGTCGTCCTGCCCCAGCGGCTGCGTGAACGCGCGGCCAACATCCGCGAGCGAGCCGCCCAGGTTGTCGCCGGCCGGCTTCACGCCGCGCTCCGTCCACGCGACCAGGTCCTCGAATGCCCGCTCCCGCTCGGCCTCCGTGAAGGCGCAGTGCCCCGGACGGCGGACCGCCCGCTGTACCAGCATGCCGCCGGCGCCCGCCGCGTCGACGATGCGCCGGTAGTCCTGCTCGATGCTGATCGGGACGTAAAGGTCGCCCGTGCCGTGCAGCGTTAATAGCGGCCGCTGCAGCTTACCTGACAGCGGAGCAAACTCCGGGTAGGTCGTCGAGTCCTGGTACGTGGCGTTCGCACGCACGCGCGGGATCTCCCGGTTGAGCTGATCGCTTGAAACGCCGAAGCCCGCCGCGATGGCGTACCGCGTCGACGCGTTCTCGGCGACCGCGTTCGCCGCGCCCGGCACCCCCACAGCGTTGACCAGGATCAGGAAGTTCAACACGTAGTTCGCGCCGAACCCCTCCCGAAAGTACGGCCGCGGCCCCCCGGTTAGATCCTCGATCGCGCTGGCAAACGCCTGCCCCTTCGCCGTCAGGCTGGTCGGCCCGCCCAGCGCCGGCCCCACCTGGTTGCGAAGCACCGCGCCCAGGCGGTTCGCGTCCGTCGTGATCCCCGTCAGGTCGGTGCCCGCGAAGTATCCCGCCAGCGCACCCCAACTCAGGAAGTAGTCGACGATGTCCTGGCCGACAAGCGCGCCGCACTCGCTGAGCGCGCCGTCGTACGCCGTCGGGTACAGCTCCAGCGACACGCTCACCACGTTGCCGCCCATCGATTGCCCGTACAGGTACGAACGCTTCGGCGCGCCCACCTTCTGCTCGAACACGCTGCGGAGCGCATACGTGTCGCGCGCGCCGGCGCCCGGGTTGTAGCCGTTGCGCGAATAGCTGGATGCGGCCCACGCGTAGCCGTGCGCGATCAGGTACTCCCGCAACGGTGGCGGCGAGACCGAAAGCCCCGGCACGTTGCCCCGGAAGCCGTGCGCGAAGTACACGACGCTCCCGTTCCACGCCGCCGGCACCTCAATCTGGTAGGACGCCCCGTCGTTCGTCCCGTAGATCGCGCGCGCGCCCGCTAGCGGCTCGAACTTCGGGTCGTCGATCGTGTATGTGGGCGCGACGGGCGTGATCGGCAGCGTGCGGGGCGTCGCCCAACCCGTCGGGACGGCGGCCGTGCGCCCCGGGTCCGACGTGCCCGCCGGTGCCGCGATGGCGCTGTCGGCCGTGCCGGGCTGTGGCGTCGACGTGGGGCCCACCCCCGCACCGGAGGCGCTGCATGCCGCGGCGAGGATCGCCATGCCACAGAGTGGCACGGCGAGAATGCGACGTCCGGGGAAGCGAGTGATCACAGTGCGGAGAGTGTAGCGGACGCGGGCGCGCCGGCCGGACAGCCGCGTCGCCGAGTGTTGTCACAGAGTTTGCAATCCGGTTACACCAAGTTTCCCGTGGGCGAGGTTCAATGTTCAGGGTGCATACTGAGTCATTGAGGAGCGCCAGATGACACGCAGCGCCAGCCGCCGTCCCCTGGCCGCCGCCGCTCTGCTGATCGGGCTCCAAGCCGCGTTCGACGTGCTGGTCGCGCTCGTCCTCTTTGCGTCGGGCCGCCGGCTGGAGCGCTGGACGCTCGCCACCCGCGTGGCGCACCACCGCCTGGGGCTGGGCCTCGCGGTGCTGGTGATCGCCGCCATCGGCGTGGCGATCGCGGTGGCGGTCGCCAGCGGCGCCGGCTGGGCGCGCATCGCCGCATACGTCTTCGAGGGGTTCACCGTGGTCGGTGCGCTCTTCCGCATCGGCCTCCACCCGCTGCCGTCGATCTTCAGCGTGGCGCTGGCGATGGCGGTGGTGGTGCTGATCGCCGGCTGGGACGAGGAAGCGCCGGCGGCAGCGGAGACGCCCGTCGATTCCGGCACCGCCGCCACGTCCAACTGATCACCCTTGCGGGCCGTGCGCGCCGGCTCCAGCGGTGGGCCGCGGCGCTACACGTCCAGGTTCTTCACCTGCGTCGCGTGGCCCTGGATCCACTTCTTGCGCGGCGCCACCTCGTCGCCCATCAGCGTCGCGAAGATCTCCTCCGCGCGCATCGCGTCGTCGATCGTCACCTTCAG
>DASQHL010000032.1:0-5032 GCA_035632115.1 Dehalococcoidia bacterium | reverse complement strand
AAGCCGCGGCAGGCGGGGCTGGGGCTACCGGCCGGTCGCCCGTACGCGGGGATGGGTCGCCCGTACACGGGGATGGGGCGCCCCAACGGGCGCGGGGGCCTGGGGCGGCGTCGCTGGGGGCGTTCGTCGGCGGGTTCAAGGCGGCGGTCACGACGCGGGTCAACGCGCTGCGTGGCACGCCCGGCGCGGCGGTGTGGCAGCGCAACTACTACGAACAGATCATCCGCAACGAGCGCGCGCTTGAGGCGATCCGGCGATACATCGCCGACAACCCGGCGCAATGGGCGCTGGACGAGGAGAATCCGGCGAACCGGGGCACAGAGCGGGGGTGACGATGTTCCGGGCGAACGCGAATATCAACGGGCGGCGGCTGAACGGGCAGGCCTCGGTCAACGGGGCGATCAAGAACATCTGCGATATCATGCGCCGCTCCAACTGCGCGGGCGCGTTGCAGTATGTCCCCGAACTGTCGTGGCTGCTGTTTCTCCGCATCCTGGACGAGCGTGAGACGCGCGAGGCGGAGGAAGCCGAAGCCGTCGGCGCGACGTACACGGCGTCCCTCGAAGCGCCGTACCGCTGGCAGGACTGGGCGGCGCCCAGCGGCGCAAAGCGCACCGAACTACAGGGTGCGGCGCTCGGTGCGTTCTTTGGCTTCGTCAACGACGACCTGCTGCCACACCTGCGCGGCCTGCGCGACCGGCGATCGGCGACGGCGCGCCAGAAGATCATCAGCGAGGTGCTTTCCGGCGTCGAGCGCACGCGCATCGACACGGAGCGGAACTTCCTCGACGTGCTCGACAGGGTGGAGGAGGTGAAGGACGAGAACATCGACCCGCAGCACGTGTTCCCGCTCTCGCAGGTGTACGAGGGCCTGCTGCTGAAGATGGGCGAGCGCGGCAACGACGGCGGCCAGTTCTTCACGCCGCGCGAAGTGATCCGCGTCATGGTCAGGGCGATCGACCCGAAGATCGGCGAGACGGTGTACGACCCGGCGTGCGGCACCGGCGGCTTCCTGGCGCAATCGTTCCAGCACATGGCCGGGCCCGCGAACGCGCACATCACGTCGGCGGACCAACTGGATGTGCTCAAGCACCGCACCTTCTACGGCTGGGAGAAGGACAATCTGATCTACCCCATCGGTCTCGCGAACCTCATGCTCCACAACGTCGACGAGCCGCACATCTGCCACGGCAACACGCTCACCGGCGGCGTCACGTACGGCGGCCTGTTCCAGGACGCGCCGGCGCTCCACGACGTCGTGCTCGTGAACCCGCCGTTTGGCGGGAAGGAGGGCGCGGAGGCACAGACCAACTTCGCGTACAAGACGCGCGCCACGCAGGTGCTGTTCCTCCAGCACGTGATCCGCAGCCTCAAGCCGGGCGGCCGCTGCGGCATCGTGCTCGATGAAGGCGTGCTGTTCCGCAACAACGAGACCGCGTTCGTGCAGACGAAGCGCATGCTGCTGGACGACTGCGACGTGTGGTGCATCGTGTCGCTGCCGGGCGGCGCGTTCGTGAATGCAGGCGCCGGCGTCAAGACGAACCTCGCCTTTTTCACGAAGGGCAAGCCGACCGATCGGATCTGGTACTACGACCTTTCGCACATCAAGGTGGGCAAGAAGACGCCGCTCACGGCCGCGCATTTCGAGGAGTTCTTTCGCCTCCTGCCAGATCGCGCGGACAGCGAGTACAGCTGGTCCGTGACGCGCGCCGAGATTGAAGCGAAGAACTACGACCTGAAGGCCGTGAACCCCAACGCGAAGAGCGACGAGGACACGCGCACACCGGAAGAGTTGCTCGATGTGATCGAGGCGAAGGGGCGCGAGGTCGCCGAGGCAGTGGCGGCGTTGCGAGCCACGCAGCGGTAGCGCGGCCCGGCCCGGGGAGGGGCGACCGGGCGACGGGGACGACCAGCCGATCGCCCCTACGGTGTGGGTGTGCGGTGCGTTGCACGCGGGTCGCGGCGGCGACGCGGGCGACCGGGCGACAGAGCGAGGGGGGCGACCGGGCGACGGGGGCGACCAGCCGGTCGCCCCTACGGTGTGGCGGGGGCGGCGAGGAAGGGGGTGAGGGGGGCGAGGACTTCTTCGGGGTGGCTCCAGATCATGCCGTGGCCGGCGTGTTCGATGAGGTGGAGGCGGTTGTCGGGGATGTCGCGGGCGAGGGTGGCCTGGAAGCGCATGGGGGTGAGGATGTCTTCGGCGCCGGCGAGGATGAGGGTGGGGGCGGCGATGTCGCGCAGGCGGGATTCGGTATCGGCGGTGAGGACGGCGCGGACGTGGCGCTCGTAGGCGTCCTGGGGCTGCCAGAGGTCGTTGGCGGCGGTGCGGCGCACCATCTCATCGATGAAGCCGGGGCGTTGGTAGTCGGCGTGGGTGTAGACGCTCCAGAAGGTGGCGCGGCAGTACTCTTCGCGGCCGAGGGTGCAGCGGAGGAGCGCCTGGCCCTCGAAGATGGCGCGGCCGCGGGGGTCGCCGCTGGTGTAGGTGGAGAGGAGCGCGAGGCGGCGCACGCGGTGGGGGTGGCGGATGGCGATCTCCTGGGCGATGACGCCGCCCATCGACACGCCGACGATGTCGGCCCGCGGGATGGCGAGGGCGTCGAGGAGGGCGAGGGCGTCGGCGGCCATGTCGAGCACGTCGTAGGGCGCGGGGGTCTGCGACGAGCGGCCGACGTCGCGGTTATCGAAGCTGATGCAGCGGAAGCCCTTCGCGAGGGGGGCGGTGACGGGGGCCCAGCCGCGGTGGTCGACGCCGAGGCCCTGGATGAAGAGGACGGGCTGTCCGTCGCCGTCGTCGCGGTAGTGGAGGTCGATGTCGTTGACGGTGGCTACGGGCATGGGCGTCGGTCCTCATCGAGACGGCGGCTATACTCCGCCCGTGATGGAAGCATGGCGGGGGCTGAAGGGGAAGGCGCGGCGGGTGTGGCGGGTCGTCGTGCTGTTCTGCGTGCTGCGGTTCGCGGTGGGCGTGGTGGCGCTGCTGTTCTTCCAGCGGGACGCGATCGCGGTCGGGCCTGAGCTGACGGTGCTGGTGGCGGCGACGCTCGCGGTGTACCTGCTGGTGGCGCTGGCAGTGCGGTGGTGGTCGCCGGCGCGGGGGGCTTAGCTCACCGTCCCTTCGCGCGGCGGGGATTCGCCGGGGGGAGGCTGCGTCCCCATGGTGGTCTCGAAGCCGGTGCCGACGCGGACGCGGGGGCGGTCGGGACCGGCGGCGCGCGAACTTTCGGTGGCAGCGGTGATCGCCTCGAACAGGCCGAAGGGCACGGGCAGGACGATCGTGCTGTTCTTCTCCGTCGCGATCTCGGCGAGGGTCTGGAGCAGGCGGAGCTGGAGCGTGGCGGGGTTGTCGGACATGACGCGGCCGGCCTCGGCCAGGCGCTCGGAGGCCTGCAGCTCGCCATCGGCGTTGATCACCTTGGCGCGGCGCTCGCGCTCGGCCTCGGCCTGGCGTGCCATGGCGCGCTGCATGCTCTGCGGCAGCTCGACGTCCTTGACCTCGACGGTGGAGACCTTGACGCCCCACGGCTCGGTCTGTTCATCGATGATCTTCTGGAGGCGCTCGTTGATGTGCTCGCGCTCGGACAGCACCTCATCGAGCAGGGACTGGCCGAGGACGCTGCGGAGCGTGGTCTGAGCGATCTGCGACGTGGCGCGGAAGTGGTCGAGGACCTTCGTGACGGCGTCCTCGGGATCGACGACGCGGAAGTAGATGACGGCGTTGACCTTGACGGTGACGTTGTCCTTGGTGATGCACTCCTGGCTGGGGACGTCCATGGTGACGGTGCGGAGGTCCATCTTCACCATGCGGTCGATGATGGGCAGGATGACGAAGAGGCCGGGGCCGCGGGCGCCGACGAGCCGGCCGAGTCGGAAGATGACGCCGCGCTCGTACTCGGAGACGATCTTCACGGAGTAGAACCAGACGAGGAGGCCCCAGGGCGGGATGAGGAGGAAGAACGAGAAGATGGTGAGCATCACGCGGACGACGGATGCGAGGCCACCTTCGTCCTTGACGCGCTGGTCGCTCGGCGGGGTTGGCGGGATCTGGCTCACGGGGTGTGGCTCCTTCGCTGGCGTCGCGGGCGCGGGAGAGCGCCGGGCCTGCACATTGTACGCCGTGGGGGCGCCGGGCGATTGCACGGGGGCGGCGCGGGGTCTAGCATACGCGCCACAGTCGCAGGGGTGAGGGAAGGAGCAGCGCACGATGCTGGAGCACGTCGACCGGATGCAGATTGCGGTGCGCGACCGGGAGGCGGCGGCGCGGACGTTCGCGGCGGCGTTCGAGGCGGTCGTCGTGCGGGACGACGCGGTGGCGGCGCTGGGCGCAACGCGGCGCGTGGTGCAGGCGGGGAGCAGCGAGTTCGAGCTGCTGGAGCCGGCGGGCGCCGGGCCGGTGCAGGCGTACCTGGAGCAGTGGGGCGAAGGGCTGTTCGCGGCGGGATTCTCGACGAAGGACGTGGGCTTGCTGGCGGCGCGGCTATCGTCGAAGGGCGTGGGGTACGCGGAGGAGGGCGGGCAGCTGTTCATCGGGCCGGACCAGACGCCGGGGCTGCGGATGGTGATCTCGCAGGAGGCGGCGCGGCCGATGGCCGGGCTGATCCGTTACCTGTACGAGGCGACGAACCTAATCGACGACCACGAGGCGGCGGGGCGGTTCTACGCCGACCGCTTCGGGCTGGACGCGTCGAAGTTCGTGCCGATCGCGAGCAAGCAGTACGGGTACGCGGGGCAGCTCACGATGTTCAACCCGCCGGAGCGGCTGGACCGCATCGAGCTGTCGCAGATCACGGACCCGGAGCGGCCGATGGGGCGCTTCATGCGGCGGCGCGGCGGCCAGACTTTGTACATGTGCTACATCGAGGCGGAAGAGATCGCGCCGATCGTGCGGCGGCTGGACGCGGCGGGGATGCGGTACGCGGGGCGGGACCCGCAGAGCCCGAACCCGGAGGGGATCTTCTTGCACCCATCGATGGCCATGATCGACGAGGTGAGGGTGGAGACATTGGTGGTGAGCGGGACGAAGAGGCTCGTG
>DASQHL010000031.1:0-3790 GCA_035632115.1 Dehalococcoidia bacterium | reverse complement strand
CAGCGATTTCGGAATTGGCCTGGCTCGAGGTGGCGGCCCCCTTGAATTTCGTGCCACCGGAGCCATTGTGGGCTTGCGGGCGGTGCTGAGCAACCCCTCGCAGGGTCAGTTTCGCGGTGGGGAGAGAGACTGGCGAGCCTGGCGGGACGAACCGGCCAGTGCGGACTCGGCCAAGGACGTCACCCCTTATCCACTATTGGCAAACGCCGGCACCCCCAGACTGATGCGTAAGTCCCGAACGAACTGGATCGCGGTGCGGACGTGATGGGCGCCTCGGTGCAAGTACCGGAGTCGATACAGCCGCTCGATCGTCAACGCCAGGAGCAGCAGCAACCAGTTGACGACGATGCTATTGGCGTGGTGATGACACAGGTGCTCCATCCCGTGGTGGGTCTTCGCCACGTTGAACCCCTCATTCTCGACGGCCCACCGACTCTTCGCCATCCGATACAGCGCCGGACTCGGCACCGCCGCCAGCGGCCAGTCGGTGAGCCACAGCGCTTCGATCACCCGGCCGTCCGGCTTCGTCTGTCGATACAGCAACACCCGGACCGTGGCCCAGCGCAGGCCCGGCCACGGGGCAAAGTCGGCGGCGTCCCAGACCTCGACCTGATCGCCCCGCTCGGTGAACCGGCCCGTGGGTGGGGTACCAGCATACCGCTGCCGGGCGGCGGCGTACACGCTCGGCACATTTTCCTTCAGCCGCACGACGACGCGCAACCCGAGCGCCCCGACGGCATGGAGAAAGGGCGCGGTCGCGAACTCCCCGTCCGCGACCACGTAATCGGCGAAGCGTGGGCCCAAGCCCGCGATCGCGCGCGTCAGCACTCGCTGCGCCGCCGCATACTCACTGTCCCCTGGCCCATACAGCTCTACATCGCACGGTAACGGCACTGGCGTGCCCACCACGCTCACCAGCACCACGTGATGCCGGTACCCCCCCACCGTCCCGTGCGGCGTCCGCAGCGGGCGACAGTACCGACACCGGCGCCTCCGGCAACACGTCGTCGTGGTCCCATCCACCGCGACGCCAATCCACGGCGCCGCCGCAAACGCCTTGCGCCGCTTCGCCCCGCGGAGCACCACCGCCAGATTCTGCCGCGCCTCCGCCGGGTCCAGCCGCGCCGTGAAATACGCTAACGCGTCATTGCCAAACGCTCGCCCCACCTGCAACGCTCGCCGAGCCCGCGACCGCACCAACGCCTCGACGCCGGCGAACGTGTCTTCCCGCAACAAATGCCCCAGCACGAGGCTCCACACCAGCGCCCGCGCCGGAATGCGCGGCCGCTGCCGGCCGTCGCCCGGCGCGCGAAAAAACGCCGCCAAGGCTAAGCGCTGCGTGACATATTTCCAGACCCGACGCGGCGTCGGCCCCGTCACTGCCGCCGCCGCTTTCGCGCCCACACGAAGCGCTCCGCATTGGCCGCCAGTACGTCCCGCACCGCCTCTTGCAGCGCGCGCCCCGCCTCTACCCGCCGCGCCACTTCCTCGGCCCACTCCTGTGGCACGCGCTCCGTCCGCTTGCGCCCCTTCACCGTGAAGCTCAGCGTCCAGGCCGGATGCCCCGGCCCCGCCGCACAATGACACCCCGGACGCCCGCACCGCGTCTCACTCCGCGTCAGCGAGCCCGGCAGCATCTCCGCCAGGGCCGCCGGCAAGCGAAACCGGCGGATGAGCGCATGCGTCCGCTGCCGCAGCCGGGCGACCTCCGCTCCCTGAAGCGCACGTGCGTGCATCGCGTCTCGCAACATCTTGTAGGTATTATCCTACAAGTCACTTCAAGAGTCAACACGGCATTCGCCAATGCGAAAATAGACACCCCCGTCGCCACTGCACGGGGGGCTGACTGAGTACGCTTATTCAGGGCCGACTTCGGCTACTGGCGCTGCCTATTCCGAAACTCCTGACCGACCTTGCGGCCGGTCCGGCGCGTGGAAATCGCCCGGGCAGGCCCGCGGCGCCGTCACTGACCGGACGGCATCTCCGCAAGCGCCACGGTCACGTACTCCGTGTGGCTCTGGCGCATGACCAGCAGGAGCACCTTCGACCCGATCTTCTGGTTGTGGATGTAGGTGACGAGCGCGCTCGGATCCGGTGTGCGCTGTCCGGCGGCCTGCACGATCACGTCGCCGCGCTGGAGGCCCGCCGCCGCCGCAGGACTGTTCGGCGCCACGTCCGCGACGAGCGCACCCTTCGTGTCCGCCGGCAGGTTGAGCTGGGCGGCCAGGTCCGGCGTCACCGGCTGCAGGTACACGCCGAGATACGGCCGCGTGACGTGGCCGACCGAGATGAGCTGGCTCATGATGCCCTTGGCCGTGTTGATCGGGATCGAGAACCCGATGCCCTGCGCGTTCTCAAACTTGGCGCTGTTGATGCCGATGACCCGGCCGTCCGTGTCGACGAGAGGCCCGCCGCTGTTTCCGGGGTTGATTGGCGCGTCGGTCTGGATGAAGGTTTCTTCCGGACCGCCCGGCAGGGTCCGGCCCATCGCGCTGATGACGCCGGCGGTCACCGTGAAGTTCAACCCGTAGGGGTTACCGATCGCGATCGCCCAGTCTCCCGGCTGGAGCGACGACGAGTCGCCGAGCGACGCCGCGGGAAGCGACGCGGCGGGAATCTTCACGACGGCGAGGTCGGTCGCCGTGTCGCTGCCGACCACCCGGCCCTTGAACGTGCGCCCGTCCAGGAGGGTGACCGTGAGCTGCTGCGCACCGTCGACGACGTGCGCGTTCGTGAGGATGTACCCGTCCTGGCTGACGATCACACCGGACCCGATCGCCCGTTGCTGCGCCTGGCCGGACGGCCCTCCGAAGAACGGCGAGAACTGTTGGCCCATCGGCGGCTGCACCGTCTGCTGCGTGCTGATGTTCACGACCGCAGGGCGGACGCGAGCCACCGCGGCCACGAACGGACTCCGCACCGCACCTGGTGCGGGCGACGGCGCCGCCGCGGGAGCGCCCGCGGCCTCCACCACATGCGGGCCGGCGTAGGACGACACCGCGGCCCCCACCCCACCACTCAACGCCGCGACCAACACGACGACCACGGCGAACTCGAGAGATCGCAATCTCACCATCCGTGTTCCCCCTCGGGATCCCGAGATTCGGAGCGCAGACTACGCTGATCCGGGATCCACGCTGTCGCGCGATGCCGTCCGGCTCCGGGGAAGTATCTCCCGGATGCCCACGTTACACCGCCGGGATGACGGGCGCATGACGCGACCGGTCGGACCCCGGCCCGCGGCGTCGTCCGGCGGGCCCCGATCGGGCGGAGGTCGTCGAGGGAAGGAGCGGAAACGTCGTGTCTCGGCGCGCCTGCGGCGCGCGCGGCTAGCGGGGCGCGTCTGGTCCGAGCAGCAACACGGGGTGCTCGAGCAGCCGCTTGACCTCCGCGAGGAAGGTGGCGGCGCCCACGCCGTCCGTGACCCGATGGTCCACGGACACGGTCAGCGACATGATCGGCCGCGCCACGATCTCGCCGTCGCGCACCACGGGTCGTTCCTCGATGCGCCCGACCGCGAGAATTCCCGCCTGGGGGGCGTTGATGATGGCCGAGAACGTCGTCACGTCGAACATCCCGAGGTTGCTGACCGAGAACGTCGCCCCGGCGAACTCGTCCTGCCGGAGGCGCCGCTGGCGCGCGCCTTCCGCGAGACGGCGTGCCTCTTTGCCGAGCGTGAGCAACGGCAGACGGTCGGCGTCGCGCAGCACCGGCACGACGAGACCGTCCGGGACCGCGACCATCACGCCGAGGTGAATGCGCCGGAACCGCCGGATCGTGTCGGGCGACG
>DASQHL010000030.1:0-9809 GCA_035632115.1 Dehalococcoidia bacterium | reverse complement strand
CGCGCCTGCCACCGTTCAAGCCACTGTTCCCGCACGTGGTACAGCGCGTCCTCCGTGGCGATCACCCCGACGTGGTAGCGCCGCCCTGACCGCTCGGCGGCATCCACGAGCGCGCGGACGACGCCAAACGTCGCCGCGGGGGCGTACCGGTCGCCATCCATGTACGCCGCGGTGGTGCCGTCCAGCGGGCACGCGGCTGTGGTGATGACGAGGTCGGTCGCGTGGACATCCGGCTGCACGGCGCCGCAGGTGCCCAGGCGGATCAGCGTGCGCGCCCCCAGCGCCGCGAGCTCCTCGCAGACGATGGCCGCGCTCGGGCACCCCATGCCGGTCGTCTGGATCGATACGCGCGCGCCGCCCCATCCGCCGCTGTAGCCGAGCAGGCCGCGAAACTCGTTGTAGCAGCGCCCGTTGTCGAGCAATTCCGCCGCCCGCATCGCGCGGCCGGGGTCGCCGACCAGGAGCACCACCGGCGCCACATCGCCCATCGCCGCGCGGACGTGTATCGGCGTCATGCCCGCGGCTCCGCGGCCTGCATCGCCGCGTCGAGCAACTCGATAACGTGGGTGACGCGCCCCCGCATGTTGCGCGACGGCATGCCCGCCTCGATCTGGCTCATGCAGCCGGGATTGGCCGTCGCGACCGTGAGCGCACCGGTCGCCGCCACGTCGTCCATTTTCTGTTCGAGGAGCCGGCGCGACATGGCCGGTTGCGCCAGGCTGTAGAGTCCGGCGCTTCCACAACATCGATCTGGTGCCGTCATCTCGCGCAGCTCCAACCCCGGGATTGCGGCGAGGATGGCGCGCGGCGCCCGTGTGACTCGTTGCGCGTGCACCAGGTGGCACGAATCCTGGTAGGTGACTGCGCCCGGCACCGCGCCGAGCGGCCCCAGTTCGTGGTCGGCGACAAACTCCAGCACGTCGCGGGTGGCTGCCGCGAACTCAGCCGCGCGTGCCGCATACGCCGCGTCGTCGGCGAGTAAGTCGCCGTACTCCTTCATCGTCGAGCCGCAGCCGGCGGAGTTGACGATGACCGCCTCGCAGGCCGATACGAGGAACGCATCGATGTTGCGGCGTGCCAGCGACCGCGTCAGCCGCCGGTCTCCCGCATGCAGGCTGAGCGCGCCGCAGCAGGTCTGGCCTTCCGGGAGAATCACGCGATACCCGAGTCGGTTCAGCACACGCACAGTGGCCGCGTGCGTGCGCGGGTACATGTGGCCCATCACGCACCCCGTGAGCATCGCGACGGAACGAGTCAAGCCAGCCGGCTGAGGCGGCAATTGGAACGGAGACCGCGGCAGCGCCGGCAGTCCGGCATCGGCGTCGCGGAGCGCCGGGATGCGGCGCACCAGCGGCCGTAGCGGTGAACGCTCGTACAGCCGCAGCAGGCGCATGACGGCGTTCACCCGCGCCGGGTGCGGCAGCAACGCCCGCAGCACCGCCGCGCGCAGGCGCCAGGAGCGCGGTCGCGCGGGCCCCTCCATGACGGCGGCGCGAGCGCCCTCCATGATGCGCCCGAACGGCACGCCAGACGGGCACGCCGACTCGCAGGCGCGGCACTGGAGGCACAGGTCGAGGTGTCCCAGGAGCGCCGGCGTCGGGTCGGCGCGGCCCACCGTCAGCGCGTCGATGAGGGCGATGCGGCCGCGCGGGGAGTCGGTCTCTGTGCCCAGGTCCAGGTACGTGGGGCAGGCCTGCAGGCAGAAGCCGCAGTGCACGCAGCGGGCGATATCCCCCGCCAGCGATGGTGCGACATGTGCCGATGACACAGGCGTATCGTGCACCTAGAGCCTCCCGGCGAACCGGCCCGGCGACAACGTGCCGCGCGGGTCGAACTGCTGCTTCAGGCGCCGCATGATCGCCAGGTCGGCCCGCGGCGGTCCGAACACATCCAGCGCATCCTTGATGCCGGGAGGTGCTGAATCGAGCACCACCGTGCCGCCGTGCACTGACACGATCTCGCGCGTCGGCGCGATGGCCGCCGTGTCGCCTGGGCCTGCCGCGACCTGCGCCCGGATGACGCCCGCGGTCACCGTTGCGGCGAGGAGCATCGGCGACCCCACCTGTCCTGAACGGTCGAGCGCGTCGAGCGCCGCGCCAACGGTCGCCGGCAGGACAGTGGTGCGAAGCGAGATGTGTGACGGCCGGAACGCCTGCGCCCACCTGGCCCAGAGATCGTCGGCGTGTTCTTCGAATGTCGCGCCGCCGGCATGCCGCGGCAGGTCGCGCAGCGTGCGCGTAACGGCCGCCTCGCCGCCGGCCACCCGCACCACGGCCGTCCAGCGCGCATCCCCGCACACCACGCCGGCGGCGTGCGGAGAGAGTACGTCGGCGGCGTACAGCGCCAGCCCGGCGCCGTGCGCCGCCAGCACCGCGTCGCAGGCGTCGCGCGCGGCCGCGAACGGCGCCACCAGCGTGCGCCCGGCACGCGGCGTCGGTGCCAGCTTGAAGGTGGCCTCGGTGATCACGCCGAGTGTGCCGAGCGATCCGATGTACAACTTGTGCATGTCGTAGCCCGTCACGTTCTTCACGACGCGGCCGCCCGACTTGCTGGCGCCGCCGTCCGCGTGCGCCAGGCGCCCGCCGATCAGCCAGTCGCGGGCGGTGCCGAACGCGTGGCGCAGCGGCCCGAACGCGTTTGCCGCCAACACGCCACCGACCGTCGCCTCGGGGTCGCACGGCGGATCGAGGGGGAGCATCTGCCCGTGCTGCGATAGCATCAGGTTCAGATCAGCGAGCCGCACGCCTGCCTCGACGGTCACTGTCATGTCCGCCGGTTCGTGCGCCAGGACCGCCCGCATCGCACCAAGCGATAGGGCCACATCGTACGCCACCGGCCGGTTGCCGGTGCCCAGGTGCTGACCGCCGCCTATGGCGATCACCGAGAGCCCCGCGTGTTGCGCTTCCCGCAGGACGGCCCGCACTGCGCCCGCGTCGGCCGCCGCTACGACGACGGCAGGCGTGATCCCGTCCACTGCGAAGCGTTCGGGCGCCTGATCCGGGCCCGGCACCCTTGGTGCGAGCTTCCTGACCGAAGCGATGAATTCGTCGATCCCCGGGACGGCGAGGGTGTCAGACATAGACGTCCGGCCCCAGCGCGGCGGCCAAGCGCTGCACCTGCGTCTGGCTCACCTCACCGCAGCCGCGATGCGTCGGAAACGCCTTGCACGGGTTGTAGTGCTCGCCCGCGCCGAATGCGGCCTTCAGCATCGCCATGGCGGCGAGGTCGCCTTCGTCGAAGATCCACGAAAGGAAGTCGCGCTTCTCCAGTCCCACGCCGTGCTCGCCCGTGATGCTGCCCCCCGCATCGACGCACGCGCGGATGATCTCGGCGCCGGCCGCGAGCACTCGCGCGGTGACGCCCGGCTCGCGCTCGTCGAACAGGAGGTTCGGGTGGAGGTTGCCGTCGCCCGCGTGGAACACGTTGGCGACGGCAAGGCCGTGGCGATCGGCGATGGCGTAGACCTCGCGTAGCACATCGGGCAGGTGCGTGCGGGGCACCACGCCGTCGAGCACGTAGTAATTTGGGTACAGGCGGCCAAGCGCGCTGATCGACGTCTTGCGACCGGCCCAGAGCCGCTCGCGGTCCGCCGGCTCGACGGCCAGCCGGACCTCGCGCGCCCGCAGGGCATCGCAGATCCGGCGTACCTGCTCGGCTTGCTCGGCCGTCGCCTCCTCCAGCCCGTCGACTTCGATCAGCAGCACGGCCTCCGCGTCGAGGGGAAAGCCGGCGTGGATCACCGGCTCGACGGCGGCGATGATGTTCCGGTCCATCATCTCCAGCGCCGCCGGGACGATGCCCGCGGCAATGATCGCGGAGACCGCGCCGCTGGCGTCGTCCACCGTGTCGAACACGGCGAGCATGGTGCGCGTCGACTCGGGCTGGCGCAGCAGTCGCAGGACGATCTTGGTCGCGATCGCCAGCGTGCCCTCCGACCCGACGAACGCGCCCACAAGGTCGTAGCCCGGGACGTCGCGCGTCCGGCCGCCGAGCCACACAATCTCGCCGTCTGCCAGCACCACCTCCACGCCAAGCACGTGGTTTGTCGTCACGCCATACGCGAGCGAGTGCGGCCCCCCCGCGTTCTCCGCGATGTTGCCGCCAATCGTGCAGGCGCGCTGGCTCGACGGGTCCGGCGCATAGTAGAGGCCGTGCGGCGCCGCGGCCCGGCTCAAGTCCAGGTTGACGACGCCGGGCTCCACGAGGGCGAGCTGGTTGACCGGGTCAATCTGCAGGATGCGCTTCATGCGCGTCAGCGCGACCACGACGCCGCCGACCGTAGCGACCGCGCCGCCACTGAGTCCTGTGCCTGCGCCGCGCGGGATCACTGGCACGCCGAACTTGTGCGCCACCTTCACCGCGGCAGCCACTTGCTCGCTGCTCTCTGGGAAGGCGACCGCCTGCGGCTTGCCGCGCTCGATCGTGCCGTCGTACTCGTAGGCGATCAGCTCTTCGGGCGTCGCGACCACGCGTTCGCGTCCGAGCGCCCGCCGCAACTCGCGGATGCAGGCAGCGGTGACAGGCGGGTAGGTGCGTTCTGAGCGCGGCGTTTCCGTCATCGGTCTGTGTCCCCGCTCGCGGATCGGCGTGTCCTGAGTATAGGCACGGGATCGGGCCGCGCACAGCGGTTACAGCAGGATGCCGCCCGATGGATGATAGCGGTCGAACTGGCCGAAGGGGGCCGATGTCTTGAGAAACGACCAGCCGTTGATGCGCCAGCCTGCTCCGAGAAGCGCGCCCAGCACCGTGGAATTCAACGATAGCGCCCACGCGTTGCCTGTCTCGACGTCGCGGTCGGTGAGCCAGTCCGCGGCCATGCGCAGCAGGGACAACTGGTCCGCCGGGTCGTGCGCCGCCAGCGGTCCGATCCACCCGTCGTCCGCAGCGGCGTAGCCGTAGCCCAGGAACTCGCCGTCCCGCGCCAGCCCGAACGACGTCTGGTCGCCCGCTACGGCTTCGCCCGCAAGGAAGAAGGCGTGATCCTGGCGCCTTTCGGCTCCGTAAACCGCGCGGTCGAGTTCCGCGATCCGGTCCTGCCATCCCGCGCAGTCAACGATACGCTTCTTGTGCACCGGCGGCTCCGGGAGCACGAGGAGCGCGTCGACGGGGCCACTCACCCGGTAGCCGATGCCGGTGGCGAACATGCCCGACCGCATGTACAGCGATTGCGCGGCCGGCGATGTCGACGACACGACAGAGAAGACCCGAGCGCCACCGGCGCGGCCGTACTCTCGCGCCAGGTGCAGCAATTCCCTGCCGGCGCCGAGCGCGTGGACGTCCGGGAGCACGAAGAGCTGCGCAAGGAACCAGATCTCGCCGCGGGTGAAGCCCATCGAGAAGCCCACGACGACGCCGTCGATCTCCGCTACCCAGCAGCCGCCGGGATCAGTCGCCAGGATGTGGCGCGGCACGCGCGGATAGGCGGCGCGCCACGCGTATGCTGCTCGCCCCTCGCTCCGTGCCAGGGCGTCCAGCGCGGATCTTCGGATCAACATCGTAGCGCCGAGGTCGGCTTCGACCATCGGCCGGAAGCGGAGCTGCGGCGTTTCAGACATCCGGCGACACGAGGATCTTGCGCAGCGCGTCCCGCCCCTCGGAGAGCCGCGCGAACGCGTGCGGTGTCGCCTCGACGGCGACCGTCTCCGAGATGACGCTGGCGACGTCGACCTCCCCCGAGGCGATGAGCCGCGCCGAATCCGCGAACTCCGCGCGAGTGTAGCCCAGCACCGCGAGATAGCTCAGCTCGTTGATGATCGAGCGGGTGATGTCGAGTGGAAACGGCTGCTCGCCGACGCCGGCGAGGACGACGCGTCCCCCGCGCGCCGCCGCGTCGACGCAGCTGGCGATGCCCGCGGGATGGCCGGACGCGTCCACGGCAACCGGCGCGCCTTCGCCGTCGGACAGGTTACGCGAAACTTCGATGAGCTGCCCCGGCTCGACCGTGTGGCTCGCGCCCGCCTCTGCGGCCGCGGCGCGTCGCCCGGCCAGCGGCTCCGAAACGACGACTCGTGTCGCCCCCAGCTGGCGTGCGGCGATCACGGTCAGCAAGCCTATCGGCCCGGCACCCGCTACGACGAGCAGTTCTTCCGGTCGGTAGCGCGCCTGGATCAGCGCGTGCCGGGCCACGGCGAACGGCTCCGTCAGCGCGCAGCTCTGGAGGTCTGCTGCATCCGGCAGCGCGACAATCGCCCGCTCCGGCACCGTCACGTATTCCGCGTAGGCGCCGGCCCGTGTGTACCCCGTGCCGCCGACGCTGCCGGCGCGGCACAGGTTCTCCCGACCGGCGACGCAGTACGGGCAGGCGCCGCAGCCGGGGCCGGGGTTACCCACGACCAGCTGGCCAGCCCGCACCGACGTCACGCCTTCGCCCACCTCCACGACGCGGCCACTGAACTCGTGGCCCATTACCGGCTGGAGCAGACCCAGCGCCCGGAACGGGTTCGCCGATTCGTATTCGTGCAGGTCTGAGCCGCAGATGCCGCAGTAGGCGACGCGCAACTTCACGTCGCCCGCCGCCGGCGGCCCGTCCGGAATCTCAACGATCGCGATTGCCCGCGACCCCGTAAGCGCGGCTGCCTTCACGGTGGCACACCTCCAAGTGTGACCGGGATCATAGCGGACGGACTGCGGGCGGAGTAGTCTGCGGCTCGCGGGTTTAGGCGAGATGGGGAGCGATGTGCGCGAACACGTCGCGGATGCTGACCACGGCAACCGGCGTGCCACCCTGCAGCAGCGGGATGTGGCGAAAGCCGCCGATCGACATCTTGTTGATCGCCACCGCGACGTCGTCATCCTCGCGGAGAAACACCGGGTCTGCCGTCATCACCTGCCCGCAGGTCACGGCGTTCAGATCCTCGTTCGGGCCCGCGACCTTATGCAGGATGTCCCAGGGGGTGATGATGCCGGCCAGGTGGGAACCGCTCATCACCAGCACGCAGTCCGTGTTTGCGTTCTGCATCAGGCGCACCGCCAGACCCACCGGATCCGTGGTGTCGATGCGCACGGGAGACTGCGCGGGGATGTCGTGCAGGCGCGTGGTGATGAACTCCGGCGCTCCCGCCGGGAGGCCATTCAGGCTGTAGAGGTCGTGTCCGCAGTTACTGCAGACGTCCACGCCCTGAATGTTGTCGTATCCGCACTCGGGACAGATCACGCCGCGCCCCCTACTCGACGGTCCAGGTGTCGCCCTCGAGGAAGATCTCTTTGAGGTCGCCCGCGCCCTCCGCCGCAATCGCCTGATCGATCTGCTGTGTCATCAGGTCGTCGTATGTCGGCCGCTGCACCGCGCGGAGGACGCCGATCGGCACAGGGTACTCCGGGTAGTCCATGCGGCTCAGGAGGAACGCGATGCTGGGATCGGCCCGCGTCTCGTCGTGCACCAGGATATCGGCCTCCGACACGCTGCCGCCCAACTGCACGACTTCGAGCTTCATGCCGTTGAGCCGAAGGCCGCGGTCTTGCTGCTTTCCGAAGATCATCGGCTTGCCGTGCTCGAGCATGATCATGCGGTCGGCGCGCACCTCTTTCGCCGTGAAGTCCGCGAAGGCGCCGTCATTGAAGATGTTGCAGTTCTGGTAGACCTCGACGAACGAGGTGCCCCGATGCTGATGCGCGCGCTCCAGCGTCGCCTGCAAGTGGTGTGCATCAGCGTCCAGCGAGCGCGCGACGAACGTCGCCTCCGCGCCAATCGCCACGCTCAGCGGCCGCAACGGCTGGTCGATCGTGCCGTACGGCGACGACTTGGTGCGCTTGCCCAGTTCGGACGTTGGCGAGTACTGGCCCTTCGTCAGCCCGTAGATCTCGTTGTTGTGCAGGATGATCTGCAGGTCCACGTTCCGCCGAAGAACATGCAGGATGTGGTTGCCGCCAATGCTCAGCGCGTCGCCATCGCCCGTGACCACCCAGACGCTGAGTTCTGGGCGTGAGGCCTTGAGCCCGCTGGCGATCGTCGGCGCGCGCCCGTGGATGCTGTGGAAGCCATACGTGTTCATGTAGTACGGCAGCCGGCTGGAGCAGCCGATGCCAGAGATGAATACGATGTTCTCCCGCGGAATTCCCAGTTCGGGCATCACCCGCTGCGTCTGCGCCAGGATTGAGTAGTCACCGCAGCCAGGACACCAGCGCACCTCCTGGTCGGTTACGAAGTCCTTCCGGCTGAGTCCGATGACGCCGAGTTCGCCACGATTCGCGGTCACCATTGCTCTGTGCCTCTGCTAGCCGACGAGTTCGGCGATCTTGCGTTCGACTTCAGCGATCGTGAAGGGACGGCCGGAGACCTTGTTGAGCCCGATGACGTCGACGAGGTACTTCGCCCGCACGAGCATGCGCATCTGGCCGAGGTTAATCTCCGGCATCAGCACCTGATCGAACCGTTGTAGCACGTCGCCCAGGTTTGCCGGCAGCGGGTTGAGATAGCGGAGGTGCGCGGCCGATACCCGCTTGCCCTCCGCGCGCGCTCGCTGCACCGCCGTGGTGATGACGCCGTACGTGCTTCCCCAGCCCAGCACCAGCAACCCGCCCGATTCGTCGCCGCTGACAGTGAGGTCCGGCACGTCCTGCACGATGCCGGCGATCTTCTCTGCGCGCAGGTGCACCATGCGATCGTGGTTTGCCGGGTCATAGCTCACGTTGCCGGTGATGTCGGCCTTCTCCAGGCCACCGATGCGGTGCTCCAGGTCCGGCGTGCCAGGGATCGCCCACGGCCGCGCCAACGTCTTCGGGTTTCGCGCGTACGGCTGGAACGTGGCAGCGTCGGATGCGAAGCCGGGGTCAATCGGCGCCAGCGACCCCGCGTCCGGCACGAGCCACGGCTCCGAACCCATGCCCAGGTAGCCATCGGAGAGGAAGATCACGGGCGTGCGGTACTTCACGGCGATACGGAACGCCTCGACCGCCATGTGGAAACAGTCCGAGGCCGTCGCGGGCGCCACGATGGCCACGGGCGACTCGCCGTTGCGCCCGAACATCGCCTGCAGCAGATCGCCCTGCTCCGTCTTCGTCGGCATGCCCGTGCTGGGTCCGGCGCGCTGCACATCCATGATCACAAGCGGCAACTCGACCATCACCGCCAGCCCGATCGCTTCACTCTTGAGCGCGAGGCCGGGGCCGCTGGTGCCCGTCAACCCCAGCGCACCGCCGAATGCCGCGCCGATCGCCGCGCCAATGGCTGCGATCTCGTCTTCGGCCTGAAACGTGCGCACACCGAAGCGCTTGAAGCGCGCGAGTTCGTGCAACACGTCGCTGGCCGGCGTGATCGGGTAGCTGCCGTAGAACAAGGGCCGGCCCGCTAGCTTCGATGCCGTCAGGAACCCGAGCGCCGTCGCTTCGTTGCCCGTGATGTTCCGGTAGAGGCCAGGCTGCAGCTTCGCCTTCGGCACATGGTAGTGCGTGGCGAACATCTCCGTGGTCTCCCCGAAATGGTAGCCGGACTTCAGCGCCGTCTTGTTGCCTTCGGCGACGCTCTTGTTCTTGCCGAACTTCTCCTCAATCCAGTGGAGCGTCGTATCGGGCGAGCGGCTGTACATCCAGAACATCAGCCCCAGGGCGAACATGTTCTTGCAACGGTCAATCTGCACTGCGGTCAGCCCGCTGTCTTTCAGCGCCCGTCCATTCAGCGTCGAGATCGGAACGCGGTACAGCCGGTAGCCGCGAAGACTGTCGTCCTCCAGCGGGTTCGTGGCGTAGCCCGCCTTCTTCAGATTCGTCTCGTTGAACTCATCCTCGTTGACGACCAGCATGCCGCCGCGCGGCAGATCCGGCAGGTTGGTCTTGAGCGCCGCCGGGTTCATCGCGACCAGCACATCGGGCGC
>DASQHL010000029.1:0-40970 GCA_035632115.1 Dehalococcoidia bacterium | reverse complement strand
TGCTCCTCATCGCCAACGCCGTCCAAAACGCGATGGTGGGCACAGACGTCACCATCCTCGGGGGAGTCACCGCCGCCGCGACGTTACTTGTGATGAACCGCGCCACCGGCGTCCTGTCCGACCGGCTGCCGATCTTCCGCAGTACCATAGAGGGCCAGCCAGTCCTGCTCCTCCATGACGGCAAGCTCATCGAAGACCAGATCCGCCGCGCTGGCCTGACCGACGACCTCGTCCTCCAGTCCATCCGTGAGCACGGCTTCGCGCAGGCGACCGATGTGAAGATGGCCGTCCTCGAGGTCGACGGCACGATCAGCATTGTCCCGGCCGGTGCTGGTACCGTCCGATCGCGCCACCGCGTCCGCGCGGTGCGCCCCGGCGGGAACTGACCATGGCGGCGACATCCGGTCTTGGGCGCAACGGGCCGTGGCTCCAGAACGACTGGCTTCGCGTCGAGACCCGCCAGGACGACGCCAGCATCTCCCCGGTTGCGCTCGACGGTGCGTTCCGGCCGACGGAACGTGCGCTCGCCTGGATCGAACTCGCCTCCGAGCCGGCGCTGCATTTCGAGCGCGCGCAATACGACCTTGGGCCGCACGAGGACACGCTCGGCAAGGGGCGTCGGCTCACGCTAGCCTCCGCCTTGCCCCGGCGCGGCGTCCGCCTCCGCCGCGAAATTGTCGTGTACGATGCGCTGCGCTACTGGGCCACGCGCGTCGGCGTCACCAACGAGCGCGCCGTCCCGCTGCCGGTGCGTGCGCTCCACGCGTTCAGCACGGCCGAGGGCCCGCGCGGTCGCCTGCGTCTCTCGTCGAACTCCAGCGACCTGCGCGTTTGGCGCAACGGCTGGCAGTCGTGGTCCCCCACCATGTCCTTCGGCGGCGCCCAGCACGACGTCGGCAGCGCGCCCCCCGTGCTCTCGCCCGAGCCGCCGCCGTCCGAACCCGGCCGCTTCGCCTCAGACGACGTCGGTGTGCTGTTTGATCCGGCCACAGGCCGTTCGCTGTTGGTCGGCTGCCTGACGGCCCGCACGCTCCTCAGCCAGGTCTTCCTCGATGTACCGGCGCGTGCCATCGATGTGCGCTGCCTCGCCGACGATACGCTGATCGACCCTGGCGATACGCTCTGGTCGGAGTGGATCGCCGTGGACCTTGCCGGCGCGCCCTCCGAACAGCTCGAGCGCTACGGCGACGCGCTCGGCCGGTCGATGTGGGCGCGCGTGCCGAAACAGACGCCCGCCGGGTGGTGCTCCTGGTACTACTTCTTCACTTCGGTGAGCGAAGACGACGTATTGCGCAACCTCCGCTTTCTGGAGCGCCATCGCGCCGACCTGCCCGTGCAGACGGTTCAGATCGACGATGGCTACCAGGCCGACATAGGCGACTGGCTGACCGTGAACGAGAAGTTCCCGCACGGCATGGCAGGGCTCGCCGCTGAGATCAAGCGCGCTGGCTACACGCCCGGCCTGTGGCTCGCGCCGTTTCTTCTCTCTGAATCGTCCCGGACGTTCGCGGAACACCCGGAGTGGGTCGTCCGCGATGCCGCCGGCTCTCCTGTCATCGCGCAGCACAACTGGCGACGGCGCAACATGGCGATCGACGGGTCGCATCCCGATGCGCGAGGCTGGCTCACAGAGCTCTTCCACGAGGTCTGCGATGGTTGGGGCTACGACTACGTGAAGATCGACTTCCTCTTCGCCGCCGCGGTCGCCGGACGCCGTCACGATCCCCGCGCGACGCGCGCGTCTGCGTATCGCGACGCGTTGGCCGCGGTGCGAGCGGGCGTCGGCGACAGACGGTTCATCCTCGGATGCGGCGCTCTCATGGCACCGTCCGTCGGCTTCTTCGACGGTAACCGCATCGGCCCTGACGTCGCCCCGTTCTGGCGCAACCTGACGCGTGACGAACGCCGCGCGCCCCGGGCGCGCCCTCGTCGCACCGATGACCAGCTCAGCGCCGAGACAGCCATCCGCAACACGCTCCAGCGCGCCTGGATGCACGGGCGCCTGTGGGCGAACGATCCGGACTGCCTCCTCGTGCGCACTGACTTCACGAAGCTAACGCTGGCGGAGACGCGCACGCTCGCCACGGCGATTGGGATCAGTGCGGGCATGCTGCTCTCCAGCGACGACCTGGACAAGGTGCCCCCGGACCGCATCGAGATCATCTCGAAGCTGCTGCCGCCCCTCCCGCGCGCCGCGATCCCGCTGGACCTGCTCGAGAGGGACATGCCCGAGCAGTGCGTCCTGCGAGACGATCGCCGGTTCGACCCGCTCTCGCTCCTCGCGCTCTTCAACTTCGACGACGCTGCGCGTGACCACCACGTCCGCCTGCCACAGGGGCGCTGGCACGCCTTCGAGTGGTGGGAGCAGTGCTACCTCGGGGTCCTGGAGGGCGAACTGGTGCTAGCCGGCGTTGAGGCGCACGGCGCGCGCTTGGTGGCGCTGCGCCCCGCCGACGCCCGGCCGCGCCTCGTCGGCACGGCGGCGCATCTCGGTGTTGGTATACTCGACATAAGCGACCAGGCGTGGGATGCCCGGTCGGGCAGGCTGGCTCTCGGCTTGTCTCCCGCCGGGCTGCGGCGCCAGCGTCTGTTCGTCTCCACCGCAGGCCACGCTGTCCGCGATGCAAACGTCGATGGCCAGGTCGTGGACGTTCGGCTCGAAGGGGAAGTGGTCCTGTGCGACGTGATCGTGGAGCAGCCGCGCCAACTTGCCCTCACCTTCGAGAACCGCTGATTTTTTTCCATCGCCGGCCCAGCCCGAAGCGGGCGCGGCGTTGACTTTTTGCCGTCCGCGCCTTATGGTAGTCGCACAACCGAATAGAGCCTAACTCGCACAAGATTGGCGAGGCGGGGGAACCAGTTTCCCGGGGTGAATCGCGCTGTGGTGGCGCGTAGGCGAACTCCTTTGAGCCGAACCCGTCAGCTAACCCCGCAGGCATAAAGAGGAGAGGGTGAACCGGCCCAGGCGCGCCTTCGGCCGGATTTTGTTCTCTGCTGGGAGTCGGCCACCGGGGAATCCCGAGTGGCGCGGCGTCAGGTGATGCGCGCTTCTCTGCGGCAATCGCCCGCCGTCGCACACTGAATGAGACGCACAGCCTCCTCCTCCAACGGCAACAGGCCGCCGGTTCAACCGGCGGCCTGTTGCTATCTCGAAGAATTGGCCCCTAAGACGTGGTGATCGTGATCGAGTCGATCTTCGTCCCGAGTGGTGGGTCCTTCGTCGCCTGGGCATCGCGCGCCTGGAGATTCTTCAGCACGTCAAGCCCGGCGGTCACTCTCCCGAACACCGTGTTCTTTCCGTCCAGCGTCGGCTCGTTCGCCAGCGCGACGAAGAACTGACTTCCGTTGTTCGGGGCGCCCGCCTGGCTCGGCCGCGCCATGGCGACCACCCCCGCCACGATTGGATCAGCTGTCGTCTCCGGCGGCAGATCGTAGCCCGGCCCGCCGGAGCCCGTGCCGGTCGGATCGCCCGCTTGGGCGACGAACCCGGGGATCACCCGGAAGAACGTGCTGCCGTTGTAGAAGCCGTCCTTCGCCAGGAAAACGAAGTTGTTAACCGCATCTGGCGCCTGCTTCGGCAACAACTCGATCGTCAAGTCGCCCTTGTCCGTCTTGATGGTCGCCGTGTACGTCTTGTTCGGATCGATCGTCATCGGCGGCGGCGACTGGTACTGCTTGATCGAGGGCTGTGCGCCCGTCGTGCTGGTGCTCCCCGCCACGGGCGTCGTGCGGACGACACCGGATCCGCGGACCTTCGCGTTCGATGACGTGGCGTTGCCCTGTGTCGACTGGTACGCCGAGAACACGAACCCGACGGTCAACGCTACCGCACCGATGATCGCGAACAATTTGTAGTTCGTGAAGACGCGGAACGCCCCCCTTGGCTTGAGCGTATGGGCATCCCCCGAAAGCTCCTCCGGGCGGTAGACCTTCCGCCGCTTTTGCTTCTGGACGACCTGCTTCTTCCTTGGCATCGCCTCTCTCTTCCAGATAGTGCTGATGAACTATAGCAGTTAGCCACCGCGACCGACCACGTGCACGCGGAACAACGGGGCGGCGAGCCGTGCGGTTGCACCTGCCATCGCTGCGCGCGTATCGTCCGGCCATGGGCCAGTCTCGATCCGGCGTGAGAGCCCGTGTGGCGCGCATCGCCCGCGCGATCTGGTCCGTCCCCGGAGCCGGCGTCGTCACCGGCGCCTCCGACGATGACCCCTCCGGCATCGCCACCTACTCCGTCGCCGGCGCTCAGACCGGCTACACGCTCCTCTGGACCAGCGTCCTCACGCTGCCGCTGAACGCCGCTGTCCAGGAGATCTGCGCCCGCATCGGCCTCGTCACGGGCGGCGGTCTCGCGACCGTCCTGCGCCGCCACTATCCCCGCCCGCTCCTGCTCGCCCTCGTCTCGCTCTTGTTCGTCGCCAACACCGTCAACATTGGCGCTGACCTGGCCGCTGTAGCCGCCGGGTTTGATCTGCTTACGGGCGTTCCCGCCGGTGCCCTCGTCGTCCCCATTGGTGTTGGCATCGCTACCGTCGAGGTACTCGTCCCGTACCGCATCTTCGCCAGCTACCTGAAGGTCCTCACGCTCGTCCTGTTCGCCTACGTCGCCGATGCATTCGTCGCGGCGCCCGATTGGGGCGCGGCCCTCCGTGCCACCTTCCTCCCGGTCGTGAGGCTGAACGCCGCCTTCGTCACCACGCTCGTCGCGATCCTCGGTACCACTATCTCGCCCTACCTCTTCTTCTGGGAGACGTCCGAGGAGGTCGAAGAGATGCACCGACGCCGCGTCGAACCGGGCGACGAGCCTGAGCTACGCCGCGCTCAGGTCGATTCAAACGTCGGCATGCTGCTCGCGAACGTTGTCTTCTACTTCATCGTGCTGACAACCGCAGCGACCCTCTATCCCGCCGGCATCCGCCACATCGCTACCGCCCGCGAGGCCGCCGAGGCCCTCCGCCCGCTCGCCGGCGACCGCGCGACCATACTTTTCGCTCTGGGCCTCGTCGGCACCGGCTTGCTTGCCATCCCCGTTCTGGCTGGAAGCGCCGCGTATGCCGTCGCCGAAGTGTTTGACTGGCGGGAAGGCCTGGAGGAGCGCCCCGGTTCCGCGAGGCAGTTCTACGCGGTGATCGCGCTGTCGACCGTGGTGGGCATCGCCATCGCTCTGTCCGGTGTCGGCGCCATCCGCGCGCTCTTTGCGGCGGCCGTTGTGAACGGCGTCATCTCGCCCGTCCTGCTCGTCGCGATCATGGTCGTGAGCAACGACGAGCGCGTCCTCGGGCGCCACCGGAACGGCCCCGTTTCGAATGTCTTGGGCTTCGCCGCGGCCGCCATCATGGGCGCGGCGGCGGCCATCATGATTGGGGCGTTCCTGCTCGGCTGAGGTATCCTCGCCCGTACGCCAGCCACATCCCAGCTCCCAGAGCGAGCGCGCCAGCGCCGATGAACCACGCCTTCGGCTCGATGTAGGCCAGCATCACCATGACAGTACCGATCGCCCCGCACGGGATCAGTGGGAGCCGCCCCCACCGCAGGGGCACCACGAAGGTTCGCCTGGTCTCCGGTGCCCGGAACCGTAATGCGATCAGCGACCCGTTGACGGCCAGAAAGATCGCGTACACGGCGAAGTCTGTCACCGAAGCGATGAATCCGATGTTACCCGCCACCGCGAACACCGCCGCCAGCGCACCCGCCGCGGCTGCAGCCACGTATGGCGAGTGCGCGCGCCGGCCTACCGTCGCCAGCGTCCGGGGCAACGCGCCGCCGCGTGACATGCTGAAGATCAACCGGGACGCCGCCGTCAGCACCAGCAGCGTCGTGTTCATTGTCGACGCCAGCGCCACCACAGCGATGATGCCCGACGCTCGCCCGCCCCAGTCCGCCTCCATCACCAGCGCGAGTGGTCGGCTCGATCCTGCGAGCGCGTCCGCGCCCGCGACGCTCACCGCCGTGATCCCTACCAGCATGTACAGCACGGTCGAGATGGCGAGTGCCGCCAGCAGCGCGCGAGGGATCACCCGTTCCGCATCGCGTGTCTCCTCCGAGAGTGTTACTACCTCGTCGAAGCCGATGAACGCGAAGAACACCAGCGCCGCGCCCGAGAGTACCCCCGCCGTAGTGCCACCCGCGAACAGCGACCGGTCGCCCACGTGCGGCGCACCCGATGCGATCACCACCAGCAGCCCGCCCACCTGCAACGCCGCCAGCGCGACCGACAGCCAGATCGACCGCTGTACGCCCGCACCTATGATCAGTGTCAGCGCCAGAAGCAGACCAAGCGATGCTACCCGCTGGTCAATGTCCACAAAGTGCCGCAAGTACGCCGCGAACCCGATCGAGACCGCGCCCGCTGCGATGACGTTCGCCGCCACCATCATCCAGCCTGCCATGAACCCCGTGAACGGATTGAACGCGCGTCGCGCGAACTCGTACTCCGCGCCCGCCGTCGGGAACATGCCAGCCAGCTCCGCGTAGCTCAGCCCGGTCATCGCCGCCAGGAGTGCCGCGACCAGGAACGACAGCCAGACCGCCGCCCCGGCATCCTTCGCGGCTTCGCCGATCAGCACGTAGATCCCGGCGCCGATGACGATGCCGACGCCCGATACCGTCACCTGCCAGAAGCTCAGCGAACGTTCGAGTGTCCCCGTCGGCTCGGCGACGCCCTTCGGCATTAGGATCGCGGCCGGCCGCGTCCGGGTTTGGCCGGGTCGGATCCACGCCGTATAGTGAAGCCACGCCCCCGTAGCTCAGCGGATAGAGCGCTAGCCTCCGGAGCTAGAAGCACAGGTTCGAGTCCTGTCGGGGGTACCACTGCTTTCTCGTGCGTTACCCGTGCAATGCCGCGATCGATGAGCGCTCCGTCACCGCGAGCCCCTGTCGCGTCAGCACAAGCACCTGCTCCGCCATCGTCTCGAAGCCCGCGCCCACGGTGCCGCCTTCCAGGTACCGGGCGTGGATGCCCTCCAGGATGACCGCAAGCTTGAAGAACGCCAGCGCTGCGTAGAAATCCAGGTTTCGGATGTCGCGGCCGCTCTTCTCCGCGTACCGCGCGATCGCCTCACTCCGAGTGGGGAAGCCCGGCAGGCTAAGCACTGGCCCGCTCGTCACCCCGCCCGCTGCACCGGCTCCGCCGCCGTCCCGCTCCGGCCAGTACATGAACTGCAGACCCAGGTCTGTCAGTGGATCCCCCAGCGTCGCCATCTCCCAGTCCAGCACCGCGGCAATGCGACCGTCCTCGCTGACGACGCAGTTGTCTAGCCGATAGTCGCCGTGGACCAACGTGTGGTCGGCCTCTGCAGGTATCGCCCCGGCCAACCGGCGTGCCAGCTCCTCCAGCTCCGGCACCTTGCGCACGGTCGAGCGCTCCAGCTGGTCCGTGAAGCGCCGCACCTGGCGCGCGACGAACCCCTGCGGCTTGCCGAAATCCCCCAGCCCCACCGACGCTGGGTCGATCGCGTGGAACACCGCTAGCGTGTCGATCAGCTCCTCGCCCAGCCGCCGCCGCGCTGCCTCGTCGAATTTCGCGCCGACGACCGCCGGGTCGGTCGGCACGAACCCCTCCACGAACGACATCACGTAGAACGGCGCGCCGATCACTGCCGTGTCCTCGCAGAGCGCGATCGCGTGCGGCACAGGGACCGCCGTCCCTTCGAGCGCCGAGATCACTCGGAACTCTCGCTTCATATCGTGCGCCGTCGGCAGCACGTGAGAAAGCGGTGGCCGGCGCAACACCCACGCCTGACCGCCCGACTCGATGCGGTACGTCAGGTTCGAGCGTCCGTGCCCCACGACTGCCGCGGTGAGCCCGTCTGCCGGCCTCACATGCTCGGAGAACCACGGCGTCAGCTTGGCGAGATCGAGCCCTGGTACGGCTTCACTCATCGCCCCTCTTCCTCTCCGAGTGCGTGCGCGCGATTTCCGTGCGATGTGCTGGCACCGCCATCTGCGCACCTCGCCCCGACGCGTCCGGCAACCCGCGACCGGTCGGCCCGCTCGCCTACGTGGCTCACGTCCCCGGGGCCGAGCACGAACGCCCGCGTCCCAGGTCTGTGCAGCGCAGCACTTGACCTCTGGAAGAGAAGCTACGGGAGAATGCGGCTGACCGCAACAGCCCCGCGTGACTTGCGAGGTGTCGCTGGAAGCGTTAAGGCGACAGGTCGCGTCAGGCCGCCCGCACCAGCAGCACCGGCACGCTGGCCTCGTGCAGCACCGCCTCCGCGACGCTGCCGAACATCAACCGCCCCAGCCCCCGCCGCGAGTGCGTCGCCATCGCGATCGCGTCCGCGTCCACTTCGTGCGATGCCGCGATGATCCGCCGCGCCGGCGCACCCTCTTCGACCATCGTGTGCACCTGCACGCCGCTCTGTTGGAGCATCCCCGCCACCCGCTCCAGGTACTCCCGAGCGTGTGCCAGCATCAGCGCGCCGGCCGTGGTCTCCACGTGCGCCTTCCCCATCGCACCGCGCTCGCTCCAGTCCGAAGCCGGAGCGTCGACGATCCGGAGCAGCGTGATCTCCGACTTCATCGATTTCGCGAGGTCAATCGCGTGCGGTATCACCGCCTCGGATCGTGGCGATCCGTCGAGCGTGACAAGCAAGTGTTTGAACATGACCTGACCCCCTGTGCTCGCGCGAGGTGCACACCCGGACGACCGATCCGCGTGCCATGCTTTTGCGCGAGTGAACCGATGGCGCCCAGATCCAGCGACCGCGGCGCCCTGACCGATGCAACCCTGCAAGAGTTATCGGCAATTCATGCCGGATCCGTGCTACCCTACCGCCCGTGATCCGGATTCTCCTCGCGCTCTGCGCGATCCCCGCCGCCTTGTTCGCCATCGCCTGCTCGTCCGGGGGGTCGCGCGCCGCACTGGCCCCGAACGGCCCCCCCGGCAGTCCCTCCGCGACTGCCGCGGCCGGGTGCAGGCCCCTCCTGGCTCACGACGCCGGCAGCTTCAGCGAGTCTCTGACCAGCGGCGGTGTGGATCGCACCTACATCCTGTACGTCCCAGCCGGCTACGACGGCGGCCGGCGGCTGCCACTCGTCGTCGCCTATCCCGGCTACGCCCAGCCCGCCGACAGCCTGGCGGCGTACGATGGCCTCGATCCCCTGGCCGATGCGTCTGGCTTCGTCGTCGTCACGCCCAACGCCGCGGGCAACCCGCAATTCTGGAACGAGGGCAAGTCCGCCGCCCTCGCCGATGACGTGCAGTTCACCAAGGATCTGCTGGCGAAGGTGGAGCAGGGCCTCTGCATCGACGCCGCGCGGGTCTACCTCACCGGGTACTCCAACGGCGGCGGCATGGCCCTCCGTGCCGCTTGCGAGATGCCTGCCGCCATCGCCGCCGTCGGCGTCGTGAGCGCGTACTATCCCAACTGCGCCGCCGCTGTCCCGCTCATCGCGTTTCACGGCACGTCGGATCCGGTGGTTCCGTTTGAGGGTGGAGCGAGCGCCGTATTCCCTGGCGTCACGTTCCCCGTCGTCCGCCGCTCCGTGTCCGAGTGGGCACGCACGCTCGGCTGCGACGGCCTGCCCCGCATCTCCCGCCCCTCGCAGGCCGTGGAGCTGTCCACCTTCCTTCGCTGCAACTTCGGCGATGGCGAGGCGCAGCTGTACACCATCATCGGTGGCGGCCATACGTGGCCTGGTGCAACCCTCGTCCTCTCTCCCCTGCTGGGGATGACGACCGCCGAGGTGAAAGCCTCTCCCACGATGTGGGCCTTCTTCGTCGCTCACGCGCTGCCGCACTGAGCCTCCGGCTCAGCTTCCCGTGAGCGCTGCTATCCCCGTACGGGCTGACGGTACTGGATCGCCTCCGCCAGGTGCGCCGCGCCGATCCCTTCGTGGCCCGCCATGTCCGCGATCGTGCGTGCGAGCTTCAGCACGCGGTGAAATGCCCGCGCAGAGAGCCCCAGCTGCGTCATCGCTAGCCGCAGCAGCGATTGCGCCTGCTCGTCGAGTCGCGCCTGACAGTGTTCGCGCACCTCGGTCGGCGTCATCTCCGCGTTGCACACAAATCGCGTCCCCGCGAACCGCCGCGACTGTACGCCCCGCGCCGATTCCACCCGCTCGCGTACCGCCTCCGACGGCTCCGCCCGCGCGTCGGAAGACAGCTTCTCGTAGTCCACGCGCGGCACTTCGACGAAGATATCGATCCGGTCCAGCAGCGGCCCCGAGATGCGCTTCTGGTATCGGCTCACCATCGACTCGCTGCAGGTGCAATCCTTCGTCGGGTCGCCGTAGAAGCCGCACGGGCACGGGTTCATCGCTCCCACCAGCATGAAGTTCGCCGGATACGTGATCGTCCCCTGCGCGCGCGAGATCGTTACCGTCCGATCTTCCAACGGCTGCCGCATCACCTCCAGCACCTGCTGCCCGAACTCAGGCAACTCATCGAGGAAGAGCACGCCGCGATGGCTCAGCGTGATCTCGCCAGGCCGCGGATTCCGCCCGCCGCCGACCAGCCCCGCGTGCGAGATCGTGTGGTGTGGCGCCCGGAACGGCCTCCGGTTGATCAGCGGTGTGTCGCCCGGTAGCAGCCCTGCCACGGAGTAGATCTTCGTCGCCTCCAGCGTCTCGTTCGGAGTCATCGCCGGAAGGACCGACGGCAAAGCTCGCGCCAGCAGCGTCTTGCCGGCGCCCGGCGGCCCGCTCATCATCACGTTGTGCCCGCCGGCCGCCGCCACCTCCAGCGCGCGCTTCACGTGCTCCTGTCCCTTGATGTCCGCGAAGTCCGTCCCCTCGGACGAAGCCTGCGGCGACACCGTCGCCTCGCGATGCGCGCACGGCTCGAGCAGTTCGCTCCCCGAGAGGTGACGCAACAGCGCCGCCAGGTTCTCGACCGGAAAGATCGTCATGTCCGGCAGCAGCGCCGCCTCCGCTGCGTCCACGGCCGGCACGTACGCAGTCCGGATTCCACGCTCCCGCGCCAGCGCCACCATCGGCAGGATCCCCTGCGCGTGCCGTACAGCGCCGTCCAGCGAGAGCTCCCCCAGGAACACGCACTGCTCAAGGTCGGCCACCGTGTCGCCCGCTGCGACCATGATGCCGACGGCGATGGGGAGGTCGTATGTCGGCCCTTCCTTGCGCAGGTCCGCCGGCGCAAGGTTCACGACGATCCGCCCTCGCGGGAAGCGACACCCCGAGTTCTTGATCGCCGATTCGACGCGGTCCTTCGCTTCTTTGACCGCCGTATCCGGCAGACCCACGAGCGTCATGCTCGCGAACTCCCGCCGCGAAACATCGACCTCGCACTCGACGATCTCGCCTTCGAGCCCCACGACCGCGCACGACAGGACTTTCGCAAGCGCCATGATTGGGACTATCTCACACAGAACGCCTGTTCGGCAAGTGCTGGTCGCCGGCGCCTCCGTCGGCGTAAGCACGTCGCGCTTGCTGGACCCCGGGCAAGGATGGCCGGGTTGCCCCGCCGGGTGGATCTCAGCCGCTCGGGGGGGCGTCGACCGCCGCGACCACATGCCCGTCCCGCATGCGGATGACGCGGTCCGCTGCTTCCGCCACGTGTGCATCGTGCGTGACCAGAACGATCGTGACACCCTGCTGCTCGCGAATCGCGCGGAGCAGATCCAGCACCATTTCGACTGACGTCGAGTCCAGGCTGCCCGTCGGCTCGTCGGCGAGGATGATGCTCGGCCGGTTCGCGAGCGCCCGCGCCAGCGCCAGCCGCTGCCGCTCACCACCGGACAGCCGCGGTGGCGTCGTCCGACCCTTCCTGCCTAGCCCCACAGATCCGAGCAACTCCGCGGCCCGCGCACGCTGTTCTCGGTGCGTCATCCCGTTGCTGAACATCGCGACCTCGATGTTCTCGAGCGCCGTCAGGTTTGGCAGCAGGTTGTGTAGCTGGAACACCAGCCCCACCTCGCGCCGCCGAAAGCGCTCGTTGCCCGCCATCCGCAGGTCGCGCCCGTGCACGATGATCGTGCCTGACGTCGGGTGGTCCAACGCCGCGATGAGGTGCAGCAGAGTCGATTTCCCGCAGCCCGACGGACCGGTGATCGCGACGAACTCAAGCGGTGCAACCTCCAGCGACACGCCGTCCAGCGCGCGCACCACGCCGCCATCGAACACCTTCACCACGTCCATCACCTGGATCGCCGGTGTCGCCGGCGCCCCGCTACTCATGGCGCAGCGCTTCCAGCGGCGAGAGCAGTGCCGCGCGAATCGCGGGGTACAGCGCGCCGATCAACGCCATCCCCATCGCGATCGCCAGCGCCCGCGCGAAGACGCTCGCCGTGTAGTCGGGCTGGAACACGCCGATCAGCTCCGGTACCCGCTGGATCAGCCGGATCGCCGCGAACCCCAGTGCGATACCGATACACGCACCCAGTAAGCTGATGAGCGCCGCCTCGCCCATCACCAGTCCAATCACCCGCGCTCGCGTCCAGCCCACCGCGCGCATCACGCCGAATTCGCGCGTCCGTTCGAACACCGACATCGCCGTCGTGTTCATCACCCCGATCGCCCCGAAAGCCAGCGCGAGGATCGAGATGCCCACGTTCGCGGCGCTGATCAGCCGTAGGTTTCTGTCCACCCTCCCGAATTCCGCCTGTGTCCGCACGGTGGCCAGTTGCGCGTTGTCGTGCTCGATCTTCGCGCGCACGGCATCTATGTTCGCGCCGGGTGTCACCTTGACGAATGCCAGTGTCACGGCCCCCGGCTTACGCTCCAGCGTCTGCAGGTTTGTCAACGGAAGCATCGACGCCGAGTCGCCGAACACCTGCCCAGTCGAGAAGATCCCCACGATCTTGAACTTGTTGCCGTCGATGACGATGTTGTCGCCCACCGACTTGTTCAGGTCGCGCGCCGCCCGGTAGCCAAGCATCACCTCGCCCGTCGCGTTCGCAGCGTAGGGCCGGCCTGCAACCACGCTCACGCCGAAGTTGGCCAGTGCATCCGGCTGGATCCCCAGCTCCAGGAAGAACGGGTGTGCCGAGTCCAGCTGCACCGCTGCTACCAGCACCCCCACGACGCTCGCCACCCCCGGTGTCTGCTGGATGCGCGTGATGTCACCCTCGTCCATCGCGCTGTACAGCACGTCCGATACGTTCTTCTGCGCCACCGTGAAGTCAGCGCTCCCCGTGCGCAGGACGGACACTGCTGTTCGATTCAGGCTGTGCGTCAGCACTCCCAACGCCACAACCGTCATGATGCCGATAGCCACCGCCGCCCCCGTGAGGATCGAGCGCACCTTGCGGGTGTACACGTTCCGAGCGATTAACCCGGCGAATGACATCTCAGCCTCCTCCGCTGTCTGCCGCGTGGTACGCCGTGCCCGCCCTAAACGCAGGCCCAACGCCTCGCGCCGACGTCCGCATTCGGTACACCGCCGTCCGAGCGCAGACGAACAGCGTCGAGCCATCCTCCCCCCACGCGCAGTTCGCCGGCCGTTGCGGCACGTCGACGTTGCCAAGCGGCCGCCCCGACGCATCGAACACCTCGATGCCCGCCGCGCACACCCAGAGCTGCCCGTCCCGGTCAACCTTCATCCCGTCGGGCCGCCCGTCGTCGCGCATCTGGGCGAACACCCGGCCGTTGCTCAGCGCGCCGTCCGGTCCGACGTCGAAGGCGCGCACGTGGTGTCGGCTGGTGTCGGCGACGTAGAGCGTGCGCTCGTCGGGCGAGAGCGCGAGTCCGTTCGGCCGATCAAAATCCGACGCGAGGAGCGTCAGCTCTCCTGTAGGGCTGATCGTGAACACGCCGTTGTATGGCAGCTCCCGCTGCTCCTCCGTGATCCCGTACGGCGGGTCGGTGAAGAAGATCCGGCCGTCGGACCGCGCGATGACATCGTTTGGCGAGTTCAGCCGCTTGCCGTCGTAGGCCGTGGCCAGCGCCTCCAGCGCGCCGTCCCGCTCGCGCGATACGCGCCGCCCCTCGTGCTCGCACGACACGAGGCTCATCGTCGGGTCGAGCGTGAGGCCGTTCGACTGCCATGACGGCTCGCGGTAGATATCCAGCGCGCCGTCGCGCCAGCGATAGATGCGGCTCGCATTGATGTCGCTGAACAACAGGTAGCCGTCGGGATGCCACACCGGCCCTTCGGTGAAGATGAGCCCCGACGCGACGGCCTCGCACGGCCCCGGCGCCACCAGCCGGCCCAGCCCGTCGTCGTGTCGCACATCCGGCATTCCCTGCCTCCCGCGCTAGAAGTCGTCCGGGCAGTATGGCGCGTACGTCGTCGAAAAGATGTCCGTCGCTGCCGCGATCGCCGCATCGGACGACGACCGCACGCTGCCCACGCGCGCCGCGTCGGCCACCTTCGTGAAGCCGTTGTAGATCGGCGCGAGCGCTCGTGCGTCCATCTCGAGTTCTGCCAGTGCTTGCGTCCGCTCGGCGGTCATCCGCCCGTCGCGGCACTCGATCCGCCACGTCCCGGCGTTCCACGGTGCCGTATCATCTGTGAGCCCAACGGTCAGCGAGCGGCCGGAAGCCTGCGCCAGCGCCGGCCGGGCTTCGAGCGCGCGTTGGACGTCGACTAACCGCAAGCACATCCCGAACCACGCCCCGGGCGGCTCCGTGATGTGCGCCGGCTCGTCGAACGCCTCCGGAAGCGGTTCGTCTGCGCCGCATAGCATGACGACGCGCCCGGCGAGATCGTGGTTCAGCAGGTACTGGAGCACCGCGGCGTACGCCTCTGCATCCAGTGCCGCCCAGTCGCGGACGCGCAAGACCAGCTCGCCCATCGGCGACGTCGCGACCTCGCGATGGTGGGTGCTGTACACCACGTACCCCCGGGGCGCGCCCGTTTCGTCCGACCAGATAGCGGCGTCGTGCTCGCCGCGGCCGTAGTCGCTCAGCACGTTCTGACGCCAGCGCTGCTCGCTGCGAGTCACCGCGCCGCTGCGCGGCGCCCAGAGCGCGCGATAGATCGCGTCGAGCTCCGCCCACGCCGCTCCGTCGACGCGCCGCCAGCTGCCCGCCGGCGCCGGGTTCCGCACGCGCACCGTCTTCGGCGCGAACGCGTACGCCATCGTCCGCCCCGCCAACTCCCACCCGAACTTCCGGTAGAGCGAGTAGTGCGGCGTGTACAGGCCCGAGAGCACCTGTCCCTGATCGCGCATCTGCGCCAGCGCCGCGGCTAGCAGCCGCCCGACGGAGCCACCGCGCCGCCGCTCCGGCAGGCAGCTCACCGATGCAATCCCGCCAAACTTGATCGGCGCCCCGTTGACGTACTGCTCGAACGGGATGATCGTCAGCCCGGCCACCATCTCGCTGCCATCGAACGCGGCCAACGCCCACGATCGATCGTAGTACTGCCCGCGCCGCCGCGTCGCCTCGTCGCTGCGGTCGCCGTTGAACGCGTAGGCGGAGATGAAGCAATGACGCTCCCACTCCGCATCCGTGACGACCGGCCGGACCTCGATGCTCATCTGTGCGTCATTATCCACGTTCACCCGCGCGGCGCGAAAGCGCGCGCAGGTGCCGCGGCGCTGCTATAGTCGCGGTGATGGCTGCACAAGGACTGCTCCGGACCATTCGCGCTGACCTGCTCGCCCACGACCGCTTCGGCATCGGGCCCGGCTGGGTGCCTCGTGGCGGGGGGGCCTCCGCATGGTGGTGGCGCTATCGCCGCAACCATCACGCCGCCGGCATCATGATGCTCTTCCGCGTGCGGGAGTGGTCGTTGGAGCATCGGACGCCGCTCCTGCCCGGGACGTGCGATCGCCTGCTGGAGATGCTGCACCACACGGCCATCTCTCGCGGCGTGCGCCTCGGCGTCGGCGTCTACTTCCCGCACGGCGACGCTCACATCCACGGCGAAACATCGATCGGGGATGGAGCGATCGTCGGCGTGTATACGGGCATCGGCCTGCGCGGCGGCTTCTTCTCCGGGCAGATGGGCACGAAAGGGCCAACGATCGGCGCCCACGCCCGCATCGGCACCGGCGCGAAGGTCCTCGGCGCGATCAGCGTCGGCGACCGCGCGATCATCGGCGCCGGCGCCGTCGTGCTGGAGGATGTGCCGGAGGCGGCGACGGCCGTGGGCGTGCCCGCCCGCGTTGTGCGGCAGGGGCCCGTCGGCGACGAGTTGCCCGCCGCGCTCGCTCGGCTCGAAGCGCTGCGTGAGATGGCGGAGCGCCGCAGCCTCCCGGCTCGCGACCTGTGACGCGGCTCCGGACTCGGTAGACCGGCGAAGATCTTCCGCCTGCCCGCGGTGCCGGACTACAACGACCCCTGCGCGCGGCGTTGCCCGTCGAGTTGGCGGTTCACGGTGATGACGCCGCGCACAGACTCCAGCTTCGCCATCAGCCGGCTCAACTGGGTGACGCCCGTTGTCTCCAGCGTCAGGTAGACCGACGTCGTGCGGTCGTCGTCGTGCTCTGTCCGCACCCCCATCATGTTCACCTTCTCTTCTGAGACCACGGTCGAAAGGTCGCGCAGCAGCCCTACCCGGTCCCAGGCGTCGATGTGCACCGCCACGGGGTACATCTCCCCGGTGCGGCCCCATTCGACGTCGACTAGCCGGTCTCTCTCGTCCTCGTGGATCACGTTGTAGCAGTCCTGGCGGTGGACCGTCACACCGCGGCTGCGCGTGACGTAGCCAATGATCTTGTCGCCTGGCACCGGGTTGCAGCAGCGGGCCATCTGCGTCAAGAGATCGCCGGTCCCCAACACCTGTACGCTGTGCGAGTGCATCCGCGGCGCCGGCCGCTCGACGGGCAACGCTGGTGCCTCGTCATCGCGGTGGACCAGCGGCTCCAGCCGCGCGGCGATGTGCGCCGTCGTGATGCCGCCGTACCCCAGCGCCGCGAGCAGATCCTCCATCTGCTCGTACTTGAAGATCCGCAGTAGTTCCGGCTCGCTATCCGACAGCGATACGTTCAGCCGCCGCAGCTCCTTCTCGATGATCTCGCGGCCGCGCTCGATGTTCTCCGCTCGCTCCTGCTTCTTGAACCACTGCCGGATCTTCTCCCGCGTGTGCCCCGTTCGGGCGTAGCCCAGGTTCGGATTCAGCCAGTCGCGCGAGGGCCCGCGCGAGCTCTTGCCCGACAAGATCTCCACCACGTCGCCGTTCTGAAGCTGGTAGTTCAGCGGCACCAGCCGCCCGTTCACCTTCCCCCCGATGCAGTGGTGCCCCAGCTCCGTGTGGACCCGGTACGCAAAGTCGATCGGCGTCGCCCCGGCCGGCATCTCCTTGATCTCACCCTTCGGCGTATAGACGAACACCTGATCGTGGAACAGATCCGTCTTCACCGACTCGACGAACTCCTCGGCGCCGGACATGTCCCGCTGCCACTCGATGAGCTGACGCAGCCAGGCCATCCGCTCCTGGTACTGCTGGTCGCGCGGCCCAGGCCCGCCCTCTTTGTAGCGCCAGTGCGCCGCCACGCCGTGCTCCGCCAGTTGGTGCATCTCGTGCGTGCGGATCTGGATCTCCAGTGGCCGCGCACCGATCGACATCACGGTCGTGTGCAACGATTGGTAGAGGCTCTCCTTGGGGCTCGCGATGTAATCGTCGAACTGACCCGGCATCGGATGCCACAGCCCGTGGATCACGCCGAGCGCGTTGTAGCAGTCGCCGACCGTATCGACGATCACCCGCAGCGCGAGCAGGTCGTAGATCTGCTCGAACCCCTTGTGCTCAGCCTCGTACTTGTCCGCCTTCTGCGCGATGGAGTAGATGTGCTTCGCGCGCCCCTGCACCTGCGCCTCGATCCCGTGCTTGTGCAGCTCTTCCCGCAGGATCTTCTCGACCTGCGAGATGTACCGCTCGCGCGCCGTCCGCTTCGATTGCAGCAAGCGTGCGATCTGCTTGTACCGCTCCGGTTGCAGGTGCCGGAACGCTAGGTCTTCCATCTCCCACTTGATCTGCCAGATACCCAGCCGGTTCGCCAGGGGCGCGTAGATCTCCATCGTCTCCTGCGCCGTGCGCAGGCGCTTCGCCGGCGGCTTCGCATCCAGCGTCCGCATGTTGTGCAGCCGGTCGGCCAGCTTGATGATCACCACCCGGACGTCCTCGGCCATCGCCAGGAACATCTTCCGAAGGTTCTCCGCCTGGATGTGCTGGTCTCCCGGCCGCTCGCCCGGTGCCAGCCACGGCAGCCGCTCCAGCTTCGTGGCGCCGTCCACCAGCTTTGCCACTTCGGCGCCGAAGTGCTTCTTCAACTCCTCGTTCGGCACGCCACAGTCTTCCTGTACGTCGTGCAACAGCGCCGCGGCGATCGCCGCTGCGTCCATCTGCAGCCCCGCCACCGTCATTGCCGCGTCAAGCGGGTGCACGATGTAGGGTTCCCCGGTAAGCCGCTTCTGCTCCGCGTGCGCCCGCGCGGCGAACGCGTACGCATCTTCAATGAGCCGGATCTTTTCCGCCGGGAGGTACGCCGCCGCTCGCTCGATGAGCGGCCGCACGCTCGGTTCGTGCGCCACCGCCGTCATCGCCTCGCCCCGCGCGGCTGCATCAGCCTCACCGCCTCGCCGCCGCCTCGTCGCGCGCCAGCCCCAGCTCCCGCAAGACCTGTTCCACCCCTGCCCCACCGTCGCGCGAGAGCCCCTTCGTCTGCGACCGCATCATGATCGCATGCTGCTCTTCTCCCGTGGCTTCGAACAGCAGCGTCAGCGCCTCCGCCACCAGGTCCTTCGCGGGCCTGTGGCTCTTGGCTGCGGCTACCTTCAGCGCCGTATACAGCTCTTCGTCGTCGAACACGATTGTCATGCGCCTGGACATGCGGCACCCCGCTACGTGCATACGCCTGTACGTCTGTACGCCTGCATGCGCGTACGCCTGAGTGTATCACGGTGCGCCTTCGCCAGACTCGGATCGGGCCTGTTATCCTGCCTCTCTGGATGCGTACGTCCCGGCTGCATGGAACCGGGTCGCACCGCGAAGAGAGAGAGCAACATTGGCTTCTACCGGTCAGCCTGCCCGCCCCACGCGCTTCGCCGCGCCCCGTGGTACCGCCGATCTCCTTCCGGAGGACTGGCCGTATTGGAAGTACGTCCGCGACACTGCCGAGCGCGTCTGCGCGCTCTTCGGATACCAGCGCATCGAAACCCCGATCTTTGAGCACGCTGGCGTCTTCCTCCGCACCGCCGGCGCCGGCACCGACATCGTGGAGAAGGAGGTCTACCTCTTCGAAGACCGCGGTGGCGACCGCCTCGCCCTTCGCCCCGAAGGCACCGCCACCGTGATGCGCGCCTTCATCGAGAACGGCATGGCCAGCCGCCCGCAACCGGTCCGCCTCTACTACGTCGCCCCCAACTTCCGCTACGACCGGCCCCAGGCGGGCCGCTACCGCCAGCACACCCAGTTCGGCGCGGAGGCCGTGGGCGATGGCGACCCCTTCGTCGACGCCGAGATGATCCACCTGCTCTGGTCGTTCCTGCGCGAGCTCGGGCTGTCTGGCTTCACCCTCAAGCTCAACACCATCGGCGACCAGAACTGCCGCCCCGCCTACGTCGATGCCCTCCGCGCTTACTACCGCCCCCATCTGACCGAGACCTGCGCCGACTGCCGCGTCCGCTTCGAGAAGAACCCGCTTCGCCTCCTTGATTGCAAGGAGGACCGTTGTCGGCCCCTCATCGCCGCGGCGCCCCGGCTCCACGACTACCTGTGCGACGACTGCCGCGCCCACTTCGGGGCGCTTACGGCATACTTGCACGTCCTCGCCATCGACTACGTGCTCGACGAGCACCTCGTCCGTGGCCTCGACTACTACACCCGCACGGTGTTCGAGTGCCACCCTCGCGAGGAAGGCGCGCAAAGCAGCATCGGCAGCGGCGGCCGCTATGACGGGCTCGTGGAACTCCTCGGCGGGGCGCCTACCCCTGGCATCGGATTCGGCGCTGGCTTCGAGCGCCTGATCCTCAACCTGAAGCGGCAACAAGTGCCCGTGCCCGCCGCTCCGCCTCCGGACGTCTACGTCGCGCACCTTGTCCCGGAGGCGGCTGCCGTCGCCCTCACGCTCGCGGGGTCCGTGCGTGGTGTCGGCCGGCAGGTGGTGCTCGGCGGCGCCGGCCGTAGCCTCAAGGCGCAACTGCGCCACGCAAACGCACTCGGCGCCCGCTACGTGGCGATCATCGGCCCCGACGAACTCGCCGCAGGCGTGGTCACGCTGCGCGACCTCCACGGCCACGGCGAGCGGCGGCTCGCCCTCGACAGCGTCGCGCGCGAACTCGC
This sequence comes from Dehalococcoidia bacterium, assembly GCA_035632115.1. Classification (GTDB taxonomy): domain Bacteria; phylum Chloroflexota; class Dehalococcoidia; order DSTF01; family JACRBR01; genus DASQHL01. The sequence goes on along the minus strand of DASQHL010000029.1, from coordinate 20,839 downwards.
CTGACCGATCGTCTCCGCCACTTTGGAGAGCGTGTCTGGCATGCGCCGCAGTGCACCGGCTATGTCAAGCCGAATGCCTTGACGACCCATCGGCAACGACCATACTGCAACGCGAGAGTCGCTGGCGCGCACGCCATCGCCCGCGCGGATCGGCACCGGCGGAGAGCGCGGCGCGTCGTAAGCGCTGACGTGAGCGCTCCTCCCGCAATGCCGTGGGCGCGCCGCTCCGTCCGTGCCGCTCCGTCCGTGCCGTGCCCGGCACTCGCCATCCGCTATCCTGCGCGCGTGAACGCCCATGCCTGACATGCTCGTCCGCCTCTACGCCCTGCCCGACGCAGCGCCGTATGACGCCCGCGCCGCGGCTGCCGGCGTCACCGTCCGCCGCCTCGATGCCTGGGATCGCGCCCCGCTCCGACGCTTCGTAGTAGATCATTTCACCGAGAACTGGGCCTCCGAGTCCGAACTCACCTTTGGTGGTCATCCCATCACCGGCTTCGTCGCGGTGCAGCACGGCCGCTTCGTCGGCTTCGCCGTGTACGAGGCGAGCCGCCGCGACTTCTTCGGCCCGACGGGTGTGCGCGAGGATCTGCGCGGCGCTGGCATCGGTGCGTCGCTGCTCTTCCGCTGCCTGGAGAGCATGCGCGAGATGGGATACGCCTACGCCATCATCGGCGGCGTCGGCCCCGCCGACTTCTACGCGAAGGTCTGCGGTGCCACCCTCATCGAGGCAAGCGATCCCGGCGTCTACGGCAGCCTCTATGACGAGCTGCGCGCCCGCCACCCACAGCAGACCTGACACACTCCGGGTGCTACCATGAGACGTGAGGAAGAAACCCCCTCCGGCAGGGGGTTTCGGTGTGTGTGGCGATGTTCGATCGGCTCGAGGCGACGGAGCAGCGGTTCAACGACCTGACGGACGAGATGTCTCGCCCGGAGGTCGCCGCGGACTACGAACGCCTCAACGCGCTCGCCCGCGAGCGCGCCTCCATCGAGCAGGTCGTCTCGCTCTACCGCGAGTGGCGTGCCAACGCCGCTGCCATCGAACAGGCGCGCGCCGTCCTCGGCGACAGCGATCCCCAGATGGCCGCCCTCGCCCGTGACGAGGTGGAATTGCTCACGGCGAAGCGCGCCGATCTCGAGGCGCGGCTCAAACGCGCCCTTGTGCCCCGCGATCCGCGCGATGAGCGCGACGTCATCGTCGAGATCCGCGCCGGCACCGGTGGTGACGAGGCCGCGCTCTTCGCCGCCGACCTCTTCCGCATGTACTCTCGCTACGCCGATCGCCACCGCTGGACGGTCGAGGTGCTCTCTGCCAACCAGATCGGCATCGGCGGCTTCAAGGAAGTGATCTTCGAGGTCCACGGCGCCGGCGCCTACTCGCGCCTCAAGTACGAGAGCGGCGTCCATCGCGTCCAGCGCGTTCCCGAGACCGAGGCGCAGGGCCGCATCCACACCTCCACGGCCACCGTCGCCGTCCTCCCCGAAGCCGACGAGGTCGAAGTCCAGATCAACGACGCCGATCTTCGCATCGATATCTTCCACTCCGGTGGCGCCGGCGGTCAGAACGTCAACAAGGTTGCCACCGCCGTGCGCATCACCCACGCCCCCACCGGCCTCGTCGTCGTCTGTCAGGACGAGCGCTCCCAGCTCAAGAATCGCACCAAGGCGATGGCCGTCCTCCGCGCCCGCCTGCTCGATCAGAAGCAGAGCGCGCAGGCCCAGGAGATCGCCGGCGCGCGTAAGCAGCAGGTCGGGTCAGCCGAGCGGTCGGAGAAGATCAGGACCTACAACTTCCCGCAGGACCGCCTCAGCGACCACCGCATCGGCCTCACCGTCCACAACCTGCCGCGGATCATGGACGGTGAGATCGACGATATCATCGATGCCGTCTCCGCCGATGTGGAGGCGCGTCAACTCGAGGAGACCGCCGGAGTTCGCTGATGGACGCCGCACCTGCCCACCGCATCGAGATCGAGTTCTGCACCGTCTGCAAGTTCCAGGGACGCGCCTTTTGGCTCGCCCGCGAGCTCTTCGACCAGCGGCCCGACCTCGCCACCGAGATCGCCCTCATCCCATCCGCCGGCGGCGCGTTCCTCGTCCGCTACGACGGACACACCGTCTACGACCGCGCCGTCACCGGCCGGTTTCCGGAGCCGAAGGAGGTGCGCGAGGCCATCCTCGCCGTCCGCGGACTCCCGCAAACGCCGCCCCGGCACGACCACGCACCCACGTGACCATCGCCGGTGCGCTCCGTCACGCCGCCGCCCGTCTCTCGCAGGCCGGTATCGATGACGCTCGCCTCGAAGCCGAGGTGCTGCTCGCGCACGCGCTCGGCGTAGACCGCCGCAGCGTTCTTGCTTCGCTCCGCGAGGCGCTCTCCTCCCACGCGTGTGCCCGGTTCGACCTCCGGCTCGCGCGTCGCCTCTCTCGCGAGCCGCTCGCCTACATCGTCGGCCGCCGCGAGTTCTTCGGCATCGACATCATCTGCGCACCGGGCGCCCTCATCCCGCGCCCGGAGACGGAGCTCCTCGTCGAACTCGTCCTGCGTGAACTGCATCGGCGCGGCGGCGCGCTGCGGATCGCCGACGTCGGCACCGGTAGCGGGGCCATCGCCGTCGCGGTCGCATTGAACGTCCCCGCTGCGCAGATCATCGCCATCGACCGGTCCTCCGATGCCCTCGCCGTCGCGCGCCGCAACGTCGCGCAGTACGCCCTCGCGTCCCGCATCCATCTCGTGCAGGCCGACCTGCTCGATAGCGTCGGGACCTGCGACGTCGTCCTCGCCAATCTCCCCTATGTGGACGAGGCGGAATGGTCGTCGCTCGCGCCAGAGATCCGTGACTACGAGCCGCGCCTCGCGCTGGACGGCGCCGCCGGCGGCGTCGCAGTGATCGCTCGGGTTCTTGCTCAGGCGCCGGCACATCTCGCTCCTGGCGGTCTGCTCGCGCTGGAGATCGGAGATATGCAGGCGTCGGCGCTGCACGCGGAGGCGTGCGCCGCCTTCCCCGCCGGCCGGTCGTGCGTTATCAAGGACTTGGCCGGCCGCGACCGCGTGCTGGCCGTCCGGGCGGCGCGGTGACGGGAGGGCGTGTGGACGGCGAGATGGCGCTGCGTGAGACGGTGGAACGCCAGGCAGCGGCCCGCGTGGCCGGGGACGAAGCTGCATTCGCGTCGTACCTCACCGCACAGGCCCTCCTCCAACTCGGTGGAGGCGGCCGCGGCGCCCCGGTTCTGCCGCGCGCCAGGCGCTACGAAATCCTCGACATAAGTGACCGAGGGGATGGCACGGCCGATACCGCCGTCCGATTCGAAGGCGCCGGTAGCTACGTGGTGCGCACCCGCTGGGAGTCCGATGCGGGCGTCTGGCGCGGCGTTGAAGCGAAAGTGCCCGCCGAGTCGATGCGCACGCCGTGGTGGCGTCGCCTGATCGGCCAGGGTCCCCGCGCCGCGCGTACCGTCGAACGGCGAGACCTCAGTTGACGCTCGCCGAGCGCCCGTTCGAGGTCAACAGCGGCCCCCTGCGCCTCGACGGTCGGCTTCATGAAGGCGCCGGCCGCCTCTCGGTCCTCGTCCTGCATCCACATCCGCAGTTTGGCGGCGATATGGACAACCACGTGGTGGTGGCAGCCTGCGAAGCATTCGCCGCCTCTCGCGCCACGACGCTCAGATTCAACTTCCGGGGCGTCGGGCGGAGCACCGGCGCCCACGACGGTGCTGCCGGCGAGGCCGATGACGCCCGCGCCGCGCTCGCCGCCCTGCGAGCCCTCCGGCCCGACGCGGCTGTGGCACTGGCCGGATACTCGTTCGGCGCCACCGTCGCCGCGTCGATTGCCGACGCCGGCTTGGGTGCCCTCATCCTCATCTCGCCGCCGGTTGCCGTGACACCGCTCCCTCCGGTTCCGGCGGGACTCCAGGCGCTCTTGCTGACCGGCGAACGTGACGAACTGGCGCCTTCGGCACGCCTGCAGGCGATGGTGACGCCCTCCAGCCGCCTCGTCATCGTCCCGGGCGCCGGTCACGGCTGGTCGCCGGGCTTGGACCCCCTCTCGGTTCAGCTTCGCGCCACAGCCGCGGAATTGGCGCGCGGCAACCTGCTGCCCACCTGGGGTTCGTGCCGATAACCCCCATGTGAAACCGGTCGCCACCCTCACGGAGTCCGCGCGAGAAGAAGTGCGGAGGGTTGTCCTGATCTCCCGGCTCGCCGGTCTGGGGGTGGCCGCCGCCCTCGCTGTTGCGGCTCTCTACATCAACCGCAATACGCCCGACTCGGCAGCCGCCGTCGCCGGCTATATCACCGTCGGTGTCGGCCTCGCCACGTATCTTGCCCTGTCCACGCTCGCCCGCGTCGGCCACGCCCGCGTCCTCGAGCGCGCCCTCCTCGAGGTCCGAACGCTCACCGTCCAGCTCCACGACCTCGCGGAGCGCGATCCCCTCACCGGGTTGTACAACCTCCGGGCTTGTCACCGCGTCCTCAGAGACGAGCTCGAGGACGCGCGTGCCGCCAACCGCACGCTGACCCTGATCGTCGCAGACCTCGATAACTTCAAGGTCCTCAACGACGCCTTCGGCCACCAGTACGGCGACGAGGTGCTCCGTGCCACGGCGAGCGTCTTCGCCGCCCGAGCGGCCTCCGGTGGCCTCGCCGCCCGTCTCGGCGGCGATGAGTTCGCCCTCGTGCTCCCCGGCGCAGATCGCCACGCAGCGCTCGCCGTGGCCGGCGAAATCGAGGCGTCACTTCGCGCCCTCCTCGTGGACGGTCAGACCACCGATGTCTTCGGCAGCTTCGGCATCGGCACCTTCCCCGGCGATGGCGACTCCGTCCAGGCGCTGTTCGCCGCCGCCGACGGGCGGATGTATAGCGAGAAGCACCGTCGCAAGGCGGAGTCGCTCTCGTCGCTTGCCGGCGCCGCTCGCAAGCTCTTCCTCCGTATCGGGAGCGCCATGCGACCCGATCGCACCATCACCCAGATCCTGCAGGACGTCGCCTTCGCCACCCGCCAAGAGTTCGTCCTCAGCGTCTGCGCTATCAGCGTCCAGCCTCGAGCGCACCATCCACGTGTTACCGCCGTGTCCACCGTCGCGCCGGAGGTCGGAGCCGCCTGCGTGGAAGCCGCCGCGCGCGACCAGCTCGCTGCCGCCAACATCTCGGCGATCCTCCCGGGCGAAGCCTGGATCATCGAGACGCCCCTTCCTGACGAGCTGGGTGACGGTGGCGTGCTCCTCCTCGCCGGACTACCCATGCGCTCCTTCCGCCCTGATGCGTCCGTGGTCGTGGCGCTCACCGATCTCCTCCATGCCGGCATCGCCAACGCGCGGGCGCACGTCGATGCGCTCCGCGTCGGCAAAGAGCGCGATATCCACATCGACCTCGCCCACGCGCTCGCCGGCGGGGGCGCGCTCGACCAACGGCTTGCCGCCGTCACCCGCCTCATCAACGACTTCATCGGTGCCTCCTCCGCGTCGATCGAAGGCCTGCACCCCGTCGCGAGCGGCATTCCGTATGAGTTGTCGGCCAACGCCTCCGGCGCGTTCGTTGACGCATGGCACGCCGCGCGCGACTCCGCCGACGCGCGCGAGTTCGTCCGCCAGATCGCCGAACAGGCGCCCGTCGTCATCGTCAACCCGGCCGCGGATCCCCGCGTCCCCGCCGCCCAGAGGAGCCTCCTGCAGCGCGCCCGCGTTGCCGCCATCGCCGCAGCGCCCATTCGATTCGACGGCGTGGCGCTCGGCATCCTCGGCGCTGCAAGTGACTCCCCGACATTCTTCGACGACGACAAGATGGCCCTTCTCCTCAACATCGCCGATCACCTTGCACCCGCGATCAACGTTGCCCTCCTGCGCGACGAGCTCGAAGCGTCCTACGCCCAGCTCGAGCGCGAGAGTCGCGACTCCCTCGCCCGCCTCGCCGATGCGGCCGAGGCACGCGATCCGCACACCGGCGGCCACCTCCGCCGCATCCAGCGCTACAGCGTCGAACTCGCGCGCCAGCTCGGTCTCCCGGACGCCGAAGCGCAGGCCATCGGCGCCGCCTCCGCCGTGCATGATCTCGGCAAGCTCAGCCTGCCCGATGCCGTGCTGATGAAACCCGGCAAGCTCACGCCCGACGACTGGGACCGCATGCGCGAGCACCCTCGCCACGGCGAACAGCTCATCGGTGACTCGCCGAAGTTCGAGCTGGAGCGTGCCGTCGCTCGCTGGCACCACGAGCGCTGGGATGGCAGCGGCTACCCGGATGGGCTCGTCGGCGACCAGATCCCCCTTGCCGCTCGCATCGTTGCCGTTGCAGATGCCTTCGACGCACTCACGACTGAGCGACCGTACAAGCGGGCGTGGCCCGTCGACGAGGCCATGTCGGAGGTCCATCGGGCCAGTGGCACACTCTTCTGCCCGGCGGTCGTCGCCGCCCTCGATGCGCTCTGGCGCTCCCGCCGCCTCGCCCAGATCTACCACGATGCCCTGGGCGCCGAACACGCGTTCGCAGAGCATCGGCGCGAGGCCGCCTGACGGACCCGGCCTGCGCCAGCCGCTGATGCGGAACCTGAAGCGAACCTGGGTTGCGCGCTTCCCCTACGTGTCTCCCCCGTCCCGCCTCCACGCCGATCCGCACGCCCATGCGGGCAAGCCTCATACCAGCGCCCACCCCTCCGCGCTGACCATGACATATGAGCCGCTCAGATTCGCGATGCGCCGCATCGCCGCTGTGCGACAGCGACGCCGCAGACCGCATCAACAGATCAAGCGCGCAGTTGCAGGCCCAGGGAGTCGTCGCGGCGCCAACAGTTCGGCACCGCCTGACCGATTACTCCGTTGGGTCAGGACGCGCCGCGCTCGCACGCGCCGCGCTTACGGGGGTGTTCTCTTGAATCTACGAAGTAGTCGCTACGCGCTCGCCGCCCGCTCCGCCAACGTCCGCTGGCTTTCGCTCGGTGGGGTGATGTGCATCGCCGTCATGACGCTGCTCGTCTCCGCAGCCGCCAGCGCTGCGCAAGGCTCACCGTCGCCGGCCGGCGCTTTCGCCACGCGCCAGATCGGCGATGTCGCGGCGTTCTCGCCTGCGTCCGTCGACGTCAAGAGCAGCGACGCCGTCGCCGGTAAGCGGCTCATCTCAACGCCCGCGCCCGTCGTTGCGCTCAACACGGCCTCGAGCGCCTGGCAGGGCCAGTACTTCAACAACACGTGGTTTGGCGGCAGCCCCAGGCTCTCCCGCTCCGATACCGCTATTAACTTTGACTGGTACGGCTCGCCTGGTCCCGGCATTCGCGAAGACTACTTCTCCGTCCGCTGGACGCGCACCTTGAATCTCGCCGCGGGTACCTACCGGTTCTCGTTCACCCATGACGACTACGGCCGCCTCTTTGTCGATGGTCAACTCGTCATGCGTCAGTGGTACATGCAGGTCCCCACGAACTACACCGCCGATTACCCGCTCTCCGCCGGGGCGCACACGGTGACTGTTGAGTACTACACGACATGGGGCGAGGCCGTCGCGCGCGTCGGTATCAGCCAGCTGTCATCCGCCGTCCCGACGGCGACCAGCACACCGCAGCTGGCGCCAACCGCAGTCCCCACCATGACGCCGACGCCGACACCCACCGCATCGTCCCTCCAGTCGCAGGGGCAGCAGTCCCCTTCGACGCAGGGCGGCGGCGTCGTGCCGACTCCCACCAACACGTCGACCGTTGCGAAGTCGACCCCCGCACCCACGAACACGTCGGCGCCGACGCCCACGAGCACCACGGCGCCGCCGCCCACCAACACGCCCACGGCGGCGCCACCGACGAACACGCCGCTGCCCACGAACACGCCCGCGCCCGCGCCGACCGCGACGGTGCCGCCGCCGCCCGCCGCCGCTGGCACTCGTGACAAGTACGCCTGGCCGTGCGCGTCCACGAGCATCTGGAACATGCCGATCGGCTCCGCAGCGGCCTACGTCCCCGCAAACATCCAGCCCGCCAACGGCTGGGGTGGCGCCATCACTACCGACGATGAGATCATCGATCTCAACCCCAACGACCCGCTCAAGCCGTTGAACGGCGGCGGCCTCGTCCATGTCGGTCCCACCATGTCCCACGATGGCAGCTGGAACGGCGTCGCCGCCTTCCTCAAGGCCGATGGCAACGGCGTGGCTCAGGGCCAGCCTCTGGTCCTCAGCCCCGGTGGCAATCCGTTCTGGAGCTACAACTATCCGACCGTCGACATCCGCGGCGACTGCATCGCCGGTGCGCACGGTGGCTCGGGCCTCTCTTCCTTCGGCGGATCTATTCGTAAGGGCGAACTCTCATCCTCGCAGCCGCTCCACCACGCGCTCAAGGTCAATCTCTTCGCGAAGAGATTCCTCAGCCAGGCTGCCGGCGGCTACCGCTGGCCCGCCTCCCACGCCGATGGCTACGCGCTCAGCGGCGGCGGCTGCCCGGCCTACGGCGGCGGCGTACCGGCACTCCGCATGGGTTCGCTCCTCGCGCTCCCGCCTGGCACCGATCTCTCGTGGATCGGCTCGCCCCGCGCGCGTAAGATCGCCCAGGCGCTGATGGACTACGGTGCGTACGTGGTCGACGACACCTGCTGGGACGTCCACGCCATCGACATTGAGGCCGGCGCTGAGTTCGGCGATGGCGGCTCCTTCAACTCCGACCTGCAGCAGGTGTTTACCATGCTCGCGGTAGTCGATAACAACGGCCCGAGCAGCATCGGCGGCGGCGGCACGCCGCGCGTGCCGCTCGCTCCGCCCATCGGTAACTGACGGACAACCGTACACGCACTCCGCAGGGAAGCCGGCTGAACTCAGCCGGCTTCCCTGCTTTCTGTTACGAATCCGATACGCTCGCGGCACCGCACGCCCCATTGCCGTTCGATGCTGGCCAACGCAGTTGACGCGGTGCTCGCTGTTAGTGCACGATGTGTCCCGGCCAATGCGCGGTTGACGTTCCCGCGCGAGGCCGCTGACGGCGCTGCGCCGCCCATCCGCCCCACCCCGCCCCGCGCCCAGACTGGCCGTCCACGCGCCCAACCTCGATAGGGAGACCATTCCGTTGGATCAACAGGGCACGGATTGCACGCACACCCCCGGCGCAACGCTCGCAGTCGGGCGCGCCCTGCTCTCGCTCCTTTCGCTGGGCGCGCTCACTGCCACCGCCGTTGCCGCCGCTGTGTTCTCTCCTCCGGCGCAGCAGCGCGTTCGCGCTGATGCCGTGCCGGCGCACACCGGCTCTGCTTCCATTTCGGACTCCCTGGCCGCCTTGAGACCACTCATCCCCCTCAGCGTCATCGTCCCCACGGCCACCTCGACGCCGGGCCTACCTCTCGCCCTTCCGCCCGCCGCGCCGGCCGAGGCCGCAGTTCCGGCCGCGACTGCCACGCTGCCCCCGCTGCGATCGGCGGTCGCCGCGCCGGCGCAATCGGCGCCAAGCATCCCGGCCGCCGACGCCCCGACGCCCGCACCGCCGGTCGTAGCCGCGCCCACCGCCCCGTCCCAGCCCGGCACCCGCGACAAGACCCTCTGGCCCTTCTCAAGCACAGGCATCTGGAACATGCCCATCGGCTCGGGCGCGGCGTATATCCCCGCGGGCATCGCGCCCGCCTCTTCCGTCTCAATCGACGAGGAGTTCATCCTGTTCCCATCGCCGGCCGATCCCCTGGTCCCCGTCTACACGAACGCGATCTGGGGCGCCGGACGCTGCCAGGAGATCTCCTACGCGTACGACATCAACCTGCCGGATGGCTTCGTCGTCCAGGACGCCGCGCCCCCGTACACGCCAAATGCCGTTGCCGCCATCCTCTCCGGGGACGGCCGCACGCTCAAGCAGATGAACCCCGTCTCGCGCTGCCAGCCCGGGGGCGCGCTGACGGCCGGTTGGCTCGCGCCCGATCAGGACATCTATGGCGACGGCATCCTCGGTGGCCACGGGGGCTCCGGCCTCTCCGGCATCGGTGGCTCGATTCGCCTCGGCGAGCTCACCGGCCCCGATCCCATCCGCCACGCCCTGAAGGTCAACCTCTGGGGGCAGCGCTGGCTCTCGCCGTCCGATGGTGGCTTCCGCTGGCCCGCCGTCCACGCCGATGCCTCGTACAACGACCCCCAGGCCCGGAACGGCTACGGCGGCGCCCTTCCCCAGCTCCGCATGGGCGCGCTCCTCGCGATCCCGCCTGGTGTCGATATCAGCGCGCTCGGCCTCAAGACGGACGCCGCCCGTAAGCTCGCGTGGACGATGCAGAACTACGGCGCCTACGTCGTCGACAACACGACGTGGGACTCACACGCTCTCGACGTCCAGTCTGGTGTCGCCGCCGAGTTCCGCGCGGCGTACGGTTACGGCATCGAAGCGAGCCAGGGTCCGTGGTTCGATGACGTGATGAAGATCTTCGCCGCTCTCAGCGTCGTCGATAACAACGCCCCGTCGTCCGTAGGCGGTGGTGGCGTGCCCCGCGAGCCACTCGCCCCGCCTATCGGCAACTGACGGCGCACCCGTGGGCGGCTATCCGCCGGTAGGTCGCTGAAGCCTCGCGACTGCCCTCACCGGTCAGCGGACGGCAAGCCCCGGCGGATGCCGGACCTGCAAGATCGTCACCACTTCCCCGTCCTGCGCGAATCGCGCCACGACGTTCGAATCAGCCACCGCCTGGGCGAGGAGGGTCAGACTCCCGTCGTTCGCCGCCAGCGCCTCGCTCATGACCGGGGTTTCGATGATAAAGTCGATGTTCCGGCCGTCGCCATGCAACAGGCCGTCACGAATACTCGGTTCCGTATCAATCCGCCAGAACGAGTGCGCGTTAGCGTACGGCCGGAGGTCTACCCACGCATAGTTGTCCATCGCGATGATCGCGCTCCGGTCCACGTGCTGCTGCACCCAGGCGATCGCTTCCGTCTCCGGCGCCGTCTGGTTCTGCGCGAACGCCCGGTCGTAGCTGTGCGCGTACGTCGTGATCCGCGCCAGTGCGGTGGCCGTGATCACCACCAGCAGCACGGCCCCCGCCGGCGCCACGCCTCGGCCCAGGGCGGGCCCCGCGCGTGCCACGCGCGCCCGCCACACCGGATCGAGCACCGCGTCCACCGCCAGTCCGACGATGACCGCGACCAGCGGTACCGCCGGCAGCAGCCAGAAGTCGAACACGGCGCCGCCGCGCGCCAGGAAGAGCATAAAGACCGCGAGCATCACCCCGAACGCCAGCGCGTCCCGCGACCTCCGCGCCAGCAGCCCCGCCGCCGGGATCGCCGCCGCCGCCGCCACCACCAGCGCCGGGTCCACCCTCCACCAGATGTGCGCCGCGTGCCAGAACTCGCTGCCCGCCTGCAGAATCCCCCGGTCGTGCGCCCGGTCGATGTGGTAGCGGATGCCTCCCAGCAGACTCTCGTGAGGGCCGGACTTGTAGTCCAGGAAGCTCCCCGCCGGGAAGAACTCGCCGATCAGCAAGGCGTGCAGCGGGTACAGAGCCGCCAGCCCCAGCGCGACGCCCAGCCACACCGCGACGCCCTTCACCTGTCCCGACCGTTCCAGCCTGCTCCACGCGAGTAGCGCCGCCCCCGGTAGCATCAGCCCGACGATCTCCTTGTTCAGTAGCGCGATCCCCATCGCCACACCGCTCAACGCCGCCCCCGTGAGCGTCAGGCGCGCAGGCATCAGGAGGTACAGCGCCAGCAGGAGCCAGAACACTGCCAGATTGTCGAGCAGTACCTCGCGCCCGAACAGCAGCTGGAACGGCGCCAGCGCGAAGACCACGACCGCCGCGACCGCTGCCAGCTTGGTCCCGCCGGCCCTCCTCGCCACCCCGTACAGCAGCGCCGCCGACGCCGCATGCGCCAGCAGCATCAGTACCCGCCCGCTGTTCACCGATTCGCCAAACGCGAGGAATCCGCCCGTGAGTTTCGACCACGCGGCGATGGTAAACCACCCCAGTGGCGGGTGGTCGTAGAAGTACGTGTACGGGGAGAGCTTGCCGTGCGTGGCGACCGACCACGCCTGTTGCATGTACAGGCCCTCGTCGTCGTCGTACATCGGCGCGCGAAACATGTTCACCGCGTGCGCCAGGGTCGCCAGCGTCACGGCCGCCGTTACCGGCCACCAGCCCGACAGCCGCGCGAGCAGCGTGCGTGCTTCCCCCGTCGCTGCCGCCGCGGCTGCTCCTTCGGATCTACTCATGCCCATAACGGGCCCCGTACTCCTGCTGCTCACGGCCGCTACCTAGGGGCACCCTTGGGGACGGCGCACCTTGCCGCCCCGAGCACTCCCGCCCGCCGCCTCATCAGCCACAACAGCCCGCGGGCCCATGATGTTACTTGAGTCTTAACGTAATCGCAGCCACACCCTGGCCGCCGCTATGGAATCAGATCCAGTTTCCGGGTATCTTAGGCTCGTAGTTGAGGCGCCCTGCTCACCCCGCCGCCCCGTAACGGGGCCACGCGCCCGGCGTTAGGGGAAGTGGAGGGGGGACGTGTCGTCCGGATCTGTTGTGCGGGTCCGCCTGCGCTACTTGACAAGATCGCCGATGTCCCTGCGTTGTTGTTGAATTGCCCATTTGAAGGGTGTTATGTTCATTCACCACACTCCGCCCCGCGCGTTCCGCTGCCTGCCGGAGCTGGTTGGCAGCGGCCATCGGTTCGTCCGTCAGGCGATGCGATCGGTATAGCACCCATGCGAAGTGTCATCAGCGGCGACACCGAACTCCAGCACTCCCTGCGCGATGCGCAGGTCGCCTACCCCGAGCTTGGCGGCGTCGCCTACGCGCTCAAAGGTATCGCCGACCGCTGCGTAGCGGCCCTCGCTCTGCTCTTGCTGGCTGTGCCCATGCTGGTCGTCGCCATCCTCATCAAGCTCTCGTCGCCGGGCCCTGTCTTCGTCAGCCAGCCGCGCGTCGGCCGCTACGGCAGGCGGTTCTCGTTCTGGAAGTTCCGCTCCATGCGCCAGGACGCGGAGGACCTCCGCGACGACCTCGAAGAACACAACGACCACGACGTCCCGATGATCTTCAAGATTCGCCAGGACCCTCGCATTACTCCCCTCGGTAGCATCCTGCGGCGGACGAGCATCGACGAGTTGCCGAACTTGTTCAACGTCCTCCGCGGTGAGATGAGCCTCGTCGGCCCGCGACCCCCGCTCGAGCGCGAGGTCGCCCACTACGATGCCAAGCACATGCAACGCCTTGCCGCCACCCCGGGCATTACCGGCCTCTGGCAGGTCAGCGGGCGCAGCGAAGTCGGCTTCGAAGAGATGGTCGAGATGGACCTCGACTACATTCGCCGCTGGTCGCCCTGGCTCGATGTTTATATCCTCCTCAAGACCCCGCTCGCCGTCCTCAGCGGCCGCGGTGCCTGGTAGGGAAGCGGGCGGCCGGGTGCTCCATCTCGGGCCGGGCGCGTTCGGCCGAACATAATGTAGCCGCATACACGGGACGGGAGCACGTGAACGACGAGAGCAGGCTACAGTTCGAGCGATACTTGCAGCTGGTCAACCGGCGCAAGTTCGTGCTGCTTATCCCGCTCATCCTCGCCGTCAGCGGCGCCGCGCTCCTCAGCTACTTCACAAAGCCGGTATACACGGCCACCGCCACGGCACGCGTTGACATAAGCGCCAGCGGAATCGATGTGCAGGATCCCAACGCAGCCTCGCGCTTCCTCAACACGTATTCCTTCATCATCAAGACCACGCCGTTCCTTACCCGCGTCGTCCAGGATCTGCAGCTCAAGGTCGACCCCAACACGCTGGCCAACAAGGTCGGCACGAAGCCCATCGCCGGTACCGAGTTGATGTCCGTGACCGCCCAGGCCGGCAATGCGCAGGAAGCCGCCGCGATCGCCAACGACCTCGCCAACCTCCTGCACGATCCGACGTTCATCTCGCAGACCTTCACCAGCTCCACGCCCGCGTTGACGACAGAGCTCGATAACACGCAGGCGCAGCTCCAAAAGGATCAGGCAGCGCTCACGCAGCTCCAGACCACCGGCGGGTCGGCATCGGCGATAGCCGCGCAGCAGGCCGTTGTCAACGCGCGCGAGAGCGCCTACCAGGCACTCCTCAACCAGCTCTCCGCCGCCCAGGTGAAGCAGGGTCAGGCCGCCCGCGCCTTCAGCGTCATCGAACCGGCCGAGCCACCCGCCGCGCCCACCAGCCCCCGCTGGAAGTTCAACCTCGCCGCCGGCCTGCTCGCCGGCCTGGTCGCCGGTATCGCCCTCTCGCTCGTCCTCGAATACGTCGACCCCACCCTGCGCGGCGTCCGCGACCTCGAGAGCGTCACGCGGCTCCCTGTCCTCGCTTCGATCCCCTTCGGCATCCGCTGGAAGTACCCGCCGCCGCCCGTCTCCCCCGACTACCGCCTGCTCGCAACCAAGCTGCAGACGTCGCTCCAGGAGAACAAGCGGCATAGCGTGCTCTTCACCAGCGCCCGCCCGGACGAAGGGAACACCACCGTCGCCACCTACAGCGCGATGGCCATGGCCCAGGCCGGGCTTCGCGTCCTCCTCGTCGATGCGAACCTCAATCGCCCGGATCTGCACAAGCTCTTCAACATCCCGCTCTCCCCGGGCCTCTACACCTTCATCTCAACCAACGGCGTCCGTCCCGTGAAGCCCCTGGCCGAGGCAGCGCCGGAAGCGATCCAGCAGTCGCCCGTGCCCCGCCTCAGCGTCCTGACCGCCGGGACGAAGATGAGTGACCCGTCCGAGCTGCTCGCCTCCGCGGAGATGCGTCAGTTCCTCGACTACCTCGAAACCCAGTGGGATGTCGTCGTCATCGATGGCCCCTCCATGTCCACATCCGCAGGTTCCGCGGTCATCGCGCCCGTGGTCGATGGCGTTGTCCTCGTTGCGGCCGAGGGTCAGGCGAGCAGCAAGAGCGTGGAAGAGACGCTCAGCGAGCTGCTCAGCCTGGGCGCTCACTCCATGGGACTGGTGTACTGCAAGGCGACCGAAGCGTAAGCTCGGTCTGGGGGAGTCGGAACGCCATGACGTCCGCGCGGCATGTGGCCCGCAACAGCCTCGTCCAGTTCGCTGGGCGCGGCGTCACCATGGCCGTCTCACTCGCCATCCTCACCCTCCTCTCCCGCTACCTCGGGCCATACGAGTTTGGCCAGTACCAGCTCGTCATCGCGTTCCTCCTCCTCGTGAACATCAGCGATCTCGGCATCACCACCATCGCCATCCGGCACCTCTCTACCGCCCAGCGCCCGGAAGACGAGATCATGGGCAACATCTTGGTCATCCGCGCGGCGCTCGCGCTGGTCACGACGCTCCTCGCCGTCGCCATCGCCTTCGCGATCGGCTACTCAGTCGAGGCCACGAAAGCAATCGCTCTTGCGTCACTCTCGTTCCCGCTGATGCTCCTCAGCGGGTCCTACAACGCCATCTTCGCCGCGAAGCTCCGCATGGAGTTCGCCGCCATCGGCAACGTCGCTCAAGCGCTCACCACCCTGGTTCTCATGGCGGCTGTCGCCATCACGGGCGGTGGTCTCGTCCGCATGCTCATCGCGTACGACATCGGCTTCCTCGCCAACAGCCTCGTCTGCCTCGCGTTCGCCCGGCGTTTCGTCAGCCTCCGCCCGCGGTTTGACCGCGGCTACAGCCGGCGCGTCATCCTTGAAGCGCTCCCGCTCGGTACAGCCGTGATCGTCATCGCCGTCTATAGCCGCATCGACACCCTGTTGCTCAAGGCGTTCGATGGCAGCGAGGCCGTCGGTTACTACACCTTCGCGTATCGCGCCGTCGACCTCGCCGCGCCGCTCAGCCTCATGTTCATCGGTTCCGTCTTCCCGCTCCTCGCCAATCATCACGCTGCCGAACAACGCGATGACTTTCGCCGCCTCTACCAGCGCACGCAGGACTTTCTCTCGCTCGTGGGCATCAGCATGCTCACGCTGATGATCCTGTTCGCCCGTCCGCTCGTCGATCTCGTGGGCGGCGATCCGTACGCGCCCGCCGTCATGAGCCTGCGCATCCTCTCCATGGCGTTCGGCCTCATCTGGCTCTCGAACCTCGTCGACCACAGCCTCATCGCCATCGGTCGGCAGGAGGTCCTGTTTCGAAACGCCTGCCTCGGACTCGCGGTCAACGTCGGGGCGAACCTGGTCCTCATCCCGCTCTACGGCCGCGATGGCGCCGCCGTCGCCACCGTCCTCACCGAGGTCGCCGTCGTCATTCCGGCGCTCTACGTCCTCAGCCGGTACCTCGGTGGCCTCCCCTCGTTCTGGGTCGCATGGAGACTGCTGCCCGTCGCCCTGGTCGCCGGCGGCGTGGTCTACATGCTGCGCCTGCCCTGGTTCGAGGAGGCGGCGGTCACGTGCGCGGTGCTCGCGACGGGGGCCGCGCTGCTTCGCATCGTCTCGTTGCGCGATATCCGCGCAGTCCTCCGCCGCGAGCCCTTCGACGCCACGGCGCAGGCCTGACAGGTACACTATGCGAACATCTTCCATGCGGCGGGCGAGCAAGGATGGCTCAAACGCGACCGATACTCAGACGAGCGTCGTAGTTGCAAGGAGCCGGCTGTGATCCCCGTATTCAAACCGTCCATCGACCAGGAGGAGTGGCACGCCCTCAAGGAGCCCCTCGAGAAGGGTTGGCTCGGCCTCGGCCCAAAGACCCGGGAGTTCGAAGACAAGTTCGCCGCGTACACCGGTGCCCCGTACGCTATCGGCGTCAACTCCGGCACCGCGGCCCTGCACCTCGGCTTCGCTGTGCTTGACATCGCCGGTGGCGAAGTGATTACGACGTCTCTGACCTACGTCGCCACCAACCACGCCATCCTGTACTGCGGTGGCATCCCCGTTTTCGCCGATGTCGAGGAAGATACCGGCAACGTGCGCGTCGATGAGATCGAGCGCTGCATCACGCCGCGGACGAAGGCGATCTGCGTCGTCCACTACGGCGGCCACCCGTGCGACATGGATCCGATCATGGATCTCGCCGCGCGCCACAACATTCCCGTCCTGCAAGACAGCGCTCACGCCTGCGGCTCGGCGTACAAAGGCCGCCCCATCGGCTCGTTTGGCCCCATCAACACCTTCAGCTTCGACCCGGTGAAGAACCTCGCGACCGGAGCCGGTGGCATGGTCACCCTGCAGGACGAGGCCACCGACACCCGCATGCGCAAGCTCCGCTGGCTCGGCCACGCGCGTCCCCCTGGCACACCGGCCGCCCCCGGCGAGATGGACTACTATCACGTCACGGAGGAGGTCGGCTTCCGCCACCACATGAACGACCTCTCCGCCGCCATCGGAATCGTCCAGCTCCGCAAACTCGACCGGCACAACAACCGGCGCCGCGAGATCGCGGCCGTCTACAACAGTGCGTTCTCGGACCTGGACTGGCTCCAGACGCCCGTGCTCAGGGACTACGCCTTTACGGCACAGCACAAGTACGTCCTGCGCGTCCCGGCGGCACACCGTGACGCTCTGATGCTCCACCTGAAGGCGCGCGGCGTCGGTAGCCACGTCCACTTCGTCCCGACGCACCTCCATCCGGCCTACAGCGCCTACCGGACGGAGCTGCTCCCTGTGACCGAGCGCCTCTGGAAGACGCTCGTGACGCTGCCGCTCTTCCCCACCCTTACCGACGACGAGATCGCACAGGTGATCGAGGGTGTGCGCTCGTACGCGCCAAGCGTGCGCGCCGGCGAGCCACACGTCGCCGGTGGCGTGGCGGCCGGCACCTGATGCCGCGCCCGACCGCGATCTGGAGGACCCGGTGATCACCGGCCGCGATATCGTCTGCGCTTCCTTCGGCGGCTGGGGCGACCTCGTCGAGACGCCGCATCAGCTCATGACGCGGCTGGCCCGGCACAACCGCGTCCTCTTCGTCGAACAGCCCGTGTCCCCGCTCTCCTTCGCCTCGCGCATGCTCAGCGGATCGAAGATTCGTGCCGGCCTCACCGGCTGGCGCCGAGGCGCCCGTGCCGTTGCGCCCAACATTTGGGCCGCCACGCCCCCGCCTATCCTGCCCCGGCGCACCAACAAGATCGCCAGCATCGCCAACGCCGCGCTGCTCAGTCGCTGGCTCGCCGGTCAGGCGCGTGCCCTTGGCTTCCGCGATGTGATCTACTGGAACTTCCAGCCCTGGATCCCCGGCATCGCCCGAGCGCTGCGCCCCGCGCTCTCGGTCTACTACTGCGTCGACGACTTCGGCTCCGCACCCTACTGGTGGAACCCCGGCGCTGGCGTCCGTGCACGCGAGGCCGAGTGCTGCCGCGAGGCGGACATCGTCATCTGCACCGGCCGCCAGCTCGTCGAGAAGAAGCGCCCGTTCAACACGAACGTCACGTTCATGCCCGAGGGCGCGGACGTCGAAGCCTTCGCCGCCGCCGCGGCCGATCCGGCTCCCGCCCCCGACGATATCGCTCGCCTCCCGGGCACGATCATCGGATACACGGGCGCCATCAACTGGCGTCTGGACTCCGGCTTGATCCTCCACATGGCCGAGCGCGAGCCAGCGTGGTCATTCGCGCTGATCGGTCCCGTGTGGGGCGACCTGCCCGAGGCCGAGCGCCTTCGCGCCGCGCCGAACGTTCATTTCCTCGGCCCGAAGCCGGCCGCCGCGCTCCCGGCCTACTGCAAGGCGATGGACGTCTGCCTGATCCCGTACGTGCTCAACGAGTACACGCACCATATCTTCCCCTTGAAGCTCTACGAGTACATGGCCGCCGGCAAGCCCATCGTCGCCACCGACATGGCAGAGATGCGTCCTTATGAGGGTGAACGCCTGGCCATCGGCCGCACGCCGGAGGCGTTCCACGCCGCCGTCCGCGACGCCATCGAGCGTGATGCGCCCGATCTCGCCGCTGCCCGCCAGCGCGCCGCCCGCGACGAATCCTGGGACACGCGCGTCGAGCAGCTTTCCGATCTCCTAGCGCCGCTGCTCCGCCCGGCCGCGCCGCCCTCCGCCGCCGATCCACCTGGCCACGGCGTGGAAGCGGAGTCCGCCTGATGCTCAAGGGCCGTGACATCGTCTGCCTGTCGTTCGTCACCTGGGATGACCACTGGGGCACGCCTCAGCAGGTCATGAGTCGGCTCGCCAGGAGCAATCGCGTCCTCTACGTCGACCAGGCCGTCTCGCCACTGTCGTTCGTGACAGGCATTCGCTCCCGCGCCGCCCTCGCACGCCAACTGCGCCGCTGGCGGCAGGGCTACCGTGAAGTTGCGAAGAACGTCTACGCTGCCGCGCCGCCACCCGTCCTGCCCCTGCGCTCGTTCAAGCCCGTCAACGCCATCAACGGCTGGATCCTCCGCCGCTGGCTCGCCCGGACGGCTCGCCGCCTCGGTATCCGCGAGCCCATCGTCGTGAACTTCCAGCCTCTCTCGCCGCACGTCGCCTCCGCTGTGCGCCCGTCGCACACCGTCTTCTACTGTGTCGACCAGTACGCCGCCGTCCCCATCTGGTGGCACTCGTCTGCCGCAGCCGCCGCGCGCGAGGCCGAGTGCTGTCGTGAGGCCGAGCTCGTTGTCTGCGTCGGCCGCGCCCTCACCGAGGCTCGCCGTGCGCTCAATCCCAACACCCACTTTGTGCCGAACGCCGCTGATGTCGCGCATTTCGCCACGGCCCGGGACCCCGCCACCGCCGTGCCCGACGACCTGGCCCGCCTCCCGAAGCCCGTCGCCGGCTATATCGGCGTCGTCGACTTCCGCTTCGACGCCGGGCTCATCGCCGCCGCCGCTCGCGATCGCCCGGAGTGGTCGTTCGCCGTCATCGGCCCCGTGAAGGGCGATGCCCGCGGCCTCGAACCCCTCCGCGCCCTCCGAAACGTCCGCTTCCTGGGCAACAAGCCGGTCGCGCAGCTGCCCGCGTACGCTCGCGGCATCGACGTCTGCCTCATCCCGTACCGCGTGGATGAGTTCACCAGCCACATCTTCCCGCTCAAGCTCTTCGAATACCTCGCCGCAGGCAAGCCCATCGTGGCCAGCGACCTGCGCGAGTTGCGACCGTACGAAGGCACCGGCGTTTCCATCGCCCGCACGCCGGATGAGTTCGTCTCCGCGATCGAGGCGGCGCTCGCCGGCGAGTCGTCCGAACGCGTCGCGGAGCGTCAGCTACTGGCGCGCTCCCACACGTGGGACGAACGCGTCGAACAGCTCTCCGCCCTGATCGCCGCGCTCGTCAGCTCGCGGCCGGCGAGCCCGCTGCTTGTGCCAGAGCCCGCCCGCCGGGCCGGTAGGGGCGCGCGATGACGGCGCCAGGAGGCCGCGATGGCTGAGGCGATCCAGTTCGCACCCGCGCGGCGCAATCCGCTGACCCGCTACCTGCGCCGCCGCCAGGACGTCATGCTCGCCGCGCTTGTCGGCGGGCTGCTCGCGATGCTCATGAACAGCATGGCCATGGAGGCTGCGCTGATCTCCAGCCTCATCGGCTCCTTCCTCATCCTCGCCTTCGTTGACACGAGAATCGCCGTCCTCTCGCTCCTGCTCGTCCGATCGATCATGGACGTCACCGCCACGGTGCCGTTGGTCTCCGCCTCCGGCAGCTCCCAGGTGAACGCGGCCGCCATGATGAGCTTCATCGCCATCGCCGTTGCCGCCGCCCACATCGCCCTGAGCCACCTCAATGTGCGCCGCGTGCCGCTCGCCGGACCCTCCATGCTCTTCCTCGCCATCACCCTGCTCGGCGTGGCCGTCGCCCCCGACCGCAACACCGCTATGCAGGACTGGATCCGCACCCTCAGCGCATTCCTCATCTACGTCTTGCTCGTCGATGTCATCCGCACGAAGCGCGACATGCGCTGGCTGACGATGGTCCTTCTCGTCGCGACCGTCGTGCCCATCGCCGTCGCCATCGACCAGTTCTTCGCCAACACCGGCAATCACGATACGCCTGGCCTGAACCGGATCTACGGCACGTTCAGCCACCCCGCCGCGTTTTCCATGTTCCTTG
>DASQHL010000028.1:0-2375 GCA_035632115.1 Dehalococcoidia bacterium | reverse complement strand
GGCGGGGCTGGTGGCGATCACGGCGCCGTGCGCGTTCGTATCGCCGTGGGCAGCGGCGCTGATCGGCCTGGTCGCGGGCTTCCTTGTCTGTGGCGGCGTCTGGTTCTTCGACAATGTGGCGCACGTGGACGACCCGTGTGGTGCGGTGAGCGTGCACGGCGTATGCGGCGCCTGGGGCGTGCTGTCGGTGGGACTGTTCGCCGATGGCACGTACGGCGCTGGCTGGAACGGGATCAGCGGCAACGTCACCGGCCTGTTCTACGGCGACGCGGGCCAGCTCGGCGCGCAGCTCGTCAGCATCGGCGTCTGCTTCGCATGGGGCTTCGGCGTCACGGCGATCTTCTTCGGTATCTACAAGATGTTCACGTCGATGCGGGTGTCTCCCGAGGCCGAGGTCCTGGGCCTCGACGTGCCCGAGTTCGGCGTGCCCGGGTACTCCGGGTTCGTCATGGAGCGCGAGCTGCACGGCGCCATCCCGGCGGAGTTGCTTGCCAGCGCCGGGTTGCCGCCAACGTCGATTGCGCCGCGGCCGGCGCCTGGCGGCGCGCCGGTGTGATCAATGGTGGTAGCGGACGTGCGTCGCGGACGCACGCGGCTATACGGAGGCGGTCCCACTCTCCTCCCCAGGCACGCAGGGGACCGCCTCCGCCCAATCTGATGAGGCTCTAGCGGCCGGAAGTCCGGCTGGAGGACAAGCGATGGAGAAGATCACAGCGATCCTGCGGGAGGAGCGTCTGCCGGTTGTCCTGGCCGCGCTCGGTGACCTCGGGTACGGCGGTATCACGATCAGCCAGGTGCGCGGGCACGGGCGGCAGCGTGGCGTGGCGCAGCAGTGGCGGGGCAACGAGTTCCGTGTCGACTTCCTGCCCAAGGCGAGGATCGAGCTCGTCGTGGGCGAGGCGATGACGGACAAAGTGATCGAGGCGATCTGCGAGAATGCCCGCACGGGCGCCGTCGGCGACGGCAAGGTCTGGGTGACGCCCGTGACGAAGCTCGTGCGCGTGCGGACCGGCGAGACGGGCGACGCCGCGATCTAACGTAGGTTGGAGGATGTGACGGTGGCGGCGCATGCGGTGCGTGATGATGTCTGGCGGCGACCCTGGCGCTGAAGCGTTCGGCGGTGTGCTCGCGGCGCATGATGACGCGGTGCTGAAGGTGGATGCGGAGACCGCTCGGCGGTCGCACGAGATCGTGCGGTTCGATCCTGACGTGCTGCTCATCCGCGCGCCGGGGCGGGGGCGGCCCAGGCCCTGGGTACAGTCGCTCGTCGATGTGGCACGGTTCGGCGGCCGGCCGGTCCTGGCGCTCCTGACCGGCGATGAGTTCATGGTCGGTGGGACGCCGGCCTGGGCACACCGGCCGCTGATCGCACCATACGACCGCGCGACGCTCGTGCACGAGCTGCACCTTCTGGGCATGCACGATCGCGCGGAGGCGGAAGGCGTGGTGCTCCGCTGTGGCGATGTCGAACTGAACGAGGTGCAACGGGAGGTCCACGTGCGGCGAACCCGCGTTGAGCTGACGTTCGTGGAGTTCGAGCTGCTGGCGGTGCTGCTCCAGCGGCGCGGTGAGGTGGTCTCACGGCGCGAGTTGATCCCCCAGGTGTCGCGCCGTCGGGCAACCGGCGAACGCGCCGTGGATGTGTGCATCCATCGGCTGCGCGAGAAGCTGAGCGGAGCGAACGGGTTCGCTCTTGAGACGGTACGCTTCGTCGGATACCGCTGCGTGAGCACGCCGCGACCCGTGTAGGCGTGTGTGACACCGCGGCGCGGGCTGGTAAAAGGAGGGGAGTGTCACGAATGACGAATGAGCAACTGGCGCCGGCGCGCCTCCGCCCGCACCAGCACGAACTCGAGGTCGCTTTCGGCGCGTGATCGGCGGCGGTACTTCCGACGTCGGGACGGGCGCGCGGGTCCTGTGCATCTCGGTAGCAGCCGCCCTACGATGCACACGAGAGCACCATGGCGCGCGCTCGCGAAGGAGCCGGCTAGTCCTTCCAGATCGGGAACTGCTGAGCGCGGCGGAGCCTGAAGTCCGTCTCCGGCAGCCTGAACCCCAACGCCCGGACGTTGCGCAGGCTTGCTTCGAGCTGACGCCGCTCCGTGGTGTTGAGCGCCGCGGCGAACAGCTCGTCGTACAGCTCCTGGAAGATCGTCACGATCTCCGCGCTCAGCTTGCGCCCGGCTTCGGTCAGCTGCAGTCCGATGGCGCGGCGGTCGTTCGGGTCGGGCGTCCGCACGACCCAGCCCTTCGACTCCACGCGCTGGAGGATGCCGGTGATGCTCTGCGTCTCCTGGAAGAGCAGCGTTGCGATGAGGCTCGGCTTCAACGGCTCCGCTGCGTAGTGGAGCACAGTCAGCACGCGCGCCTGTGAG
>DASQHL010000027.1:0-41980 GCA_035632115.1 Dehalococcoidia bacterium | reverse complement strand
CTTGTCAGCCTCGCCCGGCTTGAGCTTGCGGAACCAGACCCACCAGAGCAGCGCCATGAAGACGCCCCCCTTCATCAGGTCGTGTCCCTGCAAGAACACCACGCTCGTGTCGAAGACGTGCGAGCGCTGCGCGAAGCGGTTTAGGAAGTCGATGATGCTGGTGTCGAACGAGTTCACGGCGCCCCCACCGGCGAGGTTCGATCAACGCCGGCAGTCTTTCAAACGCGCCGCCCGCCGCTCCGTGTCACTCCGGCGCCATCCGGCGGCGCTTCGTTGGCGTGGCCCAATCTGGAAGCGGCGGCGACTCTCTTCGGCCACTGAGCATACACCCGCCCCGCCCGAAGGAGCCGTATTCCCCACGAATATTGCGAGGATCTCATGACACGGGCGCCGTTGCCGCCGGCGGCGTGCGATCCCGCAAGATCTCGTAGTAGTTACCCAATGTCACCAGGCCGTACGCCCCGGCAAACGCCGTGCGTACTTCCGTCAGCGCCTCGGGACAACCGAAGACCTCCACGTAGTCGTACGACCGCGCATACCGCGCGGCCAGCCCCGTCTCGGAGCGGATCGCCGAGCGTGGCACCACGTCCGTCGTCAGGCCGGGCGCCGCCAGCGCGCTGGACCGCTGGTGCAGCATCGATGTCTCAAGCAGCGTCGCGTTGCGGATCGGCGTTCCCACCAGCCACCGCAGATCCAGCCACCGCAGTGCCGCCGCTCCGATCGATGGCTCGTACGCCGTCGTCGAGCAACCGCCGTGTGTCGGCCCGTCACTGATCGTCAGCGCCAGCACCCGCGACCCCGCCGGCAGCGTCGCCGCCGTCGCCTGCTCGATCTGCGCCGTCGCGTTGCTCACCCGCCGGTCTTCGACCACGTGAAGCGCGATAACCAGCAGGATGACCACCGCGATCCCGGCGCCACGCACCACCGTCAATGAGCGGATGCCGAGCGCCGCTACCACGATCAGGGCCGCCGGCAGCACGAACCGTTCGTCCGGCCGCGAGAGGTCGCTGAACGCCGCGAACGGGATCACCAGCGCGCAGAACGCCAGCGCCATGCCCGATGCCAGCAGCGGCCGCGACGGCGACCGGCGCCAGTCCACGTTCGCCGCGACGATGCCGCCGAGCGCCAGCAGCACCACCAGGTTCGTCCAAAACACCGGCACCAGCGCCGGGAATGGGTCCGCCCGCAGGAAGAGCATCAGCGGCTCCGCCAGTGAGATCACTTTGTCGTTGCTTAGGCCCATGTGCGCGTACAGGATGACCGACGTGTTGTGCTCGTGCTGACGTACCGCCGCGTACACGGCCAGCATCGCCACCGCTGGCACCGCCGAACACCACAGCCTGATCGCGCTCCATCGGTGCCCGCGCGCTACCAGGTCCAGGCCGTACACCGCCAGCACCACCATGAACACGCCCCAGCCCAGCAGGTGGCTCAGGTACTGCCCCGCCCCCAGCGCCGCGAGCAGCGCGATCTCCCCGCGCGTCGGGTCGGGCCGCTCCCGCAAGCTGATCCGGTGCACCTGCCCAATCGCCACGAACGCCAGTGGGAGTGCCACGAGGTAGCTCGTGTACCCCTTGTAGAAGAAGTAGCCAAACGCGAACGGCACCGCGAGGAACTCCAGCGCCGTCGGCCGCCGCTGCACCGACCGCACCAGGTACGCGTAGCCGTACGCAAACCCCAGCACCGAGATCGCCAGGAAGATCCGCCCCGCTACGTCCGACGGGACGAACGCCGTGAGTAGCGCGATGCCTAGCGGCGTCGCCAGGTTCGGCACCGGCCACCACGCCAGGCTGTACGACCCGCGGATCGCACTCGCGGCGTCAGGACCGTGGCCCGCAAGGTCGGCGAGGATCCGTCCCTGGAACACCCAGTTGTGGTAGTCGTACCACGGTGGTATCCAGATGAGGAAGATCGGCGCCAGTGCGGCCAGCGATACCGCGGCCCAGATCGCCAGACTCGCGCGCCCACCGCCCGCCGCCGCGTCGCCGCCGTTCCGTCTAACCTGCATGGCTCTTGCCCCCCACGGGCGCTCCGTTCGTTCCCCGTGCGCTTGGACAACACCAATCAGATACGGCTGCGCCCTCGCGCGCCGCGGGGATCCTGAAGGGAACAACCACGCTCGGCGTGGAATCTTACAGGACGGTCGTCCGTGCCCCGGACGCCTACTAGCGGCGGATACCCGTGGCCCGCCACCGCCCAATCTCGCCAGGGGCCTGCCAGAGTGCTCTGGAAGCAAATGAGTGAATGCCGGTTGTCAGCTTCCAGCCGGCCACACCCAGTCGCGGATCTCGGGCGAATCCTCGCCGTGCTCGCGCGTGTACTGGCGGACGCGCAGCCGCGAATCTTCCATCAGCTGCCGGATGTGTGCGGCGCGCGATCCGAGTCCGGGCACGCGATCAATCACGTCCATGACGAGGTGGTAGCGGTCCAGGTTGTTCATCATGACGATGTCGAACGGCGTGGTCGTCGTCCCTTCCTCGATGTAGCCGCGCACATGCAGGTTGGCGTGGTTCGCGCGGCGATACGTCAGCCGATGCACGAGCCACGGGTACCCGTGGTACGCGAACAGGATCGGCCGGTCGCGGGTGAACAGCGCGTCGAATGCCGTGTCCGATAGGCCGTTCGGATGCTCCGACTCCGGCTGCAGACGCATCAAGTCGACCACGTTGATGACGCGCGCTCGCAGATCGGGCAGATGTTCACGCAGGAGGGCAGCGGCCGCAAGCGTCTCGAGCGTCGGTACGTCGCCCGCACAGGCGAGCACCACGTCGGGCTCGCCCGCGCCGTCGTTGCTCGCCCACTCCCAGATGCCGATGCCGCGCGTGCAGTGCGCAACTGCCTCGTCCATCGACAGGTAGTTCAACGCCGGCTGCTTCCCCGCGACGATCACGTTCACATGGTCGCGGCTGCGCAGGCAGTGGGCGGCGACGGAGAGCAGCGTGTTGGCGTCGGGCGCCAGGTACACGCGGATGATCTCCGCCTTCTTGTTCACCACATGATCGATGAAGCCCGGGTCCTGGTGCGAGAACCCGTTGTGGTCCTGCCGCCAGACGTGCGACGTCAGCAGGTAGTTCAGCGAGGCGATGGGCCGCCGCCACGGGATGCCCCGGCTGACCTTCAGCCACTTCGCGTGCTGGTTGAACATCGAGTCGACGATGTGGATGAACGCCTCGTAGCAGCTGAACAGACCGTGCCGCCCCGTCAGCAGGTAGCCCTCGAGCCACCCCTGGCATGCATGCTCGCTGAGGATCTCCATCACACGCCCGTCCGGGTCGAGGTGGTCGTCAATGCCGATCCGCTCCGCGTCCCAGGCGCGGTCCGTCGCCTCGAACACCGCCTGCAGACGGTTCGACGCCGTCTCGTCCGGCCCCATCAGCCGGAAGTTGTCGGGGTTCGCGCGGATCACGTCCCGCAAGTACGTCCCCAGCACCCGTGTCGCCTCGCTGGTGGAGCCTCCAGGCGCCGGCACGTCGACCGCGTATTCGCGAAAGTCGGGCAGCGTGAGGTCGCGCAGGATCAGGCCGCCGTTGGCGTGCGGATTGGCGCTCATGCGCTGCTCCCCGCGCGGCGCGATAGCAGCGATCTCCGGGGCCAGCGCGCCCTCCTCGGTGAACAGTTCCTCGGGCCGGTAGCTGCGCATCCATGCTTCGAGCATCCGGATGTGCGCCGGATCTTCCGCAAAGCCGGTGAGTGGCACCTGGTGCGCGCGAAACGTCCCTTCGATGGGCACGCCGTCCACCTCCTTCGGGCCCGTCCAGCCCTTCGGTGTGACGAGCACGATCATCGGCCAGCGCGGCGGCGCGTGCGGTCCCGCATCGTGCGCGTGTGCCCGGATCGCGGAGATCTCGCCGGCCACCTCGTCCATCACGGCGGCCATGCGGTGGTGGAGTTCGGCTGGGTCGTGGCCTTCGACGAAGCGCGGCGCATGGCCGCAGCCTTCGAGCAGCCCACGCAGCTCGTCCCGCGGGATCCGCGCGAGCACCGTGGGGTTGGCGATCTTGTACCCGTTGAGGTGCAGGATCGGCACGACGATGCCGTCGCGCGCCGGGTTGATGAACTTGTTCCCGTGCCAGCTCGCCGCAAGCGGGCCGGTCTCCGCTTCGCCATCGCCGACGATGCAGAACACCGTCAGGCCCGGGTTGTCGAACGCGGCGCCGTACGCGTGGTCGAGTGAATAGCCGAGCTCGCCTCCCTCGTGGATCGATCCCGGCGTCTCGGGCGCGACGTGGCTCGGGATGCCGCCCGGAAACGAGAATTGCCGGAAGAACCGCCGCATCCCCTCCTCGTCCTGCGTGATCTGCGGGTAGACCTCCGAGTACGTGCCCTCGAGATACACGTTCGCGACGATCCCCGGCGCGCCGTGGCCCGGGCCGATCACGTACATCGCGTCGAGGCCGTGCGCGATGATCGCCCGGTTGATGTGGACATAAAGGAAGTTGAGGCCGGGAGTCGTGCCCCAGTGGCCCAGCAACCGCGGCTTGATGTGCTCCAGCCGCAGCGGCTCGCGCAGCAACGGGTTATCGAGCAGGTAGATCTGCCCGACCGATAGGTAGTTCGCGGCCCGCCACCAGGCGTCGATGCGCCGCGCGTCATCCGCCGAAAGCGGCCCCGGCCGGAAGCTCGGCGCCGGCTCTCCTTCGCGCGTGCGTTCCGTCTCGCTCACGTGTCCCTCCCCTGCCCGTGCACCCGGGCCAACAGGTCGAACGTGTCTCTGGCGATGATCCGTTCCTCATCGCTCGGGATCACCCACACGGTCATTTGGCTGCCGTCCATACTGATCCGCCCCTCCCCGTCGGCCAATGCGGCGTTCCGCTGCCCGTCGAGGCGCACGCCCAGCCCCTCCAGCGGCTCGCAGATCCGCCGGCGGATCTCCGCCGAACGCTCGCCGATGCCGCCGCCGAAGACGATGGCATCGGCGCGGCCAAGCACGGCGGCGTAGGCGCCAACGTACTTCCGCACCCGGTAGCAGAACATCTCGATCGCGTCGTGCGCCCGCGGCTGGCCGCGGGACTCCTCCGCCAGCAAGACCGCCATGTCTCCGCTGGAACCGGAGATGCCGAGCAGGCCCGATCGGTGGTTGAGGATGTCGTCAAGGTCGTCGGCCGACAGCCCTTCCTCGCGGAGCAGATACGCCAGCGCGCCCGCGTCCAGGTCGCCGGGCCGCGTGCCCATGATCAGCCCCTCGATCGGCGTGAATCCCATTGACGTGTCGACGGACACGCCCTCGCGGACCGCCGTCGCAGAGCACCCGTGGCCGAGTTGCAGCGTGATGATCGTGGGCGCCGCCGTTCCCGTGCCCGCCACCTCCGCGTACCGCTCCGTCATCGAGCGATGGGCGATGCCATGGTAGCCGGAGCGCCGCAGGCCGTGCTTGAGCGTGAGCTCATGCGGCAGCGCGTAGTGCGACGCGGCGGGCGGTAGAGCGTTGTGAAAGGTCGTGTCGAAGACGGCGACCATCGGCACGCCCGGCAGCATCTCCCGCGCCGCGGCGATCCCCTGGAGCGCCGGACGGTTGTGCAGCGGCGCCACGCGCTGGCCCGCTTCGATCGCCCGGATCACCGTGCCGTCTATGATGCTCGGGGTGGCGAAGGCGCCGCCCCGCACCACGCGGTGCCCCACCGCTTCGATGGACCGCCGGGCCTCGTCGGGCACCAGCTCCATCAGGGCGGCGAGCGCCGCCGCGTGGTCGTCCGCGGCGACGGGCCGGCGGACGTGCGCGGCGTCGCCGCCCTCCAACACGACCGCCGCCCCCGGACCAATCGCCTCCACCGCCCCCGCCCAGAGCGTCGATGCGCCAGCCTGATCGACCGCGCAGAGCCGGACCTTCAAGCTGGAGCTGCCACAATTGACGGTCAACACGTTCATGCTGGTCGAGCGCAGCCCCCGATCGTGGATGGCCCCTTCCCGCGCCTGCCGCCGCCGTTCGACGAGAGGACGCGTCCCGCGCGCGCACTGCTTGATGGTAGTGCATCAGCTCATTGAGCACGTGCGAGTCGCCACGCTCCGGGCCACCAGGCGCCGCCGAACG
This sequence comes from Dehalococcoidia bacterium, assembly GCA_035632115.1. Taxonomy (GTDB): domain Bacteria; phylum Chloroflexota; class Dehalococcoidia; order DSTF01; family JACRBR01; genus DASQHL01. Next base: position 35,952 of record DASQHL010000027.1, on the reverse strand, counting down.
AACAGATGACCGGCGGCCGCCGCATCCGCCGTCACGGACGCGGATGCCGCTGTCCCGTGCCCTGACCGGGCCACGCCGGCCCCGTCGATGACGACGCAGGCAGGTGCTTACTCCACCGCGCCGGAACTGCGGCGGCTGTGTGCACTCCGGGACCACTGACCGGCGCTCTGTCCAGGTGCTCGAACGAACACGGGGATGCGACTCGCGCAGGCGCCGGGTCGTGCAACAATGAATCTGTCGGGGCTCGGGGCAACCAGTGGTTGTCGGTCACCCCGAAGCCGGCATCTGCCTCACTCTTCCGGGTGGACGTACGGAGCGCTTTGCGGAGACATGTGCGTAATTTGGCTCCCCGGGCAGGATTCGAACCTACAACCCTGCGGTTAACAGCCGCATGCTCTACCGTTGAGCTACCGGGGAACGCTCACCGGGGTGCGCCCGGCCCGCGCATCCTATCCAATTCGCCGTCGCGCACTCAAGCCGCACTCCCACCACCCGTAGCGATTCCGACACATGCCGCCCGTTGCCGATTGCTAAGATGTCCGCAATAGAGGTGACAACGTGTCCCACGGACGCGAGATCCTGCGCACCGAAGGGCTCTGGAAGCAGTACGGCGCCATCACCGCCGTCGCCGGCATGGACCTCATGGTCTTCGATGGCGAGGTGTTCAGCTTCCTCGGCCCCAACGGCTCCGGCAAGAGCACCACCGTCGGCATGGTGCTCGGCCTCGTCCGCCCCACCCGCGGCCACGCCTTCGTCTTCGGCAGCGACATGGCCACCCACCCCTGGCCCGCGCTCCGCCGCATCGGCGCCGTCATCGAGACACCCGCCTTCTACCCCTACCTCTCCGGCTACGACAACCTTCGCGCCCTCGCCATCGCCCTCGGCGGCATCCCCAACACCCGCATCGACGAGATGCTCGAGCTCGTCGGCCTGCGCGACCGCGGCCGAGACCCCTACAAGACCTACTCCCTCGGCATGAAGCAGCGCCTCGGCATCGCCTCCACCCTCCTTCGCGACCCCGAGCTGATCATCCTCGACGAACCCACCAACGGCCTCGACCCTGCGGGTACCCGTGAGGTCCGCGAGCTCATCCCGGAGCTCGCCCGGCAGGGCCGCGCCGTCTTCCTCTGCAGCCACCTCCTCCACGAAGTCCAGGCCGTCAGCGACCGCGTCGCCATCGTCAAGCGCGGCCGCATGGTCGCCCAGGGCACCGTCCAGGAGCTCCTCGGCCGCGGCGAGTTCCTGCGCCTCCGCGCCTCCGATAACGACGCACTCAGCCGCGCCCTCGGCGGCATCCCCTGGGTCACCGGCGTCGAGCGCATCGATGGCTTCGTGCGCGCCGCGGCCCCCGTCGCAAAGGCCGCCGACCTCAACATGGCACTCGCCCAGCTGGGCGTCTACGTCGCCGAGCTCTCGCCCTGGGAAGTCGAACTCGAAAGCGTCTTTCTGGAGCTCACCGGCGAGGAGTTGCACGCGTGAACATGCAGCGGCTCATGGCCGTCGAATTCTTCAAGCTCCGCAAGCGCATGATGACCTGGGTCGTCGCGCTCCTCCTCGTCGGCCTCGTCATCCTCCTCTACTCCGTCCTCTGGAACATCAGCGGCCGTGTCGCCTTCTTCGGCGACCACCACCGCGGCGCCCCCCGCTTCACCGGCGAAGATCTCCGCCGCGCCCTCTTCCTGCAGGGCGCCGTGCCCTTCTCGCTCGCCATCGTCACCACCTTCGGCACCCTACTCGCCGTCATCCTCGCCGCGGGCGCCATCGGCAGCGAGTACGCGTGGGGCACCGTCCGCCTCATGGCCACCGCCTCCAGCGGCCGCCTCCGCATGATGGCCGCCCGCATGATCGTCGTCGCGCTCCTCGTCGCCGCGGGTACCCTGCTCGCCGTCGCCGTCGCCGTTACCTACAGCACCATCATCACCGTCGTCAGCGGTGGCGCCGACTTCTCGTTCATCACCGCCGGCTGGGCGAAAGAGCAACTCTTCGCCTACGGCCGCACGCTCTTCGTCATGGCCCCCTACGTCGCGCTCGCCTTCGCCGCTGCCACCGTCGGCCGCTCCACCCTCGCCGGCGTCGGTACCGGCATGGGCGCCGCCTTCCTCGAACCGCTCGTCAGCAACCTCATGCGCCTCGGCGGCAACCCCTGGAAGTCCATCCCCAACTACCTGATCAACTCCAACGCGCAGGTGATTACCCTGCAGAATGTCGTGCCCGAACCCCTGCCCCGCTTCGGCCCCACTGCCGCCGACCTCGCCGGCCAGGGCGTCCACTCGCCCGCCGCCGCTGCCGTCATCCTCGCGCTCTACGTCGTCGCCTTCATCGCCATCGCCTTCGTCGTCTATCGCCGCCGCGACATCGCCGCCGGCGGCGGCGGCTGATCCGCCTCCGCGATCCGCTCCCCGCCCTGTTCCCTCTCCTCTCGCTGCCCGGTACACTCAGCCGAATTTCTCGGGCGAGTGAGGGAGCGACCATGACCGTCAAGTGGAACCGGGTGGCGCCGTATATCGAGCAGGGCTTTGCGAACGAAGGCCGCGTCGAGCGGTCGAAGATCGTGGACGCCGCCTACGATGACGCCGCCGATGACGACGTGGTGGACGCCCTCGACGCGCTGGGGTCGCGCGTCTTCTCCAGCGTCGCCGACGCGAAGGCGTTCCTCGCTTCGCAAGGCCTCATCGAAGACTGACCCTCAGTCCCAGCTCAGCAACAACTGGTACAGCCGGAACAGCAGGCGCGTGCCATCGATCGCGATGATCTGCGGCTGCTGGTTCAGCTTCGGCTGCACGTGCTGGAACAGGCGCACCTCGTCGAAATGCACGTTCGGCCGGTTGCCCACCGCCGCCTTCAGCTTCAGCGACTCCGTAAACGGGATGAACGGATCCGCCCGGTCGTGGATGATGAACAGCTCCGCCTTCACGTTGGCGATGCTCGTCCGCGGAGAGAGATACTCCAGGTCCGCGACCGCGCTCGCCGGAAGCTGGTCGATCAGCGATTGCACGGCCGCCGGGTCGCGGTTCGCGAGGAAGTTGTAGGAGCTGCGGCCAGCCGGCGTCAGCGTCGCAAGCTGCTCCTGCGTTGGCTGCTCGCCGTCCAGGAACACGCGCGTCAGCAAGTCGCGGTCGGCCGCGCTGTCCACCCGGTCGATCAGTTGCCGCGCCACCACGATTTCCGCATGTCGCCGCGGCGTCCATGCCTCGTTGATCCCGTCGTACTGGATGTGGTGCGTCACGATCGCACCGAAGGCGGCGAGCGCGTCAAAAGCCGCCCCGAACGACACCACCTGGTCGACGTCCGCTGCGATGCGTGGATCAGCCGCCGCGACCAGCGCCAGCGATCCACCCACGCTCGCCCCGAAGAACCCGACGCGGTGCGGGTTCACCTGCGGCAGCTGCTGCACGTACTGGAACTCCGCTACCAGCGCGTCGATCTCCTCCGGCTCGATGCGCAGGTCGTCCAGCCGCGTCGAGAACGGCACCAGCATTACCACCCCCGACCGCGCCGAGTCGTCGGCGATCCGCCGGAGCCGCGGGTCGTCCAGCGGCAGCGGCGGCGCACCCATCGAGAACACCACGCCCTGGTGGTCCGTGCCGTGCGCCGGAAGGTACAGGTCGGCATCGATGCTGCGCGGCCCACTCCGGCTCTGGTAGTTGATCGTCACCCGTGTGCGGATCGGCGGGTCGGACAGCCACGTCACCGGACGCAGGTACCGCAGCGGCCCCGGCGCCGGCACCTGCAACACCATGTCCGGCAGGTAGATCGATGCCTCTACCGCCACGCGCCCCTGCCGGTTCAGGCTGATCAGCGCCGGTGTGCCACCCAGCAACGCCAGCGATAGCAGCAGCGGCCAGGTGCGGACAAGGAAGCGCCTGACGCGGCGGTAAGCGGTCATGCGCTTGCCAGTCTAAGGCGCGGCGCACAGGGCCGGTAGCACCGACCCGGCCGCTATACTGCGCCCGTGCACCTCCTTTCGAATCTCCATGAACGGTTGCTCATCTCCGCCATCGCCCTGTTCATCGTCGTCAACACCGTCTACTACGGCGGCGCCATCCACATCGGCGGCCCCATCACCGCTGCGCCGGCGGCGCCCCCCTCCGGCGCCTCGGCGCCCGTCCGCGCCGATCTCGTCGCGGAGTCCGACGCCAGCCCCGATCTGCCCGGCCGCTTCGTGCCCACGCAGGGCCGCCAGCACACCGCGCAGTACCCCATCGTCCACGTGGAGTTCTGCCCCACCGACCAGGTCCGCAGCGACTGCTACGCCTCCAACCCGCCGACCTCTGGCTTGCACCTGCCCGTGCAGCCGCTCGTCGTCCTGCCCGATGGCCATCGCCTGAAGATCCCCCCGGATCCCGGCCTGTACGCCTTCGCCATCCCCCGCGAAGCGATCCCCCACATTGAGGAGCACGCCGGCGTCTACGTTGGCTACAACTGCGCCAGTGCCGGGTGTGATCGCGTAGTCGATGAGATCACCACCGTCGTGAGGCAGGAGCTGTCGCTCGGCGCCCGCGTCGTCCTCTCGCCTGATCCCGACCTCGCCCCCGGCACCGTCGGCCTCGCCGCCTGGACCCGCGTGGACGTCTTCCCTGCCACCGCCTACACCGACGCCCGCGTCCGCTCCTTCATCAAGGCGCACAGCTGCCGCTTCGACCCCGAGCACTTCTGCAAGCCCCCCGTCATCAACTGAGCCGCCCGGCCCTTCATCGACTCTCCACCATCGCCCGCCTGGGCACCTCGCCCCTTGGTGGGGTCCGCCTCGGCGCGCGCCCGCCCGTTCGCCGCACGCGGTGACGTCGCGCGCTTGGAGTACGCCGTCCCGCCGTCGTACCGTCACGCTGGCCGCACCCGCCCTCCGCCCAACGGCCTTACCGGACCGGGCGCGGCGTCGAAAAACAGCAAAAGTGCCGAGCGAAAGCCGTTTTTGAATCTATAGACGACATAACGGTGCAAAAAATGCGCACGATAGTGCATCCCATCGCCCCCTCGAATCACCGCCATGCGCCGTTTGGCACGCGTTTGCGCTCAATTGCCCGAGCCCCCGGCATCCGTGAGAATGATCGCAAGATGACCCAGGACACCATCCCCATCATCGGTCAGGACACCGCCCCCGGCATCGACACCGACGTCGAGCAGAACATCCTGCTCACCGGCGTCGATACGGTCATGAACTGGGCCCGCAGCTCCTCGCTCTGGCCCACCATGTTCGGCCTCGCCTGCTGCGCCATGGAGATGATCGCCACCGCCACGCCCCGCTACGACATCGCCCGCTTCGGCGCTGAGATCTTCCGCGCCTCCCCCCGCCAGGCCGACCTGATGATCGTCTCCGGGACATGTACCTGGAAGATGGCGCCCGCGATCCGCCGCATCTGGCTCCAGATGCCCGAACCCAAGTGGGCCATCTCCATGGGCGGCTGCGCCATCATGGGCGGCCCCTTCGCGTACGGCTACAGCGTGCTCCCCGGCGTCAACCTCATCGTCCCGGTCGATGTCTACGTGCCCGGCTGTCCGCCACGCCCGGAGTCGCTCCTCACCGGCCTCATCATGCTCCAGAACAAGATCATGGACACCACCGTCACCGGCCAGCGCGAGCGCCCCGAGCCGGACGGCGACTTCAGCCGCTACCTCCCGCCCGAAGACCCCATCCGCCGCGAGCTGGAGTCGCTCTTCCCCCCGTACCCCCCGTTCGACGCGGCGGAGTCCGTCCTGTAACCAACGCCGGGTGTCATCCAGCGCTTCGCGCTCGCCCGCCTCGGTGCTAACGTCGGGGGTGCTTCCGGGCCTTCGTCCGGCGGCGTACCGTCAGGAGTGCACGTACACCGGCATCCCCACCACCGCGAACGCGAAGATCGCGGCCGCCCCGCCGGTGCGGATGCAACCGTTGGAGACGCGGCCGGTCGAGGCATCGACCACGTTGCCTTGCTTGTCCTTCAAAAAGGAGTGAAATCCGTTGGCTTTCTGCTGGTCAAACCCCACCCACTGGCTGATGTACGTCTTGTACGGCGGGTCGTACGCCAGCGGCTCGAGCTTGTTGTAGACGTGGAACGTCCCCGTCTGCGTCGATGCGTACGCTCCCGTGTCAATCTGCTCGCCCACCGCCACCGGCCCGATCTCCTGGACCACCGACGTCCCGTCCATCAGCCGGACGACGTACTTCGTCACGTCCACGTCGATCCAGCGCCCGGATGTTGGCGGCGCTGTGCCATCACGCGTGTGTGGTGCGCGTGGCGTGGGAGCCGCGCTGGCCGTAGTTCCTCGGGCGGTTGGCGCGTGCGTCGCGGCCCCGGTGGGCGCCGCTGGTGGCGGCGTTGCCGGCTTGCCTCCCAGCAACTGCACGGCTCCCGCCGCTGGCGTGGCGCTCGCCAGCGGCTCGATCGTCGGCACACGCGACAGCGCATTCGATGCGCACGCCGCGGCCGTGATCAACGCCAGTGCGACCAGCAGCGCGGCGGTGTGGCGCATCGTCTATCGCTCGTGGGGGTCGCGGATCTCCGGCGAAGCCAGGATCACCTCCGCGACCGCTTCCGGCTCAGATCGTAGCAAGGAGCGATCGCGGCGCGCCAACAGGCCGGCCACCAGCCCGTGCCGCGGCGCCGCCAGCCACGCGCTGAAGAACACGCTCGTGGCGATCAGCACGATTGTGCCCCCGGGCGAGACCGATTGATGGTATCCAAGGTAGAGCCCCGCGATCGATGCGGCGCTCCCCAACCCGGCGGCAACCAGCGCCGTCGGCAAGAGCCGGTCCGTGAACAGGCGCGCCGTGGCTGCCGGCGTGATCATCAGGGAGATGACCAGGATGTCGCCCACCGCCTTGAACGCCACGACCACCGTCAGCGCCGTCAGCGCCAGCAGCAGCACGTCCAGCGCCACCACCGGCAGCCCCATCGCTCGCGCGCCGCTTGGGTCGAACGACGCCATCACGAACAGCCTGCGTAGCCCGATCATCGCGGCAAGCACCGCGCACCCGATGGTCAACGTCATCGCCACGTCCGCCGCCTTCGCCGCCAGCGGATCACCGAACAGGATGCCCTCCAGTTGGTCGACACCGATGCTCCGGTTGCTCAAGACCACGACGCCCAGTGCAAACGCCGCCGTGAAAATGACGCCGATTGACGTGTTGTCACGCACCCGCGCGTTCGCCGTCAGCAGCCCCATCAGCGCCGCCGCCGCCATCCCGGCGACCAGCGCCCCCACCAACAGGTTCGCACCCATAAGGAACGCGATGACGACGCCCGGGAAGATCGAGTGCGCGAGCGCGTCCCCCAGGAAGCCAATGCCGCGCAAGACGATGAATGTGCCGATCACCCCGGCGACGATCGCCACCGCGACGACGTCGAACAGCGCGCGCACGAACGCCGGGTCGGACAGCGGATCAGTGAGCGTGCTCATGGTGCTCACCCCCCTCCTCCGCGTGATGCGCGAACTGGTGCGCGGGGATCGGCTCCGCACGCCGGTGCAGCACGATCATCGATCCGCCGTGCATGTGTGTGTGCGTTGCCTGCAGGACCACGCGCCGTTGCGCGCGCCACTCTTCGAACAGATCCAGGATGCGATCATGCGTCTCCGCGTCGATCCCCGCCATGGGCTCGTCCAGCAGGATCACGTCCGATTCCTGCGCCAGCGCCCGCGCGATGAACGCCCGCCGCTGCTGGCCGCCCGAAAGCTCGGCGACCTGCCGCGCCGCCAGGTCGGTGATGCCGAGCTGCTCCAGCGCCGCCGCCACCGCGGCGCGGTCCTCCGCCGTGGACGGGCGAAGCCACCCGCGCTGCGGATACCGTCCCATCAGCACCACGTCGCGCACCGACACGGGGAACGACCACTCGACATCCTCCCGCTGCGGCACGTACGCCACGCGCTTCCGCATCCGCGTGATCGGCTCGCCGAAAAGCGTGATCTCCCCGCCCGCCAGGGGGATCAGCCCGGCGATGGCCTTGAGCAGCGTGCTCTTCCCCGCGCCGTTCGGCCCGACGATGCTCACGAGCTCTCCGCGCGGGATGTCGGCGTCGACGTGTGCCAGCACCACGCGCCGTCCGTACGCGATCGTCACGTCTCGCAGGACCAGACAACTGTCGTGCTGCGCTCGTGTCGCCGCCGCTTCCGCCGCCGCCGCGTCAACCATCGGATGGCACCAGTGGCGCGCCTGAGGCGCACTCGCTGCAACGTCCATACAGCTCCAGCCAGTGCCCTTCGATCTGGTAGTCCGTCGCCGAGGAGAGCTGACCGATGAGCTGCTTCACGTCACACGTTGTGAAGTCCTCCACCCGGCCACACCCCCGGCACACGAGGTGGTGGTGATGACCGTGCACGCTCACGCGGTAGTGCAGCGTGCCGTCGTCCAGGAGGACCCGGCACACCACGTTCAAATCGAGCAGCAGCCGGATCGTCCGGAAGACCGTAGCGCGGCCCACGCCCGCGCTACTGTGCACAACCTCGTCGACGGTGAAGTGCGCTGGCTGGCCCGCTATCGCTTCCAGCACCCGGCGTCTGCTGCCCGTCAACCGGTGGCCCCGCAGGGCCAGCCGCTGCTCAATGAGGTCGATATCCGACACCCTCGCCTCCTGAGATGCAGTCTCATAATAGTGAGACAGAGTCTCAGTGACAACTCCGGGCGCCGGACCGCGAGATGCGCCTACTGGGTGGGGCTCCGCAACACCATCGTCCCCGCCGACCTACCGGAAGCGCCCGCCGCTTGTAGCGTGACGCAGAACCAGGATGGGAGCACGCCCGGCGCTTCGTCGTTCGGCGCGCCGCGCACGATCAGACGGGCCGTGCCCGAGGCGTCAGGGCTGAAGGTGCCCGCGCTCGTCCAGCGCTTGTCGGCGTAGACCACCCACATCTCGTAGACCTCGCCGGTCGCGAGCTGCGGTAGCCCTGCGGCGACCAGGGCGCCGGCGTCGCGCGCCGGGCTCCACACGTAGTGCCCGTTAGCCGCCGGCGCGGCGGCCGTGCCCTGAAGCGGCGTCCGCCGGACATCCGGCTCCGTCATCAGGTCGACGATCTGGTTCTGCGTCGCAACGGTGCTCGCCAGACCAGCACTCAGGTCCGCCGCCCGCTGCAAATCGCCGCGCACCGCCGCCAGCTCCCGAGACTGGGCCGTCGCGTCCAGCCGCAACGCCGCGTTCCGCCGGTCGAGTCGGTCCACCCGCACCTGCGTGAAGATTGCCCATGCGGACACGCTTGCGATCGCCGCGACGAGCCCCGCCGCCCCCGCGTACCACCAGCGAGCCTGCCGCGTGCGCGGGACCGGGAGCTCCCGCAGCACCGCCGCCGAAGCCATCACCCGCGCCTTGAGCGCCGGACTGCTCGATGCCGCAGGCGCTGAGAGCGAAAGGGCCAGTGTGGCCTCCGCCCGCGCCTCCTCAACGAGTCGCGCGCACGTCGCGCAGGCGGCCATGTGGCCCTCAAGCGCCCGTGCCTCTTCGGCGTCAAGGGCCCCGATCGCGTAGGCGTCGATGTCATCGCGTGTCCCTGCGCAGTCCAACGGCCTCAACGCTCCGGCCCTCCGCGCCGCTGATCCTCCAGCGCGCCGCGCATCTTTTGCATGCCCAGCCGGATGCGCGTCTTGACCGTGCCCAGCGGTTGCCCCAGCTTGTTAGCCACCTCCTGCTGCGTCAGCCCGCCAAAGTACGCGAGCTGGATCGCCAGCCGCTGCTCGGGCGGCAGCAACTCCATCGCCCGCCGCACGGCCGTGCGCTCGTCGGAGAGTACCGTCATCTGGGCCGGATCGTCGGTACGGTCGGTGGTTGGGAGGGTGTCGCCCTCCTCTTCGCCCGCAGGCATCGCCTCGTGTCGCAGCCGGCGGCTGTAGCCGCGGCGCTCGTCAATGGAGCGGTTACGTGTGACGCTCAGCAGCCACGTCACGAACTTGCCTCGCCGTACATCGTAATGCTCGGGCCGCCTCCACACGCGTAGGAAAACGTCCTGCGTGACGTCCTCCGCCACATGGGCGTCCGACACCACGCGCAGTGCCACCGAAAAGACCAGGTCTGCGTAACGGTCATACAGTGCCTCGAACGCGCCGAGATCCCGGCCCGTGAGCCGGTCCATCAACTCTTCATCTCGGAGGGCCGTGTATTCCACGTGCTCTGACTTCCCTTACGCTCGGGCGGCGTCGCGGGATTCGAGCGCCGGCGCCTTGTCGGCGATGCAGGTCAACCGCGGCCGGCGAGTTGTGGCGCTGCGTAGCTTCAGCCGCCCGGCTGTACCCCCGGCACTACGTCCTGCACGGTGACCTGGCTAGCGACCAGGGTGTCCCCCCGGTCGTTCAGCGTGCCCTCGGCGATGATCCTCTGCGACGGACGGAGCTGCGCCAGGGTTGTAGTGCCGCCACCCGCCCGCCGCAGCACTGTCGATGCGCCGACCGAGATGCGCCGTACCGCTGCCCCGGACAGCCGATCGATCTCGATGAAGCCCGTCGCGGTGCTTACGCTACCGACGATCCCCGTGACCTGGACGCTGGCGCCTGCCGGGGTGCTTGCCGTGGTCGTTGCGGCCGCTGCCGGCGCCGTTGCAGGCGCTGCTGACGCCACCGGCGAGACGGCCCCCGTGGGCGAACCGGCGTTCGCGCCCGGTAGCGTCACCGGCGTGGGCGTCGAACTGGTGCGCGTGGATCCGCCACACGCCGCCGCGAGCACGGCGAGAAGGCACGCTCCGAAGGTAAGCAAGACTCGCATCGTTAGGAAGCCTAACGCACGCAGGCGCGTCGAGACATCGCCGGGGGCGCCAGAGGCCGCCGCCGTCCCGTGGGCCGTGATGTTGATTCCTAATCGGGCGGCCGCACGAGCAACACCGGCACCGGCGCCTGTAGCATCCGGTCCGCTGTGCTGCCCAGGGCGGCGCGCAGGAGCCCCGAACGTGCGTGCGTCGTCATGACCACGAGGTCGATGTGCTGCTTCTCGACGACATCGAGCAGCCCGTCCGCTGAGCCGCCCCGGACGACGAACGCGTCCACCGGCACACCGCTAACTGCCGCCTCTTGTGCTCGAAGGTATGTCTTGGCGCCCGTCTCCAGCTCCTCGTCTACCTGCGGAATGTAAGCATCTGGCATGGCATACGGGTACGTCTGCACCGCCCAGCCAACCGCCCGCGCCAGCGTGACCCGGCCGTGCAGCGCAGCCGCCAGCGCGCTTGCGACCGGCAGCGCCGCCTCTGACAGCGGCGACCCGTCGAGCGGCACCAGCACATGTTGCAACGACACGTCGGCGGTCGAGCGCTGGAGCGCGTGCGGGCCGACTGCCAGGATGGGCACTGGCGACGAACGCAGGATCGCGCCGGCGGTGCTGCCGTACAGCCAGCGGCCGATGCCCGATCGGCCGTGCGTCGCGATCACGACCGCGCGCGCCCCCAGTTCGTCGGCGGCCCGCAGGATCTCGGTCGCAGCGTCGCCGCTCTTCACCTGCGCCTCGACGCTCACCGCCGCGCCGATCCGTGCACGGACGCCATCGAGGTACGACGCGTAGTACGTGTTCGCCTTCTGCTCGACCTCCAACGCCAGGGCTGGGAAGTTCGCGCCAAGCGCGCTCTCGGTGCCCTCCCAGGCCGTCATGAGGACGATCCGCTCGCCCAATGCTTTCGCGAGCGCTACCGCGTAGGGCAGTGCGCCCTCGGCCAGCTCGGAGCCATCGAGAGGGACCAGAATCGGGCCGTTGTCGCGCATCGTTCCTCCTTCGTTGGTCTCAGTGTAACGGGCAGGCGCCTCCCCGCGTCCGCCCGCATGGCTCGGCGCGGAGAGCCGTTCGGCATGATTCCTCGGTGCCGCGTCAGGCGCGGCCGCGGATCCGCTCGACGATCGCCCAGCCCGCAGGCACGGCCAGCGATGCGGCGACGAGTTTGGCGAGGTCGCCCGCGACGAACGGCCACAGTCCGTAGTCTAGCGCCGTGCTCCAGCTGATCGGCGCGTGCACGATCCGGAACTGTTCGTGCAGCCACGCGACACCCGCCGCATACAACGCCGCATTGCCCAGGAGCATCGGCAGCACGATCCAGCGGGAACGGTCCCAGCCGCGCTCCGCGAACCAACCCACGATGTACGCGGCGATCACGAATCCGAAGAGGTAGCCGCCGGACGGCGTCGCGATCGCCGCGATGCCGCCGTGTCCCTGCGCGAAGACGGGCATGCCGGACGCGCCCTCCGCCAGATACGCCAGCATCGCCGCCGCCCCGAGGCGGCTCCCGTACAGCGCGCCGAGGAGCAACACCGCGAACGTCTGGCCCGTCACCGGCACCGAGCTGAACGAGAATTGGTGGCTGAACTGCGCCGACAGCGCCATCAGCGCGCTTCCGGCGACGACCAGCAGGACGTTTGCGCTCCACGTGTCCGGGATGATCTGCGACGACAGGGTGTTCCCGCGCAGGGCGGCGCCAGTACTCATGCGACCTCCGTGATCCGTGGACACCGCGGGCGCGGTTGCCCCGGCGCATCATTGGGAACGCCGGGTCGACGGTCAAGGACGCCGCCGCGGTGAGCGCCCGGATCAGTCCGCCGGCCCTAGCCGCTCGCGGGCCGACTTGAGCGCGACATCGTCGCCACGGTGCCCTCCGGCATTCCATTCAGCGCCGTCACCGAGGATCTCGAACCCCAGGTCGCGGATCATCGCGATGTCGTCCTCGGGGCGCTGCCCCTTCGCCGTCAGGTAGTCTCCGATGAAGATTGAGTTCGCTACGAGCAGTCCCATCGCTTGCAGCGAGCGCAGGTGGTGCTCACGGCCTCCGGCAATGCGCAGCTCACTCGCCGGCATAGTCAGGCGCATCAGCGACAGGATGCGCAGGCAGCGCATCGGCGTGAGGGACCAGGTTCCGCCAAGAGGCGTACCGGCGATCGGGATGAGGAAGTTCACCGGCACCGAGTCGGCGCCCAGGCTCCGCAGCGCACCGGCCACCTCGACGATGTCCTCGTCCGACTCGCCCATCCCGAACAATGCCCCAGAGCATGGCGAGAGGCCGCTTGCCTGCGCAACGCGCACGGTGGCCACGCGGTCGTCGTACCCGTGGGTGCCGCAGATCGAGCCGTAGAATGCCTCGCTGGTGTTGAGGTTGTGGTTGTAGGCGAAGACTCCGGCATCACGGAGCCGCGCAGCTTGCGCCGCGTCAAGCAGGCCCAGGCAGGCGCAGATCTCGGCGTCGGGAAGCCCCGCCCGCACGTCGCGCACCGCGCGCTCGATGTGCGCGATGTCCGCGTCGCTCGGCCCGCGGCCGGAGGCCACCAGGCAGATCCGGCGAGCGCCGTAGCGTCGGCCGCGCCGCGCCGCCGTGACGATCTCGTCAGCAGAGAGCAGCCCGTACCGGTCAATCGGCGCGTCCGAGAGGCGCGACTGCGAGCAGTAATGACAGTCCTCCGGACAGATGCCGCTCTTGATGTTGACCAGGAAGTTCACCTTGACCGTCTTCCCGAAGTATCGGTGACGGACAACGTGCGCAGCGGCCACGATGGCTGGCGTCGCCGTATCGTCCGCTCCTAAGACCGCGAGTGATTCCTCACGCGTCGGCGGTGCACCAGCGAGCGCGCGCGTCCCGAGCATCATCCAGTCCATCGATGTCCTCCGCCCGCAGTCTCAAGCACACCCACGCCGCGGGCAAGCAGCCGCGGCCTGAGACAGCGCGCATCGCGCGCCCGTTCGGGTCGCGTTGAGGCTGATGGCCTGAAGCCCGTCTCGCGCCGCGGACTTAAGCTATTGCGATCTGGCGACTCGTCTGCGCCTTGGTGCCCCCACATTTCGGCCGAAGTTTGTTCCGGTACAATGGCGCCGAGTTGAGTACACCCATCGACGAACCCGTCTCCGCATGACTCCACGCTGGCTGCCGGGCCCCGAGACCAGGGCGGCGGTAGTGCGCCACCCCTTCTTCCTCGCCGGGCTCGCCGTGGTCGTCCTCCTCGGACTGACCGCCGGGGTGCTCGTGGTCGTCGACAGCGCTCGTAGCGCACACCCAGGCACCCCAACCGTCGCGGTGAGCGCCATCACAACCAGCACCGTTGGCCCCACCTCGCTCACCGCGATCGCCGAAGGTGTGACCGGAGTTGCGATCGACATCACGACCGTCAAGGCCGCCCCCGGCGCGGCTGGTACGGCGCTCGGGACGCTGGCGAAGGGTGATGACGTCGTGATCGACGGCCGCTCGAAGGACTCCGGGTGGTACCGCATCATCTTTCCGCCGCTCTCGGAGTTGCACGGTTGGATCCAGGCCACGGCCGTCACTGTCACGGGCGACCCATCCACGCTCGTCGTGGCCACCGCCGAGCCGCCCGTGTACGTAGAAGTGCCGACGGCCCCTCCCGACGTGCTCACGGCGGCGGCGGCCCCCGCCACGCCTACCGTCGCCGCCACGCCGGCCGTCACGCCCACCGTCGCCGGCCCGCTGCCTGATCTCGTCATCGGTACCACGCCGACCATCTCGGGTGGCAAGCTCTTCGTCACGGTCATCAATCAGGGAAAGGGCGACGCGGTGGGCGACATCGTCGTTGCCGTGTTTAGCGAGGACGGCAAGCAGCTGCTGGGGGGCGCCACGTTGCCCCACTTCACCCTCAAAGCCGGTCGTAGCATCGATGTTGGCACCGGTTATGAAGTGACGCACAACCAGACCCTGCTGCTGATCGTCGACCCGAACGGCCAGATCCCGGAGACCGACGACACGAACAATCGGGCCACCGTGGCTATCTCGGTCGGCAACCCCACCCCTGCCGCCTCCGCTGGCCCGCCGTCCGCAGGCACGCCCGCGCCGTGAGCGCCCGGCGCCCTTGCGGCGCTGCTCCGGCGAGCGGATACAATAGGCCACGCCCGCAACGACAGCCGCATACCGCGTCCGCAGTGCGAGGGCCGCCGCCAGGATGACGGATTCACGACTCCGGTCTGATCTGCAAGGAAGCCGCGATCGGCTGTTCGCGCTAATCCGCGGACTGAGCGAAGAGCAGTTTCGATGGCTTCCGCCCGAAGGCGGCTGGTCCTTGGTTGCCCACCTCGCCCATCTCCTTCGTGTCGAGCGGTTGTATGTGGATCGCGCCCGCCGCGCGCTCACCGACCACGAGCCGCTGATCACTTCCAGCGGCCTCGGCAACGACGACGACCCAGCCCGGGCACAACACCTCGCCGTGCCCCAGATCATCCACGGGATGCAGGCGATTCGCCGTGACCTTGATGCCTTGCTCTCCGGCTGCGACGACCTCGCCCTCGCCCGCGCGATCCGGCACGAGGTCCGTGGCCGGATCACCGTACGGGAGATCGCCGTCAAGATGGTAGAGCACGAAGACGACCACGCTGGCGCCGTAGCGGCACTCGTCCGCCGTGCACCCTCCTCGGGCCGTGTAATCATCCCCCTGAGCAGGCGTTCCTAGGGGTGGGCTGACCGAATGAGCGTTGTTGACGAGATCAAGCAGCGTACGGACATTGTCGACCTCGTGTCGCAATACGTGACGCTCAAGCGCGCGGGCCGCGACTACATGGCGCTCTGCCCCTTCCACTCGGAGCGCACACCATCGTTCCACGTTAGCCCGGCGCGTCAGACGTGGCACTGTTTCGGCGCCTGCGGGACGGGTGGCGATGTCTTCGCCTTCATCATGAAGAAGGACGAGTGCGACTTCCGCCAGGCGCTGACCCTGCTTGCCGAACGCTCCGGCGTCACCCTTGACCAGCGGCACGATCCTCGGGCAGACGCTCATCGCGCCCGGCTGTACGAGATCAACGAGACCGCGGCCGCGTTCTTCCAGGCTGCCCTGCGGGACGAAACGGGCGCGTTCGCGGCCGGCGCACAGTCCGCGCGCGACTATGTGGCGGATCGCCACCTGGCGCCCCGGTCAGTTGAATCGTTCCAGATCGGGTATGCCCCCAACCGTTGGGACGCGCTCGCCGCACACCTGGAGGCCCGGCGCTTCACGCGTGAGGAGATGCTCACCTCCGGGCTCGCCGTAGAAGGAGAGCGCGGCCCGTACGATCGCTTTCGCCATCGCCTGATGTTCCCCATCCGCGACGAACGCGGACGCGTGGCGGGCTTCGGCGGCCGGCTCCTGCCGGGAGAAGCGCTGGGCGCCGGCGACTCGCAGCCCAAGTATGTGAACACCCCGCAGTCGCCCGTGTTCGATAAGGGGGCGACCCTCTACGGCCTCGATCTTGCAAAGGAGTACATCCGCAACAGCGGCAGCGCCGTCATCGTGGAAGGGTATATGGACGCCATCGCCGCCCACGAGCACGGATCCTCGAACGTCGTTGCCTCGATGGGGACGGCCCTCACCGAACAGCAGTTCAAGCTCATCCGCCGGTTCGCGCGGACCATCATTGTCGTCCTCGACGGAGATGAAGCGGGAACGCAGGGCATGCAGCGCGGCTACGAGGCCGCGAAGGCCGCGCTGGACGCCGAAGCCGTGCCGGGCGTGACCTCCAGCGGGCTCGTCCGCTTCTCCAGCTCCCTGGACGCCGATGTCCGCATGGTAACGCTCCCACCGGGTCAGGACGTGGACGATGTGCTGCGGTCGGGTGGAACCGACTGGGACCAGCTCGTCGCGCACGCGGCTCGCGCGATCGACTTCATGTTCGATTCCGCCGTGGCCAGGAGAGATCTCAGTCAGCCGTTCGAACGCGCCGCCCTTGTCAAGGATGTCGCGCCCCTCTTGCACGACATTTCCGACCGCATTGTGCAGGCGAACTACCTGCAGCGACTCGCGCGCATCGCACAGGTGGACGAACCCACCGTGCGGATGGAAGTGCGCGCTGCCCGGGGTCGCGGCCCCGCGAGGGCTTCCGGACCGGGGCTACCGGCGCGCTCGCAGGTGCCGCACGACGCCCGCGAGGAATTTTGTCTGGCATTGCTTTTCCGCTATCCTAGGGCACGCTCCGAAGGGGTGCTCCTGGAGGGTGACCTTTTCGGGCACAGCGAGAACCGCGCGTTGTTCGAGACATGGGTCGATTGGGCGGATGGGGAGTCGTTCGGGGAGTCGCTCACGCCGGACTTGCGGCCGCAGTACGAGCGTATCACCCAGCTCGCACTTCCAGTCTACGACGACGACACCGTGATCCGGGCACTGCGCGATGCGGTGCGGAGGATCGAACAGCAAAGACTGCACGCCGCGAAGCGCGCCAGCGCCGCCGTCATCGCCGAGATCGGCGCGAACGGTGGAGCGCAGATCGCCCAGCGTGCGCGTGACGCCTGGCACGCCGGCGTCGCGACAGATGATGGCAGCGATGAGGCGGTCCCCGCCGCCGCCTTCGTTGAGGACATGGAAGTCGGTCTGAAGGTGCATCAGCGGCTCCTGGAACAGCACAATGCCGAGCGCCCCGCCCGGTGAGGTGGTCATGAGCGGCACGTACAGGGATCCCGCGTCCATGCTGACAGGCAGCCTCCCGGGGCAGCGCCCCACTCCGCTGGTCTCAACCGATGAACCCCTGAGCAACGTCTTTACGCGCCTGGCTGCGGACGCCGCCGTTGTCTTGGGCCCTGAGCGCAATGGCCTGTCCGCCCCGGAGGCGTGGGGTGAGGGGCCGGATCGCGTGGATCTCGAGACGGAGGACCTTGAAAAGGAGCCTGTACCCCTCGAAGATCAGGACGGCATCGATGATCCCGTACGCATGTATCTTCGGGAGATCGGCAAGGTCTACCTCCTCTCCGGCGCGGACGAAAAGCGCCTGGCGCGCCAGATGGAGGAGGCCAAGCATATCGATGCCATCGAACGGCGCTGGCTGGCGGAGAAGAACCGGCCCCCCACGGGGCAAGAGATCCTCCTCACCCTTGTTGAGCAGTATCACCAGACAATGAAATGCGTGAAGTTCATCGCGCGAGATCTTGGCATCAAGGCGAGCGCGATCAGCGACGTCATCTCCAACGAGACCTGGCGCAGCACCGTCGATGCCGAGATGGATTTCGACCTGGCCGGCCGTCTCGCGGCCCACATGCGGCTCGAGCAGCTCGACGCCGAGCAGGCTATCGTCCAGCTCTCCATCATCACCCATATCCTGCGCCCGGGCGACGTGAAAGCGATCGCCGCGTACTACGGATCGGAAAAGGATCTCTTGCCGCCGCCCTGGACACACCTTCATCGGCGCTGCAAGGAAGAGGAAATGCTGCGGTCCTACTTCGAAACACTGAAGCGTGAGGGCTTCAGAGCCGAGCGGCAGCTCACCGAGGCGAACCTCCGCCTCGTCGTCAGCGTCGCGAAGAAGTACATAGGACGCGGGATGTCACTCCTCGACCTGATCCAGGAAGGCAACATCGGCCTCATTCGTGCGGTGGAGAAGTTCGATTACCGCAAGGGCTACAAGTTCAGTACCTACGCGACCTGGTGGATACGCCAGGCAATCACCCGCGCCATCGCCGACCAGGCCCGCACCATCCGTATCCCCGTGCACATGGTAGAAACCATCAACAAGCTCGTCCGCGTCTCGCGGCGCCTCGTGCAGGAGTACGGCCGCGAGCCGACCAGCGACGAGATCGCGCGGGGCATGACGGACCCCCGCCAGGGGCCGCCCGTCACTCCCGAAAAAGTGCGCGAGATCATCAAGGTTTCACAGGAGCCGGTCTCGCTCGAGACTCCGGTCGGCGAGGAAGATGACAGCCACCTGGGCGACTTCCTTCCGGATGAGTCAGCGCTCGCCCCCGCCGACGCCGCCTCGCACCAACTCCTGAAGGAGCAGGTGATGGACGTGCTCAACAGCCTCACTTCGCGCGAGCGGAAGGTGCTTGAACTGCGGTTCGGCCTGGAAGATGGACGCAGCCGCACGCTCGAGGAGGTCGGCCGCGAATTCGCTGTCACGCGGGAACGCATCCGCCAGATCGAAGCGAAGGCGCTCCGAAAGCTGCGCCACCCATCGCGCAGCAAGAAACTCAAGGATTACCTGGAGTAACCGGTGCCTCTCTACGAATACTACTGCCGCACCTGCGCCGCGAAGTTCGAGTTGTTGCGCCCCATGAGTCGTGCCGCAGAGGTGGCCACGTGCCCGAGTGGGCATGGCGGTAGTGTGCGCATGTTGTCCGTCTTCGCCGCCGTGGGAAAGGCACCCGACGGCTCTCAGTAAGTTCTCCCCGCGGCAGGTAGCGGCTGTGCGTGCGGCGGTGGAGGCTGTGGCTGCGCCCACTGATCGGTCACTGCGCGCGCCACGTTGGACGTGCGACTAGAACGCGAAGACTGCCTTGATCGCCCGACTCCGCTCATGAGCCCGCGTGGCCATGAACGCCCGCTGATACGCGGCCAGGGCAAACCGATGCGTGATGAGCGCTGAGAGGTCGAGCCCGCGCCGCACCAGGTCGAAGTAGATCTCCATCGCATGCCGCCGCTGGCCCTCGAACGTCTCCATCGCGAAGGCGTTGGACCCAGCTAGTGTCAGTTCCTTGAAGTAGTACGGTGTCCACTCGAACCGCCGCGGCGCCTCCACGCCGCTCACCACGATCCTGCCGCGAGGCGAGGCGAGCCGTATCGCCGTCTCGATCGTCTCCGGCGAGCCGACCGTATCGTAGATCGTGCCCACACCGCGCATGAGCCAGGCCGCGCCACTCCACGGCCGCAGCGGCCTGGATCCGGCGAGCCGCGCAACCTCCTCGACAAGCATCTGCGGCCGAGAATCGAGGATCTCCACCGCGCCCGCCGCCCGCGCTGCTGCCGCCTGATGCCCGTGCCGGGCGACGGCCCAAACTGGTGTCGCGGGGTGCAGCAGCCGCAAAATCGCGATCGTGGCAAGCCCGAGGGTGCCGCAGCCGTACACAAGCACCGGCTCGCCGGCGTCGGGTGGGTGGCGGAGCACCGCGTGGAGTTGCACCGAACACGGGTCGGCCAACACCGCATGCTCGTCGCTGATGTCCGGAGGTACGGGGAGCAGCTGCGACTCGTGCGCGGCGAAGTATGGCGCGAAGGCACCGCCCGCCGTCGTGCAGTTCCCCAGGTGGATCCCCGGAGATAGCCGCCCCTCGGTGAATCGATCGCAGAGCTGGTAGTCGCCCCTGGCGCACGCGCGGCACACAGGGTTGATGCCGCGTGGCGCGCACGAGAGCCACGGGTTGAGGACGACGCGTTGGCCCGGCGCCACCCGGCGTCCGGCCGAACCGGTCTGCTCCACGATCCCGGTCGCCTCGTGACCCAGGATGTGAGGAAAGGAGACCAGCGCGGTCAGCGGATTGTCACGGTCACCGCGCAGGAACACCTGCTTCGTGTCGCTGCCGCAGATGCCGGCGAGGCGCGTGCGCACGAGCACCCAGTCGTCCCCGTGCAGCCGCGGGTTCGGCACGTCCTCCAGGCGGAACGATGACCACGGGCCGAAGTACAGGGATGGTGACACCGCGCCGGCGATCCTGCTGACCGCCAGCCGCGGCCGGCTGTACCGGAACACCAGCGCCTTCACGGCAATGCGGCGATCAGCACCGCGTATAGCCGCAGCTCCGGCACGCGAGGCAGCCCTCCGCGAAGATCAGGATTGAGCCACAGTCCGGGCAGCCGATACCCGTGCTGGTCGCGCCCCCGTCCTCGTGGTGTTGCGAGGTGAGCGACGGCGACGGTCTTGCGGTCACGGCATCGGCGCCGTGCAGGCGAGTTGCCGTCTCCTGCCCGGCGCGCTTGCCACCGCGCCGTTTGCCTGCGGGCGGCGGCAACGCGGGCACGGCCTGCGCTCCGGAGACTGTCAGGAAGCGCTGCTCCAGCCAGCGGAAGATGTAGTCGACAAGTGATGACGCGGTGGGGATTCGCGGATTGCCGGTCAGGCCGTTCGGTTCGAAATGGACTCCGCGAAACTTTGCGACGAGGTTCTCCAGCGGCACCCCGTATTGCAGCGCCACCGACGTGAGCATCGCAACCGCGTCCATCAGGCCCCGGATCGTTGACCCCTCTTTGGAGATGTTGACGAAGATCTCCCCCGGCCCGCCCTCGTCGTACAGCCCCACCGTCAGGTACCCCTCCTGTTCGCCGACTCGGAACTTGTGGGTAATCGAACGACGCTCATCGGGAAGGTGGCGGCGGTACGGCGCGCCGGCCGGCCGGGGATCGGTGGACGTGCGCGGTGAGGGGTGAGCGCCGTCTGGTAGCAAGGCAGCGAGGCCCAGCAAGACATCTGCGGCCGCCTCCGCCTCCGCCTGCTCCGGCCCACGCGCCGTCGTGTGCGAGAGCACCTGGCGCTCCCGGGCCCCGTCACGATACACGGTGATCCCTTTGCAGCCCTCATGGTAGGCGAGCAGATACGCGCGCTCGATGTCATCGGGCGTGGCATCATTGGGGAAGTTGATCGTCTTGCTGACCGCGTTGTCTGTGTGTCGCTGGAACGCCGCTTGCATCCTCACGTGCCACTTGGGGTCGATGTCGTGCGATGTGACGAACAGCCGCTTCGCCCACGCCGGCACGTCGTCACGGTCCGCCAGCCGCCCGCCCTCCGCGAGGTGCGTGGCGAGCGCGTCGCTATAGAACCCCGCGTGTGAGGCGATCGCGCGGAATGTGGCATTGACTTCCGGCAGCCGGGACACGCGGGCGGGGTTCACACGGTCCAGGTAGTGCTGGCGGGTGAACGCCAACGCGAACGCCGGCTCGATGCCGCCCGCACAATTGGCGATGATGCTCAATGTGCCGGTCGGCGCGATCGTGGTACGTGTGGAGTTTCGGTACCGCGGGCCACCTCGCGCGTCGCCCGCAGCGGGGTCGTACACCGAGCCGTGCCAAGCGGGAAAGACGCCGCGTGCTTCCGCCAGCTGTTCGGATGCGCCGTCCGCGTGATGCTGGATGAACGTCATCAGGCGGCCGCCCAGCTCGGTCGCTTCATCACTGTCGTATGGGATGCCGAGCATGAACAGCATGTCCGCCCAGCCCATCACGCCCAGGCCGATCTTCCGCGTGCGTTTGGTCATCTCTTCGATTTGGGGGATGGGGTATCGGTTCTGATCGATTACATCGTCGAGAAAGCGCACGCACAAGGGGATGGCCGCCGCAAGCGCCTCCCAATCGACCTCCGCCGCCGGCGCGCCCGCTGCGTTCCCGTTGCGTCGGCGCGCGCGCCCTCGCGTCCCGCTGTTACCGCCCTCTTGTCGCACGAACCGCGCCAGGTTGATCGAACCGAGATTGCAGGATTCGTAGGGCAGGAGAGGCTGTTCGCCGCAGGGATTCGTCGCCTCGATGCGTCCCAGCTGGGGCGTCGGGTTATCACGATTGATCCGGTCAAGGAAGACCAGGCCCGGATCGCCGTTGGCCCAGGCATTCGTGACGATCTCACGGAATATGGCGCGCGCTCGTTCCTTGCCGGCCGCTGCGTGGGTGCGGGGGTTAACGAGGATGTACTCGTCGTCACACTCCACCGCCTGCATGAAGGACTCGGTCACTGCGACACTGATGTTGAAGTTCTGCATCGCGGCCATGTCGCGCTTGGCGTTTACGAACTCCCGAATGTCCGGGTGATCGACTGATAGGATCGCCATGTTGGCGCCCCGCCGCGTTCCTCCCTGCTTGATGGACTCCGTCGCCGCGTCGTACACCCGCATGAACGACACCGGTCCGCTGGCGACCCCCCCCGTGCTGGCGACGATGTCGCCGGCTGGTCGCAGCCGGCTGAACGCGAAGCCCGTCCCGCCGCCGCTCTGGTGGATCAGCGCGGCGTCTTTCAGGGTCTCGAAGATACGTTCCATGGAATCTTCCACGGGCAGGACGAAGCACGCGGCGAGCTGCTGCATGGGCCGGCCCGCGTTTCCCAGTGTCGGTGAGTTGGGGAGGAAGCTCAGGGAGGCCATCAGCTTGTAAAACTGTGCCTCGTACGCCGCAACCGTCTTCGCCGCCGCCGCTGGCGTGACGTAGCGCGCCTCGGCCTGCGCGATGTTGCGCGCGACCCGGCGGAACATCTGGCTCGGCGTCTCGATAGCTTCCCCGTCGGTGCCTTTCGCCAGGTATCGACGCGCCAGCACAACGCGGGCATTCTTCGATAGCGCAGGCTCTCCTGCGCCGGGTCGTGCTGGCTTCGCCACGCCTGGCCCGCGGCGAGCGTCGCGCTCGCCCGTCCGCTCTGATGCGGTGGTTGTCCTCTCGGTCGCGCCGGTCCGCTGGCTTCGGCCCTTTCCCGCACGAGCGTTGCGCGAGCCGGTCGTCGAAAGCCAGGCAGGCGGTTTCGGTCGGTCCCCGTTCGCCATGACGCTATTCTAACAGAACGTCTGTGCGAAGGGCAGACGCCTTCCTGTCGTGATCGTAACCGCACGATCGTCCAGTATGCGGGCAACGGGACGGGACGCAGCAGAAGGGTGTGGAGCATGATCGCGGCGATAGCGAAGTTGACGGTGCGTGAAGGAAAGGAAGACGAGTTCAAGGCTGCGGGCCTGGAGATGGTCTCAGCCGTCAAGGCGAACGAAGCGGGGCGGACGCTGCATTACACGCTCGCCCAGAATCCGAAGGCGCCCCAGGAGTTCTTCTTCCTTGAGCTCTATCTTGACGACGCCGCGCTGGCCGACCACGGCAAGACGCCGCACATGGCAGCCTTCGGCGGCAAGATCGGCGCGCTCCTGGCCGGCCGTCCGGAGATCACGCGCCTGGATCCCGTGGCGAACGTCTGAATGCGCTAGCGAAACCTGCGCATGGCGCCGCGGTGTTCATCGAACGCGGGCGCCAGCAGGCGGCACACCTGCTCCACGTGGAGGAGGTCGTGCCACGCCACGTGGACGATGATGTCCGCGGCGGAGACGACGCCGGCCACAGAGTGCTCGCCGGTGCGGACCAGCGATTCCGCCTGCAGGTTACGCAACCACATGACTGCGCCGCCTCGCTGGCGTGCGAACTCGTCGAGCAACGTTTTGAGCTGTCTGCTCCGTAGCCCCGAGCGCTCCAGAGTCGCTTGCTCGTCCACGTTTGGGAGCGGTGGGGCGTCGCGCTCCACGATGAGCCGCACCCGGTCGACCAACGCCGGGCCATTGACTGAAAGCACGTGTGCCACGACGTCTCTCGCGGACCA
The DNA here is from genome assembly GCA_035632115.1 of Dehalococcoidia bacterium. Taxonomy (GTDB): domain Bacteria; phylum Chloroflexota; class Dehalococcoidia; order DSTF01; family JACRBR01; genus DASQHL01. Next base: position 12,091 of record DASQHL010000027.1, on the reverse strand, counting down.
CCCCTCCGGGCCAGCGGCGGACGTCATCTCGTCCGGAAGACCGACGAGCAAGGAGCGCATCGTCGCCGGCGTCGCTGCCAGCATGTCCAGGGCCGCCGGTATCACCGCCTCGGTCATCGCGCCCTCACCCGAAGAACACGGCACCATACACGCTGTAGATGTGGCCCACCCCGTGCAGAATCGTCATGCGCATCAGCACGTCGCTGAGCGCAACGTCGCGGTGCCCGCCGGCGGTGACGCGTTTCGCCAACACGTCGTCACCCGCCGCCGTGACCCACTCGATGACACCGCCATAGCTCTGGGCGACCTCTTCTGCCAGCTCGGCCGGCGACCTGCCCGCGCGAGCTCCCACGAGGCCCGCGTTGAGCGCGTCGATCGAAGTCATGTTCAACGGGCTCGCGCCGTCCGGCGCGTTCAGCAGCGCTGTCACCATGGGTACGACGACCGTACCGACGCCTGCCACGTGCGCAAGGACTTCTGTCCCCTTCCAGCCGTCCTGATCAACGGCGAGCGCCCAGTCCGCGGGTGAAAGCGCACCAGAGATCCGACGAGCCTCCTGGATGAGGAACCTGTAACCATCAACAAGCTCAGATCTGGTTGCCATGGGACACTCCTTGGGACAAGCTCGGGCCGCCGCAAACCCTCGATGACGCAGATTGTAGGTGCGGCCGAGGGCTGTGTACAGGCACGAGGGGATTCGTTGCCCGCCTCTCCGGGGCTTTGATATCATGCCGCGAACGTCGGGATCGGCTTATGATATCGACCAGCGTACTTGTCCTCAATCAAAATTACGAGCCGCTGAACGTCTGCAATGCCCGTCGTGCGTTCATCCTCGTACACCGCGGCAAGGCCGAGGTGCTGGAGCATGGCCCCGGCCACCTTCGCTCGGCATCGTCTATCTTTCCGCTGCCCTCGGTGATTCGCCTGATCTATCTGATCAAGCGGCCGCGACCGCAGATGCGCCTCTCCCGGCGTGAGGTGTTCAATCGCGATCGTCACACATGTCAATACTGCGGACGTCATGGCCAACGCGACCTGACGCTGGATCACGTGATGCCCCGCCACCGCGGCGGCCGCCACACCTGGGAGAATCTGGTGACAGCGTGCAAGGCGTGTAACCACCGCAAGGCCGGCCGAACACCTGTGGAGGCAAAGATGCACCTCCTCCACGAGCCCCACCAGCCGCGCGTGAGCACCTACTACGTCGTCTATCCGTACCTCAATGCCGAGGAAGGGTGGCGCAAGTTCGTACCTGGCTGGGAAGTGGCGGCGGAAGGATACGCCTGAGCCCCGGGCCACGCGCCTCGGTGCCATACGCCCGCAGGCGGCCGGACTTGCCTTCTCGTCGGTAGTCTGCTGCGCCGTCAGAGCACGCTTGCCGTCGCGCCGCCGTCGACAAGGACTGTCTGGCCGCTCACCTGACGCGCCTGCGCCGATGCCAGGAAGACGATCATCGCCGCCACGTCATCCGGCTCGCCGACGCGGCCGACGGGGATGCGACTCGCCCGCGTCGCCAGCACTTCGTCGAAGCTGCGGCCCTCGGCGGCCGCCTGCGCCTCGATCATCGGGCGGATGCGGTCGGTCATCGTCGTGCCCGGGCCGACGTTGTTCACCGTGACGCCGTAGGGCCCGAGTTCGCGCGAGAGTGTCTTCGCCAGCCCGGTCGCCGCGAGCCGGACGGCGTTCGAGAGGATTAACCCGTCGATCGGCTCCTTTACGGCGGTCGACGTGATGTTGATCACGCGCGCCTGGTCAGATCGCTGCAGGTAGGGTAGTGCCGCGCGCACAAGCCGGACGACGCTCATGAGGTTGGTGTCAATCGCCAACCTCCACGCTTCGTCATCGTGCTGTTCGAACCGTCCCGGAGGCGGCCCGCCGGCGTTGTTCACCACGATGTCGATGCCGCCGAACGTGCCTGCGGCCCGCTCGACCAGCCGCTCGATATCGCCTGCCACCGACATGTCGCAGGTCACGGCCATCACGCTGGCGTTCGTACCGCCCGCAAGCGAGCCCACCGACTGTGCCGCCCGTTCGAGCGTATCCGCGGTCCGCGCCGCCATCACGACGCGGCAGCCCTCCACTGCCAGGAGCGTCGCCGTCGCGAGGCCGATCCCCTTGCTTGCCCCGCCGACGATCGCCACCCGCCCACGCAACCCCAGATCCATCGCCCCTCCTAATTCGGTGCAATCATCTTCCGCAGCATAGCCGCCTCGTCGGGGGTCGCCGGGCGCGGCCGGTCCGATGCCGCGTCGAGGGTGACGGGGATGGTCTCGTACCCGGTCACTCCGGCGCCCTTCGTCAGCGTGATCTTCAAGATCAGCGAGACATGCGGGGCGGGGATGTTCGCCAGGTCCGCCTGGTCGAGGTCAAACACGAAGTTGCCGAGCCCCCACGCAATGATCTGATGTCCGCGTTGCTCCACGGGCTGGACGACGTGCGCATGTGCCCCGAGATACGCGGCGGCGCCGGCGTCGAGCGCCGCCTGAGCGAGCAGCCGCTGCGTGGCGTTCGGCGCAGCCTGGTATTCGTCCCCGGCGTGCACGGCCACGATGACGAAATCGGCGGCCTGGCGGGCAGCCGAGACGTCCTCGCGGATCTTCTCCGTACTGGCGATCGTGACGCCCGGCGTGCCTGGCCCGGCCGCCCACGAGCGGATCGAGAAGCCGCCCGCCTCGTCTGGTGTCAGCACGTAGCCGAGGAACGCGACCCGGAGCCCTCGCACCGTGACGATGACCGCGGTGCTTGCGGCCGCGGCGTCCGTCCCCGCCCCAACATGCTCGATGCCTGCTGCGTCGAGGGCAGCGATGGTGTCATCCAGGCCGTTGGCGCCGTAATCCATGATGTGATTGTTCGCCAGCGTCACGACGCGGATGTGTCCAGCGGACAGTGCGGAGACAAAGCGCGGTGGCGTACGGAAGGTGAAGCCTTTTGGCCACGGCTCGCCCCGGTCCGTGAGTGCGCCCTCCAGGTTCCCGAATCCGATGTCGCCGTCGATGAGTGGCGCTACGAGCGCAAACGGGTACGCCGCGCCGTCCACCTGCATCCGATCGACGACCTGGCGCGCGAGGCTGATGTCGCCCACCGCGCTGATGCTGATCGAGTCCGCCGATGACGGGAGCGTCGTCGCGGTACCATCGGCGGTGGGCGTGGGCGTCGCTATTGGCGGTGGTGAGGGTGTGCTCGCGGCGGCGATCGCAGCGGTTGTGGCGGACGCGACGGTGCCGCTGGGCGGCGCCTCGGGCGCTCCCGCGGGCGACGCGCAGGCCGCCAGCAGCAACGTCAGTGTTGAAGCAAGGCGCGCCAGCCGTCCAATCACCGTATTCGCTCCGTCGCTCCGGCATCGAGCCCCTCAGTCGCCCGTCCGAACTCCGTGCGCGCGGCGACGCCCGCCCCATCAGGCGGACGACAGGCCCGCGAGGGGCGACTCCGCGAAGGCGCTCCCGGCGCGGCATCGATGGAGGCTCCGCCGGTTCGATGCCCTGGCGCGCTACCCACCAGTGCGACGGCGTTCGCTTTCATGACGCGATTCTACAACGGTCAGGAGAAGGTCGTGACGTGAGCGGAGAGGATGTTTGGCGTGCGGACCAGCAGTTCCACCTGCTCGGGGGTGATCGGGTCGTCCAGGCCCACGGCCATGAGCGCGCGGCCGCGCACCGCCGTCCGTCCCACCCGCATGAAGCTGATGTTGATATCGTGCTCGCCCAGGAACGTCCCGACGGCGCCGATCATTCCCGGGCGGTCCTGGTTCTCGCAGAGCAGCAGCCAGGCGGCGCCCGGCGGGATATCAACCCAGAGGCCATTGATCGCCACGATGTGTGGGCCGTCGTGCCCCACGGTGCCGGCAACGTCGGTGTCTCCGGCGGTGGTGTGAATGTGTACGCGTACCAGGTTCGCGTACACGTCCTCGCCCGGCCCCTTGCGCTCGCTGACCTTCATGCCGCGGTTCTCCGCGATCAGCCCCGCGTTGACAATCGTCACGTTCTCCTCGCTGATCGGCGCGACGAGGCCCTTGATCACAGCCGCGCGAAGCGCGGTCGTATCGTGCTGCGCGATCTCCCCGAGATACTCGATCTCGATGTTGCCCATCTGGCCCGCGGCCAGCTGCGTCGCCAGGGTCGCTACCTTCTCTGCCACCGCGATATAGGGTGCGATCACCAGCATCGTCTCAACGGCGATCATCGGTGCGTTGACGGCGTACTGAGCGGGCTCGCCGCGCAGGATCGCCAGCACCTGCGCCGCCACGTCCACCGCAACGCGCTCCTGAGCCTCCGCGGTTGATGCGCCCAGGTGTGGCGTGACGATGATCTTTTCGTTGTGGAGGACGGCGCTGTCCATGTCAGGCGGCTCCTGCGGGAACACGTCGAGCGCGGCGCCAGCGATCTGGCCGTTGCCGATTGCGGCGACCAGCGCGTCGACATCCACGAGATCCCCCCGGGCGGTGTTGATCAGGCGGGCGGACGCGCGCATCTTCGCAAGCTCCGGGGCGCCAATCAGATGCCGCGTCTGTGCCGTCAGCACCGTATGCAGCGACAGGAAGTCGGCGCGTGCCAGCACGTCATCGAGCGAGGCCGCAAGTTCCACTCCGAGGATCGCGGCGCGCTCAGGCGAGACGAAGGGGTCGTGCGCCACCACCGTCATATCCAGACCTTTGCCGCGCCGCGCCACCTCGGACCCGACCTGCCCCAGGCCGATCACGCCGAGCGTCTTGCCCCGCAGCTCTACCCCCACGAACTTCGACCGCGTCCACGCGCCGCCTTTCAGCGACGCATTCGCCTCCGGGATGTGCCGCGCCAGCGCCAGCATCAACCCGACGGCGTGCTCCGCGGCCGAGATGGTGTTGCCCAGGGGCGCGTTGACGACAACGACCCCCCGCTCGGTCGCGGCCGTCAGGTCGATGTTGTCCACGCCGACGCCCGCGCGCCCGACGGCCTGCAGCAGCTTCGCAGCGGCGAACACGGCGCGCGTCACGCGCGTCTCGCTGCGCACGACCAGCGCGTGGTATGCGGGGATCGCGCTCATCAGCTCGTCCGGCGTCATCCCGGTGCGTACGTCGACTTCCGCTTCTTTCCGAAGGATCGCCACGCCGTCCGGGGCAATCGGATCCGCGACCAGGATCTTCTTGGTCATATTCATAGCGCTTCAGGGTATCGGGGCCCTCGAGTTCGGAGTAGAGGAAAGGAGGACGGAGCGCACTCCGTCCTCTCGCTTCGCGCCGAGATGCTTGCCGCGTCTGTCTAACGTGCCGCCGCGCCGGCGGGAGCGAAACCGACTCGCGGCAACGCCAAACGCAGCGCGTCGAAACACGCTTGGAGGTCTTCCTGGGTGACCAGGCCGAGGTGGCCGATGCGGAAGATCTTACCCGTCAGCTCGCCCTGGCCGCCGGCCAGCACGGTGTTGTACTCGGTCCGCATCATCTTATTCAAGGCGCCGCCGTCGACACCGTCGGGCACAACCACCGCCGTTACGGTGTTCGATGCGACGCGCTCATCGGCAAGCAGCTTCAGGCCAAGCGACTTCACGTTGTCGCGGGTGAACTGCCCCAGCCGCGCGTGGCGCGCGTGAATGCTGGCGAGACCCTCGGCTTCGAGCTTTCGCAGCGCCACATCCATCGCGAAGTAGACTGAGACAGCGGGCGTCCAGGGCGTCTGCCCCTTCTCGAGATAGCTCTTCGCCTTCTTGTAGTCGAAGTAGTAGCGCGGGATGCGCGCCTTCCCGACCGCGTCCCAGGCGCGCTTGCTCACGGAAACCATCGCCATTCCCGGCGGGACCATCCAGCCCTTCTGTGAGCCGGTGAACACGACGTCCAGATCCCACGCATCGATCGGCAGCGGCACGGAGCCCAGGCTACTGATCGCGTCGACGAGGATCAGGATGTCCGGTCGCACGCCGCGTATCGCTGCGGCGATCGCGGCTAGGTCGTTCGTCACGCCCGTCGATGTCTCGTTGTGCGTGACCATCACCGCCTTGAAGGATCCATCTCGCTTGAGCGCATCGGCCACCGCCGCAGCGTCCGCCGCCGTTCCTTGCGGGAACGACAGCTTCTCCACGTCGACGCCGTACGTCTTCCCGATATCGGCGAACCGGTCGCCGAATACGCCGATCGACACGCACAACGCACGATCGCCGGGAGACAGCGTGTTCACCACGGCCGCTTCGATCGCCCCCGTGCCCGCGGACGTGAGCGTCAGCACGTCGTTTTCGGTCTCGAACATCTTCTGCAGGGCCGTCGTGATGCGCCCCATGATGTCGGCGAACTCAGGGCCGCGGTGATTGATCATCTGGCGCGACATCGCCTGAAGCACGTCGTCAGGGCAAGGAGTGGGGCCAGGAATACGCAGGTTGACAGACACGGAGGGCTCCTTTTTCGAGGGTCAGGGCCGTTTGTGCCTGCCCTCACATAGTGCCCAAAGCATAGGTCAGCGCATTTGCCCGATCAAGGAATGATAGGCAGTTGTGATGGCCGGATAGATTGAAGCCGGGAGGCGGTGCTCAGGCGCCGGCTGCGCCTGTGGCACGGCGTCTCGCGAGGCGGTTGAATGGGTAGCTGCTCATCACGCAGGCGCGCGCGTGCGGTAGCGCACCCCGCGCGCCAGAGGCGACGGCGCCCGTGAAGATGACAAAGAGCGCGACATTCAGGCTCGCCACGGCCCAGATGAACGGCGCGTCCACCCAGCGCCCCGACCAGGAAGCGACAGACGGCGCGATCACGAACATGTTGAGGAAGAGGTTGCACGACGCCGGCACGTAGAGCCAGAGCCAGCGGCGCTCGGCCATGGCGACCGGCAGCAGCAGCACGATGCACGGAAGGAGATAGCGTTCGTGGATGGAGACGGGCAGCATGTAGAACGCGAAGGCCATGTACGCTCCGGCGATTAGCGCGCGCCGGAGGCTCGTCTCGGCCCACAGGTAGCCTGCGGCGAGCGCGGCCGCCCCTAACGAGAGGAGCATGCCCAGCGCGCGGTAGGTCACGAACGGGAGGATCGCCACCGGGTCCTGCGGCGCCGCGTGGCTGAAGCGGTCGGCGAACCACCACGTGTTCCAGGCAGAGACGGAAAGCCGGCCGTAGTCGGAGCCCATCAATGCTCGGTACGCCGTGGCGACCCGGTACGCGTCTCCGTGCAGGATCCACGGGCCCAGCAGCAGCGCGGCAACCCCGCACGCAGCGAATGTGCCGCGCGCCGTGCCGCGCCATCCGGACGTGCGGAGCGTCAGGACCAGGAGCACCGGCAGGACGAGCACCGGCTGCGGCTTGATCAGAAAGCCCCCGGCCCAGGCGGCCCACGCCCAGCCGGGACGCCCGCGCGCCGCGAGCACGACTGCCGCCAGCATCGCCACGCTGATCGAGGCGTCCGTCTGGGCCCAGACGGCACCGTCGTACAGGACCGCCGGCTGGAAGGCGACAACCGCCGCCGCCGTCAGCGCCAGCCTGCGCGCCCGCGGCTGATCCGCGACCAGCGCCGCCGTCGCCTGCCATGTGACGACGATCAGCAGCACGTCCGCGAGCACCGACGGCCCCTTGACGAGCAGGTGCAGGCCGGCTCCGGGATCTGCATATGCGCCTCCCGCCCGCTCGTAGACGGCCGAGAGCACCCAGAGGACCCACTGGTACCCGACATAGTTGGTGGTGGTGCTGGCGAAAACGTTGAGGATGCCGTGTTCGTGGATCGCCTGCATCCACGTCGTCCAGAAGCGCTCGTCAAGGTAGCCGCCCGGGAGGTAGGCGTGGAAGGGCACGAGCGCGGTACGGACGGCCAGCGCTGCCGCGACGATGGCCGCCAGCGGGAGCCACGCCGGCCAACTTCGGCCGCGAGTCTGCTCTGACTCGTCCACGTGCGCGATCCTCCTGTGCTTCTTGGGTGTTGTCGGCATATTGCGCCGGGCGATGCAGCGCCTGGTGCCCGGACGTGGAAGAGGCACGCCAGCGAGCGTGCCCCTGTAGCTCTCGGGCGTTTCCGGCATTGGCCCTAGCAGGAACCGGTGAGGCAGGGGAGCACGCTGTTGAACGCGCCCGCGAGGGCGGTTCGGAACACGATGAGCGCGATGCCGACGATCGCCACGGCAATGACGCCGACGATGAGGCTGTACTCAGCCAGCGTCTGGCCGTCGTCGTCCGTCGGCGCGGCGAGGCCCTGCAAGGCCCCCAGGATCCGCAGCGTCACAGCGGTGAGCATGTCCATGTCCCCTTTGCAAACCTCGGCGCGGGGAGTGAGAGAGGGGCGCCGCGGCGTCGCCGGGCGCCCCTCCTTCAGCATGTGGCCTGTCTGCCGTCGGCCCCTAGCAGGAGCCGCTGAGGCACTTCGTGGCGCCGTTGAACGCCGACACGATCGCGCCGCGGAACGCCACCACCGCCGCCACGACGACCGCAATGGCGATGACCGCCATGATGAGGCCGTACTCAGCCAGCGTCTGGCCTTCCTCGTCCTTGATCTTGGACTCGACCCCCTGCAGGGCGACGAGCACGCGCAGAGCCAGTTCCTTCAGCATTACCACTTTCCCCCTTTTGCGGAGCTTCATCCCCGGCGAGGGCGGCCAGGACCTGACAGCGGCGACTCTCCGTGGTCGCAGAGAGGGTGCCCGGCCCTCTTGTGCGGGCACCCGGCGTGACTGGGATCTCTGGTGCTCGGCGGGCGACGGGCCCGTCGGCTGGTCACGCCGTCACCTAATGCTTCGGCCTCCTCGTACGGGGTCTGTAGGGGTTTTGCCTAGGAGTTTTAGAACTTCTTTTACAACTGCGAACGGGCGAGCTCCGCCGAGGGGCGCCGGCGGCAAAGGGCGAGCATTGGGTGGTGGGCGATGCAGGACTCGAACCTGCGACCTTCTCGGTGTAAGCGAGACGCTCTAGCCGGCTGAGCTAATCGCCCCGGAAGCGCGGTGCATGCTAACGGCCGCCTCCGAAGCCGGTCAAGACGGCGATGCCGGCGTCCGTTGATCTCCGGGCGCCGCCTCTCTACACTCGAACCCCCGATGCGGGTGGGCGCTGCTCCCGCATCACGACGACGGTAGAGGCGCAGGGGAGGCGACAGATGGACAAGCAGAAGACGCTGGATGAGGTCGAGGCGGGGTTCAAGGAGTTGCTGGCGGCCGTCGAGGGGCTGGACGAGCGAGCGATGAGCGTGCGCTTCTACGGCTCCTGGAACGTGAAGGACATCCTGGCGCACATCGCCGGCTGGCAGCACACGATGACCGGCGCGCTGGAGCGGATGGGGCGCGGCGAGCGGCCGACGCCGGAGGGCGTGGACTACAGTGACGCCGACGCCTGGAACGCGAAGTTCGCCGCGGCGATGACGGCCCAGAACGCGGCGACGGTAGTCGCCGACCTGCGGCAGTCGTTCGCCAACTACGTGCGGGCGGCGCGGGCGCTGCCGGACGACCGTTACGGCGAGGGGAAGACGGTGAACCGCCTGCTGGAGACGAGCGGCACCGGCCACTACAAGGAGCACCTGCCGGCCATCCGCGAGTTCGTGGCGAAGGCGCGGGCCGCCTGACCCGCCGCGCACAGCGCCTCGGCGGCCGCGCGCCCGGCACGCATTCCGCCACCCGCGGCGCTCCGCTACACTCGCCGGGTGATCAAGAAGGTGCACCACGTCGGCATCGTCGTGCGGGAGATGGAGGGCGCGATGCGGTTCTACCGCGACACGCTGGGCCTGCCCGTGCACAAGACCCAGACCATCGAGGAGCAGGGCGTGAACGCGGCACTGCTGACGCTGGGTGACAGCGAGATTGAGCTGCTGGAGCCGATCGTGCCCGACACTGGCATCGCGCGGTACCTGGCGCGCCACGGCGAGGGGCTGCACCACGTCTGCTTCGAGGTGGACGACGTGGAGCGGGACCTGGTGTCGCTCAAGCAGCGCGGGACCGAGATGATCGACCAGGAGACGCGCATCGGCATTGCCGGGCGGATCTGCTTCCTGCACCCGACGGCGATGGCGGGCACGCTGGTGGAGCTGTGCCAGCCGCTGGATGGCGATGCGCATGCCGCGGCGGAGCGCGCCTGATGGATGGCCTGACGCTCGACCACGTGGTGATCGCGGTCCATGACCTGGACGCGGCGACGGCGGACTACAGCGCATTGTTCGGCCGCGACCCTTCGTGGCGGGGCGAGCATCCGGCATACGGGACGCGCAACACCCTCTTCCGTATCGACAACACGTACGTGGAGCTGCTGGCACTGCGCGGCGGCAAGGGCGATGCGCGCTGGGCGGGGGAGCTGGCGCGCTTCCTCGACGCGCAGGGCGAGGGCGTGTACGCGCTGGCGCTGGGGACGGGCGACGTGGACGCGGCCGTGCGCGAAGCGCGCGTGCGCGGGCTGGACGTGCTGGACCCGGCCGATGGCGAGGGCGTGGACGCGGGCACGGGGGCGCGCCGCGCGTGGCGGAACGCGCAGGCGCCGCTGAAATCGACCAACGGCGTGCGGCTCTTCTTCATCGAGCACCGGTCGCCGGAGGGAGCGCTGCCGGCGGCGGCGGTGACGGCCGGCGGCGGCGCCTTCGTCAAGCGGATGGACCACGCCGTGGTGCTCTCCGCCGATATGGAGGCGTCGCGGCGGCTGTGGGGCCAGGTGCTGGACGTGCGGCTGGCGCTGGACCGCACGTTCCCGGAGCGCAACACGCGCATCCTGTTCTTCCGGCTGGGAGACATCACCGTCGAGATCAGCGGCGGCGCCATGCAGACGCAGGAGGGGATGGGCAAGCCGGATCGGCTGTGGGGGCTGGCGTGGGGCGTGGACGACCTGCGGGCGATGTGCGACCGGCTGAACGCGGCGGGCATCGAGACGTCCGGGCCGCGGCCGGGCATCAAGCCGGGGACGCTGGTGGCGACGGCGAAGGGGCCGCGCACGCACGGCGTGGCGACGCTGCTGATCGAGCACACGCAAGCGTCGTTCACACCGGAGGCGCGCGCGCCGCAGGGAGCGGCGTTCGACAACGCGCCGCAGCAGCGGGCGTTCACGGCGAAGGGGCTGGACCACCTCGTGATCTCGACGAGTGACCTGGAGGCGGCGGCCGGCACCTGGGCGGGCACGCTGGGGCTGGCGGTCTCGGAGATGCTGGAGCCGGACGGCGCGCACCTTCGTCTCGCCACGCTGCCGGCGGGCAACGCGTTCATCGAGCTGATCCAGCCGCTGACCGAGGATCACCGCATCGCGCGGACGATCGCGGAGCGGGGGCCGGGCATGTTCTCGATCGCGATCGAGGTGGACGACGTGGAGGCGGCGGTGCGTGACCTGCGCGCGAAGGGCGTCGTGGTGTCCGACGCGGACGGCGGCATCTTCGCGGGGACGCGCATCGCCCGGATCGACAAGTTCTCCGCGAACGGCGTCGCGATCCAGCTGATCCAGCGGGGCTGAACCGGCCCCCGAGCGGCCGCTGTCACTGCGCGTTTCGGCATGATTCTTCCTTCCGCGAAGCTCACCGACGGCGCCTGATGGTGCATTGTGCTGCGCATTGCGCGCTCCGTTATGTGTACCCCAGATTCGAAAAGGGCGTTTCGTTCGGCAGTTTTCGGTTTTCTGCGGCGGGCCGGGCGGTCGGCCCCTTGCGGCTGGGCGCGGCTCGCAGGCGCACGGGGCGATGATCGCACGGGGCGTGGGCGATCTCGTAGCGGAGCGTGTCACCGTTACGGCGGCGGGGTGTGGTTCGACGAAGATCCTTCGGCGGGCTCAAGATGACCGCAGCCAGCGTGTGTGTGGCCGGGTTGCAAGTGCGGGAGCGTGGCGATTGACAGCGGCACGCGCGGGCGCGTTTCACATAATCGCGGCGGACGCCTATAATCCCACGCCATGACAGACGAGAAGATCCGCGTGCTCATTGCTAAACCGGGGCTGGACGGCCACGACCGGGGCGCCAAGGTGGTGGCGCGGGCGCTGCGCGACGCCGGCATGGAGGTGATCTACACCGGCATCCGGCAGACGCCGGAGATGATCGCCGAGGCGGCGCTGCAGGAGGACGTTGACGTCATCGGGCTGAGCATCCTGTCCGGGGCGCACATGGAGCTGTTCCCGCGCGTGGTGAAGGCGCTGCGGGAGCGGGAGATCACGCCCGATGAGGTGCTGCTGTTCGCCGGCGGCATCATCCCGGACGCCGACATCGCGCCG
>DASQHL010000026.1:0-13209 GCA_035632115.1 Dehalococcoidia bacterium | reverse complement strand
CTCCCACGATGGGAGCCGCCGTCTTCGTTGCGCGTTGGGGTGTGCGCCCGGCCCGGGCGCCGGTCTACCGTCGCTGGCGCCTCAGCACCGTGGCGACGCCGAGCATCGCCAGCGCGCCTGCTGCCAGCATGGCCTCGGCAGCGGACGGCCAGCCGATGGGCGGGCTCGCAGCGCGACCGCCGGTGCCGGTGTTCGGCGGGCTGATCGTGCCGGAGGGCGTGGTGTTCGCCGCCCCGGGCGCGCCACCAGGCGCCGGGCCACCTGCGGGCGGTGGCGGCGCGGCGGCTCCCGTACAAGCGACCACGATCGACTGCGAGAGCGTGCCAGACGTGACGACCACGGTCACACCCTTGGCGCCGGCGCCTGACGCAAGGGGCGAGATGGTGGTCTTAGCGACGCCGCCCGCGGTGGTGGCATCGATGGGGTTCGCAGTGCCGAGCGCTTGCGCATCGAAGTGGACAGGCTGTCCGTCCACGGCGGGCTTGCCGGCGCTGTCGGTGATGGTTGCCGACACGGAGGATGTCGCCGTGCCATCACACACCAGTGACGCCGGATCGGCGGCGAGCACCATGTTCGCGGGCGTGCCGATTACCGTCACGGCCGAGGTGGCCGATGGCGTCGTGGCGTTCGGGTCGATCGTTAGCCCGGTGCCGATGGCACTGGCGACAGTGGTGACCTGGGCGGTCACGGTCGCGGCGCCCGTGGACCCCCAGCCGCAGAAGACGTTCGGCGCGCCGAACCCGAAGGAGCCGAGGTCGAGCGTCGGGGTGAGCGGGGCGCCCATGATGCCTATCTGGTCGCGCACATGGTAGGGATCGGCCGGCGTCACCTTCCACGTCACAAACGCGTCGGTGATCTGCGTGCCATCGGTGTCGGTCACGTAGCCGAGCATGACGCTCTTGTTCGGCTGGCCGAGGGCCTTCGTGAAGCCGGCGAGGCTCGTGGGCAGCGGGCACTGCGCGGCCGCAGCCGCCTCATACGCCGGATTTGAACCCGCCGGGATGTCGCTCCCGTTCGGGAAGTCGGGTAGCTGCGTGTCCTGCACGGTTGCCTTGAACGACTTGATGCTGATCTGGAAGGGCTCGCCGACGACCTTGAAGTCGAGGTAGTCGGTCTCGTTGCCCTGGGCGAACCAGACGTGTCCCGGCCCGCGCGGCGCGCCGTAGCCGCCGAGGGCGACGCCGATGGCCCCGATGTCCTTTACGCCGTTGCTGTCGCAGTCCGGCAGCTGGCCGTTGCAGAGAACCATCTGGGTCGGCGCGTTGATCAACGGAGATCCGCCCACACCAAAGGGCAGCAGCTCGCCGTGGTCCGTGGAGACCTGGATGGGGAGATCGCTCCACGAATTGAACACCACGATGAAGGCGCCACTGAAGACGCTACCGCCGGCGTAGCTCTGATCCATCTGGTGGAGCTGGTTGCCATCGAGATCAATGCTCGCAAAGTCAGCGGGGATGACGGTGCAGCGTGGCGCGCTCGGGTTCGTCGAGACATCAGTGCATCCTGGCGTACGCAACTGCGGCCCACCGAACCTCGTCACGCCGTCCGAGTTGAGCGTGGGACCGACGGTCGTGTTGTAGCTCCCGCCGGACGCGATCGTAGCGATCTTCAGCAGGTTACTCGGCAGCGAGGGGTTCCAGCACTGGTTCGGGAGCCCACCGGCGGAGCCGTTGAGTTCCAGCGCGATGCAGAGCGGCACCGAGAGCATCAGCCCCTGAATGTGCGGGTTGGTCTGGGCGCGGGCGGGCCGCCCCGGCAGCAGCGCCACCGTGGATACCAGCACCAGGAGCGCTGCCAGCGCCGCGCCTGCCTTCAACGTTCGGTTCATCCTCTTCTCCTCAACCCCTGATCTCCGCCCGTCGTCGCGCGTGCGTCCGCTAATCATGGCTACGCCGCCTGGCCATCACGCCAACGGCGCCGAGCGATGCTCCACCGAGGGCGAGGACGGCGATGAATGCCAGGAGCGCCGCCGGCACGTTGAACGAGCCGCCGGCGGGCCCGGAGCCCGTGTTGGGTGGCTGGATGGAGCCGGCGCCGGGCGCGCCGGAGGGACCGCTGCCCGCACCACCGGGGGCGCCGCCGGGCGCGCCGGGCTGGCCACCGGGTGGGCTACCCGCGGGCTGCGTCGGGGCGGGGGGCGCCGGCGTGTTCGTGGCGGCGACCGTCTTGGTGGGGGTGGGCGTGTGCGTCAGGTAGCCGGCGGGCGTCGGGCAGCCGCCGACGTTGGAGCACGGCGTGGGCGTGGCGCTGGGGCCGGCGACGACGGTGTTGGTGGCCGTGGCGGTCGGCGTAGGCGTCGGCGTGCAGGGGAGTGTCTGGCCGTTCAGCAGCACGGTGACGCTGCTGACGGTGTAGGTCACAAGCTGCGGATTCGACGCCGCGTCGAGGGTGTACGTGCCGGTCGTCTGGTTGTTGGCGAACGAGTCATACGCGACGAGGCTCACGGTCGTGCACCCGGGCGTGGCGTTGGCCGCGGTGAACGTGACATCAGCCAGCGCGCCGGTTGCGGTGGTAGTTGACGCCGATGTGCAGGCGACTTGCAGGGAGCCCGCCGCGGCAGCGCCGTTGCCGGCGGCGGCGGGTGGTGTCCCCGTCATGGACACCGGGCCGCTGTTCTGACAGATGAAGGGAGCAACGGCCAGGTGATCTGCCGCGTTGGAAGGCACGAGCTGGTTGGGGTCAAAGGTGATGCCGAAGGCGTACCCGCTGTACGGGTCGAAGCCGACGCCGCTCGCGTTCAGGGTGACGGTGAGGCCGCTCGCGGTGATCGACAGGTCGGGGCCGGTGCCGGGGCCCGCGGCCCGCGCGCGGTCGGCGCGATTGGCGAAGGTGCCGGCGAGGACGGCCGCGAGCACGGCCACCGTCCCCAGGGCGGCAAGCAACGCCCATCTGCGGTATCGAGACATACAAACTCCTCCAGTATGTGCGGGGGCTGCGCCAACTTCACGCGAAGGGAGCCGGCGCCGATCCAGCGCCGGACACGTCCCGACTCGCGGCTATTCTCGATGCGCGGGGCGTTAGAGTCAATGGCTGCAGGCGGCAGAACGGACGCCTGTGCGGGCGTCCGTCCTTCGCATAGCTCCTATCTTGCGGCTTCTACGGGCACTGGCTCACGTTCTTGCCGAAGACGAGGGCCATCTTGCCGAGGTCGCCGATTGTAATCAATGTGTCGCCGTTCTGGTTGTAGCGTTCGGGCGCGGTGGCCCCGGGGGGGTTCGGCGGCGGGAAGGGCTGGCCGGCGTAATCGACGCTGATCATGGTGATCTTCCCGAAGTACGCCGCCACCTTACCGAAGTCTCCGATGGTGACCAGGCCGTCCATGTTGACATCGGCGCGGCGGATGTTGCAGTAGAGGAAGATGCTCTTGCCTGCGGCGGTCTTCTGGGCGTTGGTGTAGCCGTCGCCGGAGATATCGGGGTCGCAGGCGTCGCCGAGGGTGTCCTGGCCGGCGAGGCCGAGGGCGGAGTTGCCGCCGTCGGTGTTCGTCTGGTTGCCGACGCCGCTGATGGCGGCCTGGGCGGGGCCGTTGGCGACCGTGGGGCAGTTGTCCGGCCCGGGGATGAGGCCTGAGCTGACAGGCGCGAGCGGCCCATCGGACACGCCGTCGCCGTCGCAGTCGGCGGTCAGCGGGCAGGGGTCGATGACGTCGGGAAGGCCATCGCCATCGGTGTCCTGGGGCACGGTGGAGCTGCCATCGGTGAGCGCGTTCGATTGTGCGGTGCCGTCCGGGTCGAAGGTGAGCGTGCCGCCCATGCCCATTTCGACCTGCGTGGTGAGATGGAACGTGACGGGGCCGCCGGGCCCGGCGCGGCTGACGAAGAAGAAGCGCGCGAGCGTGCCGGCGGTGAAGATGCCGGTGGGCGGCCCGGAGACGCAGCCGAAGCTGACGGAGCCGCCGACGTTATCGACAAGCGGCGCAGGGCAGGTGGCGACGCCGGGCGGGAAGGTCATGTCCTGGGCGGACACGGGCGGGTTCGCGGTGGGGTTGTAGGTGGCGGTGACGACGGCAAGCTTCGTCGCATCGAACGTGAGGCGCACGTTGTACGCGGAGAAGCCGGTGGCCGGGACGCCGTTGACCACATCGACCTTGAAGGCGCCGACGACGGACGGACTGACGTTGATGGAGATGGCCGGGCCGGGGTTCTGTGCGTAGACGCTCCCCGGGTTGGCGGAGACCACCACCACGGCCACGGCGGCCGCGGCCAGCAAGAGCAATCGCTTCTTCATCGTATCTCCCGCGTATCCCTACGGATCACTAGCAATGCTGGCCGAAGGCGGCGGCGATCTGCGCAAGGTCGCCAATATCGATCAGGTTGTTGCCGTTCACGTCGTACAGCACGCCCTGGCCGTAAAACGGCGGCGTCTGCAGCCACGTCCAGCCGGCCGGAAGTGGATTCGCCGGCGTGGCGCCGTAGTGGCTCGCGACGATGCCGAGATCGGCGATGGTGATCATCAAGTCGCCGTTCATGTCGTGGCAGCCGGCGAGGGCCACGACGCCGTTTTGTCCGACAGCGGCGATCGGCGTGGCGAAGGGGTCGAGTACCGATACTTCGCCGACCCTGATCGCGGAGCTGACCTGGTTCGGGGCGATGGGCTTCAGGGTGACGTTGAGGAGGGCCGCCGGCGTGAGGCCGATGTTCGGGCCGGCGGGGGAACCGGGATTGAGCGCCTGGCCCAGCGACGCGCAGCTGTACTTCAGGTAGTCGTACACGGTGGGCGTCGCTGTCGGCGTCGACGTGACCGTGAACGTCGGCGTAGGCGACCCCGTCGGCACCGGCGTGTCCGTCGGCGGAATGGGTGTATCGGTGTACGTAGGGGTGACGGTGGGGCCGCCGGGCGTGGGGGTGTCGGGCGGGCGGTAGGTGGTGTAGCTGCACAACGGCGAGCGGCCGGTGCTGCCGACGACGGTGGCGCCGGCCTGGGGCTGCCCGGCATCGGCGCCGGAGAACTGGTACTGGAGGACGGTGGGGTCCCAGCGCACCGAGAACTGGAAGGCGGCGAGGTTGTTGACGTTGGCGATGCCGACGGACACGACGACGGGCGTCGGCTGGTAGTACAGCCGCGCCTGGTAGGGCGGGTTGACCGAGATCGTGGCGTTGCCCGCGGAGTGCGTGACGGCGCGCGAGACGAGCACGCTGGCGGCGCTGGCCAGGATCAGCGCCGCCATGGCCCAGCGGCTCCAGCCCGGCACACGCTTCTTGCTCTGATCCATCTCCTGACCCCTTTTCCTTCGACTCCTGCTTCCTTGCTTCTTTTCAGCCGGCGCTTACGCGCGGCGCCGCTCCAGCCGCCGGCGGACGATGATCCCGCCGCCGAGCATCCCTGCGCCGGCCGCGAGGAGGAGCTCGACGCCGGCGAGCATGCCGCCGTCGCCGTTCCGTGGCTCCGGGCCGGTCCCGAACTTGCCTGTCTTTGTCGCCGGCCCCGAGGCGCTGCTTCCCGCGGAGGCGGCCGCAACGCCCGCGCGGGGCGATGCGGCGGCGCCGGCCGCCGCGCCCACGGGGGCGGCGCCGGGTACCGTGACGCCAGCCGGCGTGGTGGCAACGGGGCCACCGCCGCTGGCGACGGAGTTGCCGGGCAGGGGCGGCGTATCGGTACTGGCGGGCTGCGGAGTGGGCGTTGGCCGCGAGCCGCCGCCGTTGGCCGAGCTGGGCGGCGTGGGCGTGGGGCTGCCGGGCGGCGGCGCGCCGATCTGGATCGTGGCGCCGGTCCAGGGGCAGTTCTGTAACGCACTGCGATCCGCGTTGTACCCACACAACGGGTCGCTGAGCGCGTCCGCCGTCGTCGCCGAGAGGAAGGTCACCTGCGCGGTGCCCTGCGCGTGCGTGATGAAGGTGACGGTGGCCGCGATGCCCGACCCAACGACCGGCGTGCCGGAGACCGAGGCACAGCCGTATGTCACCTGGTCATTGGCTGCCGAGAAGTCGGGGCCGAGGCAGGTGATTCCCTGGAGGCTGCTGCTGCTGATCAATGGGCCCTGGCTGACGCTCTGGACGGTGACCAGCGTCGGGTCGTAGGCCAGCTTGAACTGGAAGGCGCTCATGTTGGTGACGTTGTCGATGTGGACATCGAGGGCGACGGTCTGGCCGACGGTGGCGACGGTGGAGGTCTCCGGCTGGAGGGTGAAGTTGTAGGGGACGGCGGCGCGAGCGACGCCCCGGCCAGCGCCCGCTCCGGCCGCCAGCACCGCCACCGCCACACCGACCGCCAGGGCTGCGCTCTTGAGCAACGCCACGTATGTTCTCCCCCTGTAGCTGTGCTTCCCAACCGGGTGTCCGCGCCCGATCAAACGCGCGGGCGTTCCGTGCCGTTGCACTGTCCGCCGTGGGCCCATCCTACGCCGGAGGCTGTTAAGCGCCGCCGAGCAATGTGTTGACAGAGTGTTAGCGCGTCCGTTTGTCTAGAGACGGAGAGGAGCGCAGCGGGCGTTTCCGCCCACTGCGCTCCCCCCACTGTTGCCGCTTGTACCATCGCCCGCGGCAGGGGCGTCCGGGTTACCCCGGTCCGGGCGCCTTACGGCGTCGGGATAGCTGGCTGCGCCGGCAGCGGCGTGTTGCACGTGCTGCCGAGGCGACCGAAGACGAACTGGATGTCGTTGATGTCAATCTCGCCGTCGCCGAACTGGAGCGGCAGGTTGACGTCAAAGAACTTGTTGTAGAGCAGCGAGCCACTGCTCAGACCGAACTTCGAAGCCTCGAGCTGCGCGTCCGTCGTGTTGACGACGCAGTCCGGCACGATGTCGCCCTCAAGGCGGCGGATCGTGTAGCGGGCTTCCGTGTCGGGCAGCGAGCCACCCGGACCGACGCCCAGAAGCGGGTTGCCCTGGCACTCTGGCTGACCCGGCAGAGGCTGGATCGTGCCATCGTTCAGCGGCTGGCCGCAGGTGTTCGTCACGCGGGTGTTCGTGTCCACCACGTCCGTGTAGGTACCGTTTTCCTTGTTCGGGCGGATCGTCTTCTCGACGAGCTCCGCGACGTCAAGTCGCACGGTAGCCATCGTCTTCGGGCCGATCCACGTGGCACCGCCGCCAAGCGGGGAACCAGCGGCGCAGCCCACGTGCACCACTCCCGGCAGGGAGATGGTCATGGAGCAGACGGTCACGTGACCGCCCACGTTCATGTTGCCCGTGTCCTGGATGACCGGGAAGTCGAAGACGTTCGGGTCGTAGTTGAGGTCGAACTGGTAGCCACCGAGACCATTCGGGTCGCTCGGGTTGCTGAGGATCTCGTTCAGGATGACGCCGTCCTGCCAGACGCCGGTGGCGTTGTTCGGAGCGGTGATGTCACCCGGGTCGTTCATCGGCGTGCCCGAGGAGGGCGCGATCACCACAGCCGGGCAGGTGGGACCGTAGTTGTCCGCGCCACCCGTCATGTTCTCACCACACAGCCAGATGTTGGCGTTGGTGGGGCTCTTCGCCCAGCTGACCGCCGGGGAAAGAATGTTGATCGTTGCCGAGCCGGTGGCGGCGGCGGCGCAGGCCGGGCCCGCGGGACCGCCGTTGCCGGTGCAGTTGGCGCTCGCCGTGTTGGTCGGCGAGGTGCCGCCGGAGTTGCCGGCCGTCAGGACGTTGACCGGCGTGAAGGTGTGCGTGGCGCCGGGGGCGATCGACGCGATCGTGCAGGTCGCCGAAGGCGCCGTCACGGTGCAGTTCACGTCGCTACCAGCGGCCACGCCGCTGATGCCGGCCGGGAACGTGTCGGTGACCGTCACGTTGTAGGCCGTGGTCGTCGCAGAGGTGTTCTTGACCGCGATGGTGTACGAGTCAGACGAGCCAGCGACGACCGTGGCGGTCGTGGCTGTCTTGGTGACCGACAGCGTCGGCGGCGGAAGAACGAACTGGACGAGGGTGTCCGTGGCCGTCGTGCCCGCCGGGAACGGCGGCGACGGGAACGGACCGCAGTTGCCGGCCGGGTAGGCCGGGAGCGGGCCGCAGTTGTAGGTGCTGACCTGAGGAGAACCAGCGGCGTCCATGTTAGTGCCACCGGGGCCGGCCTCGGCCACCGTCACCATGTGGAAGTCCGTGGCGCCAGGCGCCGCGGGCGCGGTGAAGGTGATGTGGGTCAGCTGCTGTGCCGCGTTGTCGAATCCGGGTACGCCGGTGAAGATGCAGCCACCCACGAAGAGGTGGTACGTCGGCGGAGCGCCCGGGACCGGGGGCGGCGTGTCAGACGACGGGCAGAACGGGCCAGCCATGCTGGTCGCGGGCACGTCGTTGTTCGGGATGCCGTACGTCGGCACCGGGAAGACCGCCCCGTCGTAGAGGAGCGAGAACTGGTAGCCGTCGTAGGAAGCGACCGCCGGGGTCGTCTCAGCCAGCACCACGTTGAAGGGGCTGCTGACGGCGACAGCGGCAGGCGCCTGGATCTGGAGGTTGCCGCCAGCGGTGCCGACGGGGGGTGGCGCGGCGCTGGCGGTCCCACTACCGGCCAGCGTTGCCAACCCGAGTACGACTGCCGCCATGGCGCCGCCCAACAGGGTTCGCTTGAACATGTGAGTGATTTCCTCCTGGTTGTAGGGCCTGGGCCTGATTCTCGTGGTCCCGGGCGGGGCTAGTACGGTTCCAGGTGAATCAACTCAAACTGACCTCCGTCGTATTCGTCTGCTCCGGCCGCACCTCCTTTGCTGGTTGGCTGGCCGGGGCGGCGCTTCTGGCCGCCCCGGCCCTCCATGAACTTCACACCCTCGAATGGGCTAGCAGTTGACGGACAACTTCTTTCCGAAGAACGGCACCATCTTGCCGAAGTCGCCGATCGTCACCTGCGAGTCACCGTTGATGTCGCCCTCGGCGCGGACGTCGCCGCCGCCGGCCACCTTCTGGCCGAACCACGGTGTCATCTTGCCGAAGTCTCCAATGGTCACCTGTCCGTCCGTGTTCACGTCGGACTTGGCCAGCAGCGGCGTGGGCCCGCAGCCCTCACCGACGCCAGCGGAGTTGGGACGCGGCGCGCCCAGCGGGTTGATGTTGTAGCCCGCGGATGCGCACGCCGCCGTGCAGAAGCCCGTGTCGGTCGCCGATGCCGAACCAGGGATCTGGTTCGGCGGGCAGCCACCCACGACAGGGGCACAGCCGACGACGCTCGTCACGCCGTCCGGCAACTTCAACGTCTCGTCGGCGTCGCTGTAACCGTCGGCGTTGGAGTCCGCCGCGTGGTCGCGCCACACCAGGGCGTTGGCCGTGGTGGTGGCGCCGGTGCACTGGTTGCCCGTGGTCTTGTCGACGCACAGGTAGTCCGGCGTACCGTCGTTGTTCGAGTCGAACCACGACATGGGGGCACAGGTGCCCTGGATGCCGGGGAAGGTCAGTACCGCGCCGCAGACGCCGTTGCTGACGGCGCCGCCGGTGACGACGGACGAGCCGGTGTTGCTCGACGCGCCGCTCTGGTCGGCGAGGCAGGAGATGAGAAGGTCGCCCGAGGGACCGCCGACGACCCAGGGGGCCGTGCAGATGTCACTGTCGTGCGTGTACGCGCCGCCGTAGGGCGACGTGCCGAACGTGCCGTTGGCCTGGGCACCGCGGATGGGGTGGGCCAGGGTGGCCGCGACCGGGTAGCCGGCCGCAGACAGCGGGCCCGGGTGGCAGGCGTTGCCGATGCCATCGCCGGAGGTGGAGAGCTGATCCACGTTGGCCGTCAGCGGACAGTTGTCGGTGGAGTTCAGCCAGCCGTCGTTATCGGCGTCCTGGCACGGGAACCAGCCCGCGCTCTGCACCGTTTCCGAGCCGGAAGAGTTCCCGACAATAGTCGGGACGCCTGGCGCGGTGTTCGGTGTGACGCCGTCCGCCGTGCAGCTCTTGCTGGCGTTGGTGAAGGCGGTCGGGTCGACGTTGGTCCAGCCCGTCCCGGTGCTCGTGACGGCCGGGGCACGGCAAGCGTCGCCGATGCCGTTGCCGGCGCTGTCAGTCTGCGTCGGGTTCGGGAGTGCCGCGCAGTTGTCCCGCACGACGACACCATCGCCGTCGTAGTCCGGCGTCGCGCCGAGGCCGATGAAGTAGGCCTGGTTGGTGCCGTTGGCGGCGGAGATGGTGACTTCATTCGTGCCGCCGGCGAGGGCCGTCGTGCGGCAGGGGTAGACCGGCGTCACGACGTTCGGGTTGACCGGGGCCGCGCAGACCGCCGGGCCCGCTCCCGTCACGCCGAGCACCGTGACCGTGGAGTCAAACGGGGAGCAGGTCGTGGTGGCCTGGCCCGAGGGGTTGGACGCGCCGAACGGGTCGCCCAGCACGGTGACGTTCGCTGTGCCGGCGCCCGCCGCGAGGCTGGTCGCGACCTGGATGAAGTTCACCGAGGTCTGCGAGACGCCGGGGGCGATGATGGCGACGCCGAAGGAGCGCGTCAGGATCGCCGCGGAGGGGATGCCGACCGCGTTCTCGATGTTGACGATGGCGGTCGGCGTGTTGTCGACGCCGGCCGGCGTGGCCGTCACGAGGTTCGGCTCCTGGTCGTAGGACATGAACGAGGCGGTCGGGTCGGTCTCACCGGCCAGACCCGTGTCGCCGGGGTTGCCGGCGCCCTTGTCCGGGCCGGAGGAGACGAGCTTGCCCGTGCCGCCGGCGCCGGAGTTGTAGTTTCCGGAGGTCGGCTGGAGCTTCGCCTGGTAGATCTGGAAGGTGGCACCAACCTGGGCGATGTTGCCGCACTGGTTGGGCTGTCCGCCGGAGGCGAATGTGCCGCCCTGGGTGTTGATGTCGAAGCTGATGGTGCCGGTGTTCTCACCGGGGGTCTGCGCTCCACCGCTGACCAGCGTGAGGCCGGTGGAGATGTTCGTCGCCGCGGCGAAGAACGGCTCGCGCACCGGAGCCGCGGCGCGGGTCTGGGTGTCGTACGCGGCGGACGGCCCGCAGCCGCCCGTGTTGACGGTGCCCGGGATGGGCACGCCCGTGCAGAGCGCGAGCTTCGTCGTGACGTTCGGGTGGGAGCCGTTGGCGGTCGTGCTGAGGCTGACCGCGTACCAGTGGTCCTTGCCGTTCGCGGCGTTGGCCGCGGGACCGAAAGCGATAAATCCCGTCAGGACCGCAACAATCGCCAGAGCGGCGACTCCTGCTGATTTCATTCTCACTGTGTTGTTCCTCCTGCACCAGCCAGATAGGGACTGGATACGCTCGTACGGTTACCGCAATATCCCTTCTCGGTGCACCTCCTTGTCGATTTCATGCCGGCGACCCGGCCGCTCGCAGCGGCGCGGATCGGGATCCGAGAACTACGGTCGCTTTCCGTTCAGGCGGGGGACGAACTGATAACGCATGCCGGCTGGTGGCAACGACAATGTCCGGCGACCAGCGGCGGGGGGGTGTTGGTCGGGCCGATACTATCACCGTCCCGGCCAAGATGTCAACGCTTTGTTACGACTGTGACAAGATTCTGCTTCGGGGTTGTGAAGGTCGTGTGCGGGCAGTATGGGCGTTCCAACGAAGCGGCGCCAGCGGGTCAGACGGGGCCGGGCTGGAAACTCGCCAGTATCCTGTTCCAGGTGGCATCGAAGTTCTCCAGTGCGGCGCCGGGGAAGGTGTTGAGCTGGAGGCGCCAGCCGCAGCCGCCGGCGGTGAAGTAGAGGGAGCGGTGCTGGATGGTGATGTTGGTGAGGTTGCCTGTCCAGAGGATCTGGTCGCCGGTGCCGCCGAGGACGGGGACGGTGGTGTGGTTGCCGGTGCGCGGGTCGCCGGTCATGGTGCCCTTGGCGCCGGTGGCGTCGTTGTTGAGCACCTGGGTGCCGGTGACGCCGGGGAAGCACTGGATGGAGATGGAGGCGAGCAGGTTGCCGGCGCTGTCGCGGACGTAGGCATCGGAGGACGGGGTGGGCTTGCCGCTGAGGGCCTCGTAGGTCCAGGTGGCGGGGAAGGAGATCTTGAAGGCGCGGTCGGTGCCGATGTACTCCTTGAGCGGCGGGTTGTAGAGCGCGGCCTCCTGGGTCTGCTGGGCGATGATGCCGAGGGGGGTGGGCGCGACGGTGGGGAGGGCGGGGGTGGGGGTCCTGGTGGCGGAGCCGCCGCCGGAGCAGGCGGCCAGAACCATCGCCGCCGCGGCGATGGCGGCCAGGGCGGCGCGGCGGATGTCCGTCCGATGCATGATGATCATCTTCCTCCAGCCCCCCTCCAGCAGCGCTGCACTCTAGCAGACGCCCCGCAAGCGTGTCGATTGACGGGCGAGCGCGCGCGGGCAATCGCGCAGGGCGGATCTGACGCCGGTGGTATGATCCAGCCGATGCCGCGCAGACGCGTCGCCGCGATCGCCGTCCTGCTCGCCGCCGCCGCGGCGGCCGGGGCGGCTGCCTGCTCCAGCAGCGGCTCACCGGCGAAGGCGCCGGCGGCGGCTGTCACGACGATTGCGCCGACGGCCGACGCGCGGCCGCGGCCGCCCGGCGTGCCGGCCGGGGCGGTGGCGGTCACCGGCGACATCACGCTGGGCGACCCGACTGGCGGCGCGCCCGCGACGCGCCAGTTGTTCTTCTCACAGAGCTGCAGCGATAACGTCCTGAGCATCGTCACGGACCGGGTGGTGATCTACGCGGAGCTGGCGTGCGAGCGCGCGCTGCCGCAGTCCAGCGTGCGGCCGTTCCTGGGCGAGGCGGTGCGGCTGCGGGTGGCGTACGGGCCGCCGGCGAAGCTGTACATCGACTCGCGCACGGCGGGCTCCGTGGAGTTCACCGTGGGCCGGCTCTGGCTGAAGTCGAGCTGACGGCTTCGGTCATCGCGGCCACGAGCGGCGCCGCGCCACGAACCACAGGAGACCCGCGAGAAGCGCCAGCGCGCAGGCGGAGACGAGCGCCGCCAGGGCGACGGAGCCGGCGCCGCCTCCGCCGAAGACGCCGGTGTTGGGGAAGCCGCTGGCGCCGGGCAGGGTGCCCGTGACGGCGGTGGCCGTCCGGGCGGCGGCGGAGCCGGGGGTGCGCACAGAGCCCAGCGTCTGGTTGACGGCGGTGGCCGTGGCGGCGGCGCTGGTGGCCGTGGCGCGCGCGGGCGGGGCCAGCGTGCCGGTGGCGGTGGCGGACGGGCCGGGCGTGCCGGGCGAGGGTGAGACGGACGGCGTACCGGTGACGGGCGGCGCGGCGGTGCCTGCAGCCGGCACGGTGTTGGTCGCGGTGGGGACGGCGGTGCGCGTCGCCGCGGCGGTTTCCGTGCCGCCCGGCGTCGTCGTGACGGGCGGGGTGGTGGTACCGAGCGGCGTGGTGGTGCCGGATGGCGTCGTCGTCACAGACGGCGTGGTTGCCACGGGC
>DASQHL010000025.1:0-24344 GCA_035632115.1 Dehalococcoidia bacterium | reverse complement strand
GCTCAGGCGGCGCGTTCTAGCCCTTCCGCGGCGTCCCACGTCAGGGCGATGAGCGGCGCCAGTTCAGTCGCCACCCGCATGTAGAAGCGCGCATCGTCCGCCGAGAATGCGGCGCGCGCACGGCGCCCGATGGACATCACGGCGATGATCCGCTCGCCGGCGATCAACGGCACGACCACGCCGGACGTGATCTCCGCGGCCAGGATGAGCGCGCGTTGCTGCGCGGTGAGGTGTGGCGAGCTCGCTACGTCGTCGATGATGACCGGCGCGCGCACTTGGTCCAGCACGTCGCCGATGGGCTTGTGGCCGGATGCCTGTTCGTAGTTCCACGAGCGGATGACCGTGTCCGCCGCCCGCACGAAGATGCCGCTGACGCACACCTCGCCCCGTGGATCGAGCACGTCGATGTTCACCGCGTCGCAGCCCAGGTGGAGCGCGATGCGATGGCCGGCCTGGTGCAGCCGGTCCGGGTAGGGCATCTGTGCGAGAAGCGCCGGCGCCACCAGCCCCACCGTCGTGGCCACGCGGTCATCCGCCAGCTCGCGGAGGCTGCTCAGCCGCGACGCGCGGCGGCGCTGGCTCTTCTCCGCGTACATGGCGGTATCCGCCGCGTGGAGCAGGTCGGCGATGCGCGCTGCATCGGCGGGGAACGCCGCGATGCCCATGCTGGCGCGCACGGCGATCGTCGCGGACGTCGCCGGATCAATTACCGGCGAGGCATCGAGCAGCGCCTTGACTCCACGGACGTACGACTCGGCCGCCGCTCGGTCCGCGCCCGGCAGCAGCACGACGAACTCATCGCCGCCGTAGCGGCCGACGATGGCGCCGTCGCGCGCCAGCAGCGAGGCCGCCCGCCGCAGCACGGCGTCGCCGGCGTGGTGGCCGTAGGTGTCGTTCACCGACTTCAGCCCGTCGACGTCAGCCATTAGCGCGGCGAAGTGGCCCGTGCCGTCCGCCCAGAGCGCCTGCATCTCCGCGGTCACGCTGCCGTAATTCAGCACGCCCGTCAGCGGGTCCATCCGGGCGTAGCGCCGCTCGACCGCAAGCGCGCGTTCCAGCTCCGCCGACTTGCGCGCCAGTTCCCCCTCCGACCGCGCCAGCGACTCGTTCGTGCGGGCCAGCTCCGCGGCGCGCGCCACCAGCGCGTGTCGCGCCTCGACCTCGCGCGTGACATCGGCGACCGTGCAGACCACGGCGCCGGCCCGCGGGCCGACCGCACCGAGGGGGTGCGCCGAGACGGCTAGCCAGAGGTAGCCTTCCCCGGACCGGCGGCCCATGGTGACGGGCGGGCATGCGCGGCCCGTGCGGCGGACCACTGTCGTCGGCAACGTCTCCGGCGGCAGCGGCGCGCCGTCCTCCGAGACAAACGACCAGCCAAGGTCGGCCCCCGTCTTGCCGATGAGGTCGCACGCGGCGATGCCCAGCACGCGCTCGGCGGCGGCGTTGCAGGCGATGACCGTCCCGTCTTCGGCTTGCACGGTGACGCCCTCGCTCATACCGGCAACAATCGTGCGGTACAGCTCCTCGCTGTCGCGCAGCGCGTGGTCGATGTCCTCGCGGCGGCGGGCGTCGCGCAGGATCAGCACGGCCCGATGTGTGCCATCGGGGCGCTGCTCGCGCGCGCCGCGCACCTCGCGCCACGCCCACCCGGCCGTCGTCTCGACGCGGAAGATGGCGTCGATGGCGCCGCTCCAGCCGGGCGCGAAGTACGGCGCCAGCGCCGCGCGGTCGTCCGGGTGGACGATCGAGAGCGCCTGGCGGCCGACCAGGGCGGCGCCCAGCCCCCCGATACCGTCGGCGTTCGGGCTGATGTAGGTCACGGTGCCGTCCCTCAGTTCGACCAGGACGTCGCTGGAGCGCTCGCCGAGCAGGCCGAAGCGGCGCTCGGTGGTGCTGGCTCCAGCGGCCGGGGGATCGGTGCGTGCTTCGGCTGCCATGTCTGAGAAGTATCGGCGTGACTCCGCCGCTCCGTGAGCGAAGGGCGCCCGGGAGGGCCGGCGCCGCTGGGAGGGGGTGTTGACACCCGGGCCTATCGCCGCCGTGGAGGGTAGACGCAGATCTCCTGCGAAATGTGCAGCCGGGGCGTACTTGAAGCCTGGTTGTGGGACGTGTCACGATGCCGCCCCAGGCGACGAAAGGGGCGTACGTCATGGCGGCGAGGGACAGGCTGAAGGCGGCGACGCAGCAGGTGGTGGTCCGCGCGCTCACGACGGTGGAGCGCGTCCGCACCGGCGTCGCATTCAACCCGCTCGACAAGCGGTTCCAGGCCGACCCCTACCCCACCTACCGGCGCCTCCTCGCGAAGGACCCGTTCCACCGCTCGGCGCTCGTCGGCGGCGCGGTGATCTCCCGCCACCGCGACATCAGCGCCCTGCTGCGCGATGGCCGCTTCCTCGTCGATAACCGCAAGCTGCCGAACTGGGAGAAGCTGCGCGCGGACGCCGTCCGCCAGGGCGCCATGTCCCCGGAGGACGCTGACGTCCGGCCGATGCTGGTGCTGGATCCGCCGGATCACACGCGGCTGCGCTCGCTCGTGAACCGCGCCTTCACGCCGCGCACGGTGGAGTCGCTGCGGCCCCGCGTGGAGTCGATCGTGGAGGAGCGGCTGGATGCGGCGGCGAAGGCCGGGCGGATGGATGTGATCCGCGAGCTGGCGTACCCGCTGCCTGTGATCGTCATCGCGGAGATGCTGGGCATCCCGGCGGAGGACCGCGAGCAGTTCAAGGCGTGGTCGGACGAAGTCGTCCGCTCGCTCGGGCTGGGGTCGATCGACGACATGCGGCGCTCGAACAAGGCGGCGAACGAGCTGCGGGAGTACTTCGCCGGCATCGTCGAGGAGCGGCGGCGGGAGCCGCGCGAGGACCTGCTCAGCGCGCTCGTGGCGGCGGAGCAGGACGGCGACAAGCTCTCGCTCGGCGAGGTGTTCCAGATGGCCATCCTGCTGCTGGTTGCGGGGAACGAGACGACGACGAACCTCATCGGCAACGGCCTGCTGGCGCTGCTTCGGCACCCGGAGCAGTACCACGCGCTGCGCGACGACCCGTCGCTCGTCGGCACGGCGGTGGAGGAGCTGCTGCGCTACGACAGTCCCGTGCAGATGACGAGCCGCTTCCCGCTGGCGGACGTCGACCTGGGCGAGGGCCGCGTGGCAAAGGGTGGGCAGCAGGTGATCCTCCTGTTGGGCGCGGCCAACCACGACCCGGACGAGTACGCCGAGCCGTGGCGGCTGGACCTCACACGGCAGGACAACCGCCACCTATCGTTCAGCAACGGCATCCACTACTGCCTCGGCGCCCCGCTGGCACGCCTGGAGGGCGCCGTCGCGCTGGCCGCGATGGCGCAGCGCTTCCCGGACATGCGCCTGGCGACCGATCGCCTGCAGTGGGGCGACAACATCATCCTGCGCGGCGTCCGCGCCCTCCCGGTGACCCTGGCGTAGACGAACGCGCGTCGAAACACTCGGGAGCGCCACCTGCGCTCGTGGTGGCGATGTCGTGCCGTCCGTCAGCCGGCGAAAGACCGCACGTGTATCTCGGACATTGCCAGCCGGCGCTCGAGCTCGGCCGGGCTGCGCTTGTACGCCTCGACGAGCCGCTGGCCCTCACGGGCGCGGCGCGCGGTGCTCTCGTAGGCGGCCTCATCGAGCTTCTCTTTCCGGCGACAGACGGCGCACACTCGCAGTCGGGTCGTCGAGACGGGCAGCACGGGGACGAAGAACAGGGTGAACGAGCGCTGCGTGTGAACGCCCTGGTGCGCGCACCACTTGCTGCACGCGGGACACCGCAGGATCCCCTCCCAGTCGGCTCCGCCCTTCGTCCGGACGCCAAACACGACGATCATGGGCCTCTCCTCTCGGCTATCTATCGGAGAGAACGCGATACCCGCGCATGCGTTGCTTGACATGCGCCGCTCGGACATCTCGCGCGCGCGTGCACCACGACGATGCCGCGCCGCACCCCCCGCAGCATCCGCCAGCTCACGACGAGCGTCGTGGGCAACCCGTCGCCCACCACTTGTACCGCCGCCGCAATTGGGGGGCGGACGCGGACGGCGGTCTGAAGGTGACAGCGCGCGGCGCGGTCCTCAGGGGTGCGCGAGGGCTGGGAGGCGGCCGGCCTGCTGCTTGCGGACGCCGCTCCTGGTGCCGCCGGGCGCATCGGTCGGGCAGATGAAGCCGTTCGAAAAGCTGTTCTCTTCGCGGCCTTTGGATAGGATGAGTGCATGGCGCGCGATGCGGTGGAACGGCTCGAGGCGTTGCTGCGGCGTTCATTCGACGGGGAGAACACGCAGTCACTGATTGGGAACCTGGCAAACGTACGGGCGGAAGACTGGGACTGGGTGCCGCCGCACGGCGAGCGATCGGTCCGGCGGATCTTCGAACATGCGGCGATCGCCAAGCACATCTACGCGAAGTTTCTGTTCAGCGGCGAGCGGCCCGCGTGGAGTGAGGTCGCTGCCCAGCGTCCGGCGGAGATCGATGCGCTGGTCGGTTGGGCGCGCGAGGGGCACGCGGCGTTTATGTCCGGGATGTCGGGACTGCAGGACGGCGACCTGACGACGATGACCACGAAGTGGCACGGAGCGAGAGACACGACGGCTGAGGTCATCTCGGTGATGATCCAGCACGACTGCTATCACGCGGGCGAGATCAATCACATCCGGGCGATACGGCAGCGCGACGATGGCAGCGAGCTATGATCAGGGCGGTTTCGCGCGTCGTTTCGGTGTCCCGGCACGCTCCGTTGAAAACAACGGAGATCCCAAGACGCACCATTTCATCAGCGACCACCTCACCACCAGATGATGTCGTCCAGCGACTCCTCGTGCTCCTCCGACGGCAGGTCGCGCGACCAGAGGTTCGTCTCCAAGTACTTCCAGCCGGAGTCGGCGAAGATCATCACGATGTTCGCCCGCTCCAGCCGCTCGACCAAATTGAATCGGCCGGTCACCGCCGTCGGGTGCGCACGCCCGCGCAGATCAGGATCCCCAACGCTACCGCGCCGAGGGCGGCGCCCATCTCCCAGTTCTGCAGCCGGCCAGACCCGTGCCGTCTCGCCGCTCCGGTAAGCATCGAGGCGTCGGGGACCTCTGCAATGCCGCCCACTGCCGCCGGACCCCGTACCGTCTGGCAGTTCGAGAACACGGACGTATCGCCGTTGGAATCGGTCGCGGTGGCGGTGACGATCTGAGCGGCACCCACGCTGATCGGGAACGTGTTGTTGAGCACCGCTGTGCCCGCCCCGTCGGTCGTGATCCCGGCGACGCCGATGAACGAGCGGCCCTGCGCGGTGCCCGGCCCGCACGCCGCGTTGCTGAAGTACTCGATTCGATAGGTCCTCAGCGGCGCCGCCGTGAGCACCCCGGCTACGGTGGTGGCGCTTCCGTCAGTGGAGGCATCGGTGAGCGCCGGCGCAGGTTGGTCGTTGTTCGCCCCCGCGCCGAGATAGAACCCGCCCAGCCCATTCTGAAAGATAGAGTTCGAGAGCACCGCGTTCCCGTTGCCGGAACCCAGGAACACACCGTACGACGAATTGTTCGCAATCACGTTCCCCGCGCCCGGGAGCGTGCCGCCCACGGCGTTGCCGGACGGGACGCTCGCGAGCGCGCCGCTCAGGGCTACGACACCCATGTCGGTGTTTTTGAGCGGCAGCGTCCCGCTGACGTCCGTGCCGATGTAGTTGCCCGTAATCTGGTTTCCGCTCGCCCCGTCCAGTTCCACGCCCTCCGCGTTTCCGGAGATAACGTTACGCGCGCCGGGGACGGTGCCCCCGATGACGTTGCTCGACGCCCCACCCGCCAGCTGGACCCCCGCCACCGCGTTACCCAGCGCGCCGGTGCCGGCCGCATTGGTGCCGATGAGGTTGCCCTCCACCACGTTGTTTGTCGCCTTGAACAGGCCGACGCCGCTCGCGCCGTTGGCGGAGATCACGTTCCCCGCGCCCGGGAGCGTGCCGCCCACGATGTTGCCGGACGGGACGCTCGCGAGCGCGCCGCTCAGGGCCACGACACCCATGTCGGTGTTCTTGAGCGGCACCGTCCCACTGATGTCTGTGCCGATGTAGTTGCCCGTAATCTGGTTTCCGCTCGCCCCGTCCAGTTCCACGCCCTCGGCGTTTCCGGCAATAACGTTGCGCGCACCGACGGCGGTGCCACCGATGATGTTGCCTGGGCCGGCCACGTCAAGCCGGACCCCCGCCACCGCGTTGCCCAGGGCGCCGGTGCCGGCCGCATTGGTGCCGATGAGATCCCCCCGGACGGTATCGTTCATGGCGCTGCCCGCGAGGGAGATACCGCTTCCGCCATTGGCAGAGATGACGTTGCCGGCGCCCGCCGCTGTGCCGCCGATGGTGTTGCTCGTTGAGGCGGATCCATTCACTAGCTGGACCCCGTCCCCGGTGTTGCCGAGCGCCACGGTGCCTGTCGGATCAGTGCCGATGTAGTTGCCCTCGACGACGTTGCCATTCGTGCCATCGGTCACGTTGGCGTCGATCACCACGCCATTCCCGTTCCCGGAGATGACGTTCCGCTGGCCTGCCAATGTGCCACCGATGGTCACGTTGAGCGCAAAGTCGTCAAGCAGGACGCCGGCGCTGATGTTGCCGCGGGCAGCTGTCCCCGTGGCGTCGGTGCCGATGAAGTTCCCCACGATCTCGACGGGCCCCGGGGTCCCCTCGATATAGATGCCCGAGCGCGAGAATGCGCCGATCGCGAGTCCCGATACGACCGTATCGGTGGTGCTAATGTCGAGGCCATCGGACGCCGGCCCGGCGGAGGCGCCGTTCAACGCAATCAGCGGCGTGCCGCTGTAGCCGGACTGCGTCGTGCCATCGATCGTTACCGGCACATTGACACTCGGCAGCGCCGTGAGGGGCGCGATCGTCTGGATGCCGCCCGACGGGATGCTGAAGGTGATGGCGTTCGGCCCCGGCAGCGTGGCGTTGGAATCAAGGATCGCCTGGCGGAGACTCCCTGGGCCGCTGTCCGCCGTGGTCGTGACGCTGAACGAGGCGGCGTGCGCCACCGGACGGTCGTGCAGAGCCAGGCCGCCTGCGCAGGCGATGGCGATCGCCGCGAGCCCCAGCCGGCGCGCGATCTGGACGGCGTGCCAATCGCTGCTTCGCATCATAGGTGACGCTGATCATACTCTTCGCCCTGCGCAGGTCAAGCGTCTGCGAAGCAGTTGTGTGTGAAATCCACTCATCTCAGTGTCGGCGTCGTCAACGACCAGCGGCCGCCGAACCGACCACCTCACCACCAGATGATGTCGTCCAGCGACTCCTCGTGCTCCTCCGACGGCAGGTCGCGCGACCAGAGGTTCGTCTCCAGGTACTTCCAGCCGGAGTCGGCGAAGATCATCACGATGTTCGCCCGCTCCAGCCGCTCGGCGAACTTCAGGCCGGCGTGCAGCACCGCGCCGGCGGAGATGCCGCCGAACACTCCCTCGCGCTGCATCAGCAGCCGCGCCGCGCGGAACGCGTGCCCGCTGCGCACGAGGATCTTCCCGTCGAGAAAGCCAAGGTCGAGGATCGGCGGGATGAAGCCATCGGCCAGGCTCTTCAGCCCCTGGAGCTGATTGCCGGGGTGCGGCTCCACGGCGATCACCTTCGTACGGGGGTTCGCCTCCTTCAAGCGCTGCCCCGTGCCCATCAACGTGCCCCCCGTCCCCAGCCCGGCGAGGAACACATCGACCTCCGGCACGTCCTCCAGGATCTCCGGGCCGGTCCAGACGTAGTGCGCGCGCGCGTTATGCGGATTGCAGAACTGGTCGAGCATGAACCAGCCCTCGTCGGCGGCAAGCTTGCGGGCGACGGCCATGGCGCCGGTCACGGTATCCGCTGCGGGCACCCACTGCACCTCCGCGCCGTAGACGCCCAGGGCGCGTGGGATCTCCGGGTACACGTTCTCCGGCATGACGACGCGCACGTGGTAGCCCATGGCCCGCCCGATCATCGCCAGGGCGATGCCGGTGTTGCCGGTGCTCGCCTCGATGACGGTATCCCCCGGCACCAGGCGCCCCTCCCGCTCCGCGTGCTGGATCATGTGCTTGACGATGCGGTCCTTGATGGACCCGGTGGGATTCCACCCTTCGAGCTTGGCGAACAGCCGCACGCCCGGCCGCGGCGAGAGCTTCGTGAGCTCCACCATGGGCGTACGGCCGATGGTGTGCAGGACG
The DNA here is from genome assembly GCA_035632115.1 of Dehalococcoidia bacterium. Taxonomy (GTDB): domain Bacteria; phylum Chloroflexota; class Dehalococcoidia; order DSTF01; family JACRBR01; genus DASQHL01. The sequence continues at coordinate 16,171 of DASQHL010000025.1, read as the reverse complement.
TGAAGGTGGTGCATCGCTCGTGGTCTGGTCGCTGGTGACTGGTCACTGGTGGTTGCTGACTTGCGCCGGGGTGCCAGTCTGTTGTCTGTTGTCTGTGGTCAGCCGTCTGTGTTGCCGGCAGTATAGGCCCGGCTGCGCCTCGCTCGCGCCGTCAGCGCGCGGAATCGCGGGGGAGCCCCGATTCCTTGACTTGCCCGAATCTGCGTCCATATACTATGGCCGCGAAGCCCGCCTTGTGCGGGGCCTATTTTTGTTCGGCACGTTTACAATCAGCCCACCATCGTCGGTCAGGGGCGCCCTGAACGCGGAGGGCGGCGTTTCGGGCCCGAGTGGCGCAACGGTAGCGCAGCCGATTTGTAATCGGCAGGTTAGCGGGTTCGAATCCCCTCTCGGGCTCCAGATGTAGGGTTAGCATGGTGGGTTGAAGGCAAACGCGGTGTGCCACGCCCGCCACGACGAGACCGGATTCTGCCCACATAGCTCAGTTGGCAGAGCACACCCTTGGTAAGGGTGAGGTCATCGGTTCAAATCCGATTGTGGGCTCCAGCAGGAAACGCGCCCGCCGCGGCGGGCCGGTGAGGACAGCGACGGACCGCGGGACGCGGGTCCCCGGGACGGCGGCTCCGCGCGGCGGAGATCGGCAGCAGACCCTCCTAGCCAGGGAGGGTGCAGGAGGAGAAGCCAGCCATGGCCAAGCAGAAGTTCGAGAGGACCAAGCCGCACGTCAACATCGGCACCATCGGCCATGTCGACCACGGCAAGACCACGCTGACCGCGGCGATCACCAAGGTGCTGGCCATGAGCAAGCTCGCGAGCTATCGCGAGTTCGGCAGCATCGATAACGCCCCGGAAGAGCGCGCGCGCGGCATCACGATCGCCATCGCGCACGTGGAGTACGAGACGAAGGCGCGGCATTACGCGCACGTCGACTGCCCGGGACACGCCGACTACATCAAGAACATGATCACCGGCGCGGCGCAGATGGACGGCGCCATCCTCGTCGTCGCCGCGCCCGAAGGCCCGATGCCGCAGACCCGCGAGCACATCCTGCTGGCGCGCCAGGTCGAAGTGCCCAGCATGGTCGTGTTCATGAACAAGGTCGACCAGATGGACGACCCGGAGCTGCTGGACCTGGTCGAACTGGAGCTGCGCGAGCTGCTCACGAAGAACGGCTTCCCCGGTGACGACATCCCGATCATCCGCGGCAGCGCCCTGGCCGCTCTGAACAGCACCAGCACCGACCCGACCGACGAAGCCTACAAGTGCATCAACGACCTCATGGACGCTGTCGACAGCTATATCCCCACGCCGGCGCGACCGAAGGACCGGCCGTTCCTGATGCCGGTGGAGGATGTCTTCGGCATCAAGGGCCGCGGCACCGTGGTGACCGGGCGTATCGAGCGCGGCGTCGTGAAGGTCGGCGAAGAGGTCGAGATCGTCGGCTTCGGCGAGTCGCGCAAGACGACGGTGACCGGCGTCGAGATGTTCCAGAAGACGCTCGATACGGGCGAGGCCGGCGACAACGTCGGCTGCCTCCTCCGTGGCATCGAGCGCGAGGACATCGAGCGGGGCCAGGTGCTGGCGAAGCCCGGCTCCATCACGCCGCATAAGAAGTTCGAGGCCGAGGTGTACGTCCTCTCCAAGGACGAGGGCGGGCGGCACACGCCCTTCCTCCCCGGCTACCGGCCCCAGTTCTACATCCGGACGACCGACGTCACCGGCACCATCGGCCTGCCGGAAGGCGTGGAGATGGTGATGCCGGGCGATAATGTCAAGATGACGGTGGAGCTGATCACGCCGGTGGCGGTCGAGGACGGCCTCCGGTTCGCCATCCGCGAGGGCGGCCGCACCGTCGGCGCCGGCGCCGTGACGAAGATCCTGGAGTAGACGGCACGGGAAGCGCCTCGGCCTGCCCGGCAGTTGGCGCGGGCGGCTGTGGCGCTCGTGGAAGGGTCCGGCGGGGTAGCCCCCCGGCGGATCAGGTGAGGCGATGGCGAAGAAGGACGACCGGCAGATCATCACGCTCTCCTGCACGGAGTGCAAAGAGCGCACGTATACTACGTCCAAGAGTCGGCGCAACGACCCGGATCGGCTGGAGCTGAGCAAGTTCTGCCCCCGGTGCCGGATGCACCGGCCGCACCGCGAAGTTCGCTAAGGAAGGTCCGCATGAGCCGCGCGCTGCGCCGACAACCGCTCATCCAGAAGCCGCCGGCGAAGGGGCAGGCGTTCCGGCCGGCGGGTGCGCGGCCGTCCGCGAAGAAGGCGAATCCCGCCGCCGCGGCCGAAGCGGCGAAGCACCTGTCGTTCTACGACCGCTGGGTGCCGAAGGCCGTGCGCGATGTGGTGTCCGAGCTGCGCAAGGTGACGTGGCCTACGCGCGAGGAGACGATGCGGCTCACTGTGGCCGTCGTCGTGGTGTCGATCGTGATCGGCCTCGCCCTGGGCGGCATCGACATCGGCTTCAACTTCCTGGTCGACCACACGCTGCTGAGAAAGTGACCGCGTAATGGCACGAAAAGGCAAGGCCGCCGCGGCGCAGGTCAAAGACGCCGAGCTGCCGGAAGGCGCCGAATCGCCGGAGGACGCAGCCATCCAGGAGGGCCGCGCCTGGTACGTGATCCACACGTACTCCGGCTACGAGAACAAGGTCAAGACGAACCTGGAGCACCGCATCCAGACCATGGACGCGAAAGACCTCATCTTCCAGGTCGTGATCCCGACCGAGGACGAAATCGAGATTCGCGACGGCCAGCGGCGCACCGTGGCGCGGAAGATCTTCCCCGGCTACGTGCTGACCCAGATGATCGAGCTCAAGGAGGACGACGTCGAGTCCAGCCGCGCCTGGTTCGTCGTGCGCAACACCCCGGGCGTCACGGGGTTCGTCGGCTCCGGCACGCGGCCGGTGCCGCTGGAGCCGCCGGAAGTGAAGCGGATCCTGCGGCAGATGCGCGTCGAGGCGCCGAAGGTCAAGGTCGGCTTCATCGTCGGGCAGAGCGTGCGCATCGTCGATGGCCCGTTCCAGGACTTCGTCGGACAGGTCGACGACATCAACCTGGAAAAGGGCAAGGTGAAGGTGCTCGTGTCCTTCTTCGGCCGCGAGACGCCGGTGGAACTGGACTTCCTGCAGGTCGAGCGCCTGTAGCGCGGCCGTGCGGGCGCGCAGGCTGTGAGGGTGCCAGGCCGCCGGCCTGGCTTCTCGTTGTAACCGTGGCGGCGCGGACGGATCGCGCCAGAGGAACAAGATGGCAAAGAAGATTCGGGCCGTGCTCACGCTGCAGATAGAAGCCGGGAAGGCCAACCCCGCGCCACCCGTCGGGCCCGCGCTGGGCCAGCACGGCATCAACATCATGGGCTTCTGCAAGGAGTACAACGAAAAGTCGGCCAGCCAGGCCGGCAGCATCGTGCCCGCCGAGATCACCATCTACGAGGACCGCTCGTTTTCCTTCGTGCTGAAGACGCCGCCCGCGTCCGACCTGCTGAAGAAGGCGGCCGGCCTGGAGAAGGGGAGCCGCGCCCAGAAGCGCGAGAAGGTGGGCTCCGTCTCGGCCACCGACGTCAAGCGGATCGCAGAGCTGAAAATGAAGGATCTGAACGCGAACGACGTCGAATCGGCCGTCAAGATGATCGAAGGGACGGCCCGCAGCATGGGGATCGAAGTCTCGTAGCGAGACGCAGACCGACGGATCGTGCCGCGGGGCACGCAGCCGGCGACGGAGACTGAAGGCGCGCAACCCGCCCGGAGGTCGACTCGGCCCGAGAGGGTGACGCCGCCAGGGAGGACGAGGACGTGAAGCGAGGGAAGAAGTACACCGAGAAGGCGAAACTGATCGATGCGGAGAAGCTGTACTCCCCGCAGGAGGGGATCAAGCTCGCGAAGGAGTGCTCCTTCGCGAAGTTCGATGAGACCGTAGAGCTCCACCTGCGCACCGGCCTGGACCCGCGGCACGCCGACCAGCAGATCCGCGGGACGGCGCTCCTGCCGCACGGGCTGGGCAAGACGGTGCGCGTGCTCGTGTTCGCCGAGGGCGACGGCGCGCGCCTGGCGACCGAGGCGGGCGCGGACGAGGTCGGCGGTGACGAGCTGATCAAGAAGGTCGAGGGCGGCTACACGGACTTCGACGTCGCGCTCGCCCAGCGCGACCTCATGGGCAAGGTCGGGCGGCTCGGCCGCGTGCTCGGCCCGAAGGGGCTCATGCCGAACCCGCGCTCCGGCACGGTGGTCGACGCCGCCGACATGGCGAAAGCCGTCAACGACGCGCGCCAGGGTCGCGTCGAGTTCCGCCTGGACCGCACGGCGATCATCCACGTGCCGATCGGCAAAGCCAGCTTCAGCGAGCAGGTGCTGGAAGAGAACATGGCGACGCTGGTCGGCGAGATCGTGAAGGCGAAGCCGCAGGGCGGCAAGGGCATCTTCATCAAGACCATCACCCTGACAACGACGATGGGCCCCGGCATCCGCCTGGACCCGACGCCGACGCTGGCGATGCGCGGGGGATAGCCCGCAGCCGGAAGACAAGGGACACAGAGCAGGCAAGGGCCTGCTCTGTTCGCGTTCCGGGAACGAGCGGCGCCGCGCCCGGCGGACGCGTCACACGCCGCTGACCGTCGGGCGGCGCTCATCCCACCATTCGGGCCAACCCCCTGCGAGCCGCACCGCATCGAAGCCGGCGCCACGCAGCGTGGCCACGGCCTCATCGGCGAGCAGGCAATATTCGCCGCGGCAATAGGCGACGATGCGCAGCCGTTTCGGGAGCGTGCCCAGTCGCGCCGGCAGCTCGTCGGCCGGGATCGATACGGCGCCCGGCAGGTGGCCACTCTCGAATTCGATCCGGGGACGGACATCGATAAGCATAATCTTCCCCTGATCGATCTGCGCCAGGAGATCCCCGCGTGACACCTGCTCGGTACCGGCGCCTTCGATTTCAAAGTCCCGCTTGAGCTGTGCAACCTCCGCCAGACGGCGTTCGGCGACGGTCCGCAGCGAGAGCCAGAGCTTGAGTACGTCGTCGCCGGCGAGCCGGTAGCGCACCTTCGTGCCCTCGCGCTCTGTCTCGACAAGGTGGGCGTTGCGCAGCACCTGCAGGTGCTGCGACACGCTGGCGACGGACATGTCGGACTCGCTTGCCAGCGCCTCGACGTGCCGTGGCGCCTGCGCGAGGAGATCAAGCAGCTCCAGGCGGCGGTCGCTGGCCAGCGCGTGCCCAATCCGGGCGAAGAGCGGGTAAAGGCGTTGCTTGAAGGGGCGGTGGGACATGCGTGTACTGTACGGCCTCAGAAAATGTTCTGCAATAGTTCAAGAAATCTATTGACAAATAGATTATGAGCCGCTAAGATCGCCGCCACAGACATGCTCGAGCTTCGCAAGGAGGAACCGCCATGGCTCGCTGTATCGATTGCCCGTGCGGGCACCTACTTCGGGGAGTTGACGATGAAGAGTTGTTCCGGCTCGCCCGCAAGCACGTCGATGAGAACCACCCGGAGATGAAGCGGACCGATGAAGAGATCCGCGCAAGAGTCTCCGCTGACGCGCGAGACAAGTAGATGATGGGGGACGGCATGATGGACGACTCAGCACCCATCACCGCTGACGAGATCGTCGTTGCGTATGGCGACGCGTGTGCGACGCTGACTCCCCGCATCAAGGAGACACTGCGAAACGTGAACAGCGGCGGCGTCGTCGAGGTTCGCACTGATGACCCCTCCGCGCGGGAGGGCGTACCTGCCTGGGCACGGCTGACCGGGAACCCGCTGGTCGATGTCGTGGAGGACGACGACCAGCACACACGATTCTTCATCCGCAAGAAGTAAACGGAAGGACGCAAACCATGGCCACGATCCTCGTAAATTGCGCGCACGGCAAGGAAGATCCGGAACGGGCGACCCTACCGTTCGTCGTCGCGAACGTCGCCGCGAGCGCCGATCAAGAAGCGATCGTCTTCCTCACTGTCGAGGGAGTGCGGCTTGCGACGAAGGGCTACGCTGACGGCGTCCGCAAGGAGGGGTTTCAGCCCGTGCAGGAGGTCATCCAGTCGTTCGTCGCGAGCGGTGGCCAGATCTGGGCATGTGCGGCGTGCACCAAGCCACGCGGCATCGGCGACGACGATCTCATCGAGGGTGCGCGGATTGTCACCGCCGCGAATCTGGTCGAATGCCTGGCGTCCGGTGCGACGGCCATCAACGTAGCGTAGTAGGAGATGCGGAACATGGTCGATCAAGTTACGGCGGCGATGGTCGATCGCGAGCGGTTGCGACGGCAGATCAGCGAGAAGTACACGGAGGTGGCGCGCGAGCCGCGCAAGGGGTTCCACTTCCATACGGGCCGGCCGCTGGCGATGATGCTGGGCTACGACGCGGCGGACGTCGACCGGTTGCCGGAAGCGACCGTGGAGTCGTTCGCCGGGACCGGCAATCCATTCTCGATGGGCAAGCTCGGCTCCGGCGACACGGTCGTGGATATGGGATGTGGGGCTGGCTTCGACGCGCTCCAGGCGGCGCTACAGGTAGGCCCAACCGGCCGGGTCATCGCGGTGGACATGACCGTGGCGATGCGCGAAAAGGCGAGCGCGGGTGCGCGCCTGCTGGGGCTCACCAACGTGGTCGTGCGCGAAGGATACCTGGAAGAGTTGCCGGTGCAGGACGGCAGCGCGGACGTGGTGATCAGCAACGGCGTGCTCAACCTGACACCCGACAAGACGGCGGTCATGCGCGAGGTGTACCGCGTCCTGCGCCCCGGCGGCCGCTTCGCCATCGGCGATATCATCGTCCACAAGGACGTGCCGCAGGAGGCGAAGGACGACATCGAGTTGTGGTCGAACTGCATCGCCGGAGCGCTGATGCAGAGGGAATGGGACTGGGTGCTGGACCACGTCGGCTTCAAAGAGATTCGCTGGGGGCGCCAGGTGGATGTCTATTCTGGATCGAAGCACGAATCTGACGCCAGGGAGTTCGACACGCGCGGAGTGACGTTCTCCGGCGTGAAGCCGGGCTGACGCGATGGCCGGTTCGGCGGTGCCACCACGGCGGCTTGCGGCGGAGAGCCTCGGGCAGGTGGACGACGCGACCCTCGCGCGGACGCAGCTGTGGCTGCGCTTCTCGCCGGCGCTGTCCCCGGCGCTTGGGACGCCGATGGCATCACCCACCGTGCTCTGGGGCCTCATCGTTCTCACGGCCCGCCCGTGAGGAGAGTGCCGCGGTTCGGTGCGACCGCGCAGGTACGGGGCGTAGCGCCGGGTGCCGGCCGGACCCTGGGGCTGCGCGCGAACTGGCGGCAGTTCGCGCTGCTGGTCGCGACGAACGCGTTCGTCGGCGGCATGGTGGGACTCGAACGTTCGATCCTGCCGGTGCTCGCGCGCGATGAGTTCGGGGTGGCGTCGAAGACGGTGGCGGTCTCGTTCATCGCCACGTTCGCCGCCGCCAAGGCGATCGCCAACCTGTTCGCCGGGCGTCTCTCGGAGCGATTCAGCCGGCGGTCGATCCTGATCGCGGGCTGGCTGTTCGGTGTGCCGGTGCCGCTGGTGATCATCTTCGCGCCGGCGTGGGGATGGGTGATCGCGGCCAACCTTCTGCTGGGGCTGAACCAGGGCCTGGCGTGGTCGATGACGGTGAACATGAAGATCGACCTCGCCGGCCCGAAGCGCCGGGGGTTGGCGCTGGGTCTGAACGAGGCGGCCGGTTACCTTGCGGTTGCCGGAGCCGCCTTCGCCGCAGGCCTGATCGCGAGCGCGTACGGCCTGCGACCGGCGCCGTGGTACCTGGGCATCGCGTTTGCCGCCTGCGGTCTGGCATTGAGCGTGCTGTTCGTGCGCGATACGTCCGCGCTCGTGGAGGTCGAGACGGCCGACCTCGCGCCGGGGGCCCCGGAGAGTGCGGGCGCCTCGTTGGGGCGGAGCTTCGCTCGCGGGACGTGGCGGGAGCCGCGCCTCATCGGCATCTCCCAGGCGGGGTTCGTGAACAACCTCAACGACGGGCTGGCGTGGGGGATCTTTCCGCTGTACTTCGCGAGTCACGGGCTGTCACTCAACCGGGTGGCCACCCTGGCGGCGATCTATCCGCTAATGTGGGGAGGCCTCCAGCTCTTGACGGGCTGGGCCAGCGACGTCGTGGGGAGGAAGCCGATGATCGTCGCTGGCATGCTGGTGCAGGCGGTGGGCATTGCCGTGATCGGTGTGAGCACGCAGTTTGCGGTCTGGGCAGCGGCCCTTGCGCTGCTGGGGACCGGCACGGCCATGGTGTACCCCGCGCTGCTGGCCGCGACGGGTGACGCGGTGCACCCGGGAGAACGCGCGACGGCGCTGGGCGTGTATCGATTCTGGCGCGACGCCGGCGCAATCGGCGGCGCGCTGGCGGCGGGCGCCCTGGCTGACGCGTTCGGCTTTGGCGCTGCGATCCAGGCGGTGGCCGCCGTGACCGCCGCTTCGGGCGCGGTGGCGTTCGCCACCCTGTCACGGGGGCGGAGATAGGTTTGGGGCGTGTAAAGCGATGAAGGTGATCCCGTTCGTGCACGAGGGGCTCGGTAACAGCTCGTACCTGGTCGGGCTTGAGGGTGGCGACGCGCTGATCGTCGATCCCGATCGCACGGTCGACCGGTACCTCGCCGATGCGGAGGCGCGTGGCTGGCGCATCACGTCCGTGTTGGAGACACACCTGCACGCGGACTTCGTGTCAGGTGCCCACGAGTTCGCGGCCCGGCTGGGGGCGACGCTGCTGCTCCCGGAGGGCGCGGGCTCGCGGCTGCCGCACCGTCCGGTCGCTCCTGCGACGCGGGTGGCCCTGGGCGGCGCGGAGGTGGAGGCGATCGGGTCGCCGGGACACACGCCGGAGCACCTGAGTTACGTGCTCCGCGCGGGGGCCGGGCCGCCGATGCTGTTCAGCGGCGGGTCGCTGATCGTCGGGGGGGCGGCGCGGACGGATCTGATCGCGCCGGCCATGACCGAACAGCTCTCGCGCGCCCAGTTCCGCACGCTCAAGACCGCGTTCGCGGCGCTCCCGGACGAGACCGTGCTGTACCCGACGCACGGCGGCGGCTCGTTCTGTTCGGCGGGCGGCGGCGGGCAACGGACGTCGACGCTGGGCGCGGAGCGCGTGCACAACCCCCTGCTGGCCTTCGACGACGAGACAGAGTTCGCGCGGTGGTTCCCGACGACGTTCCCATCGACACCGGCATACTACTTCCGCATGCGGGCGATCAACCAGGCGGGCGCACGGTTGCGCAGCGATCTGCTACCGCCTCCCCTGCTCGCGCCATCGGACTTTGCCGCGGCGAGCCACGACGCAACGGTGATCGACCTGCGGCCGCCGGCGGCCTACATGGCGGCGCACGTACCCGGGTCGCTGAGCATCGCGCTCCGGGACGTGTACGCGGTGTGGCTCGGATGGCTGGTGCCCGCCGACGCGACACTGCTGTTCGTGGCGGGGGACGAGCCCATCGGACGCGCGCTGGACGAGTCGTTGCTGGTTGGGTACGAGCGGTTTGCGGGTGTGCTTGACGGCGGCGTGCGGGCGTGGGAGGCGGCAGGACTGCCGATCGCGCGGACCCGGCTGGCGGACGCGCGATCGGTGCGGAAGGCGCTGAGCGATGGGGCCATCGCACTGGACGTCCGCGAGCCGGACGAGTATCGGGTCGGACATCTGGCGGAGGCGGTCCACATCCCGCTCGGTGACCTCGTGATGCGATCGCGCGAGGTGATGCGCGACCGTCCGGTCGTAGCGTACTGCGGCCATGGCGAGCGATCGGCCACCGCGGTCTCCTTGCTGGAGCGGGCGGGCGTGGAGAGCGTGTCCAGCCTGGACGGCGGGATCGAGGCGTGGGCCGCGGCGGGATACCGCGTGGCCGTGTAGGCCGCACAGGTGTACGTCGGCGCCGTTGCGGGCCGGCGGCATGCCCGGTACACTCCACGTGCTTGAGACAGCAGGCGTCCCACGGGACTTAAACACAGCCTGCCGAGGCGCTATACGACGGGAGACGCCCTTTCGCGGCGGACTTTGCGCGTGTGCCCCTGTCTCTGGCAGGGGTTTTTCGTTTTCGTGTCGCCGGAGGTGGCGTGCATGCCAACAGCGAAAAAGGAAGCGAACGTCGCCGAGCTGAAGGAGTTGGTCCAGAAGGCCAGCATCGTCATCGGCACGGAGTACCGCGGGCTCTCCGTCAAGGAGATCACGACGCTCCGCCGTGTCCTGCGTGAGGCTGGCGTTGAAGCGCGGGTGGTGAAGAACCGCCTGTTCCAGCTGGCAGCGAGCCAGGCGGGCGTCGCGGAGGCGGGGCAGGTGGTTGACGGGCCGACGCTCGTCGTCTTCGGCTTCGCGGACGTCGTGACGCCGGCAAAGGCGATCACGGAGTACGCGCGCACGGCGCGCAACGCGTTCGCGCCGAAGAAGGCGTTCATGGACGGCAACGTGGTCGCGGGGACCGTTGTCGCGGAGCTGGCGAGCCTGCCTTCGCGGGAAGAGCTGATCGCGAAGCTCGCCGGAGCGTTCGTCTCGCAGGTGCAGCAGTTCGTCAACCTTACCAACGACAGCATCCAATCGTTCGCGCGCCTCGTGGACGCGCGGGCGAACCAGATCGAGGGCGCGTAAGCGCAGCGAAAACGGCAGGCAGCAGGCGTGCGTCCGTACCGGGCGCGGAGGAGGCAGACATGGCTAAGGTGGAAGAGGCGTTTGACATCATCAAGGGGATGACCATCCTGGAGCTCCGCGATCTGAACAAGAAGATCGAGGAGGAATTTGGGATTACGGCCGCCGCGCCGGCGATGATGATGGCGCCGATGGCGGCGGGCGGCGGCGCCGCGGCGGCCCCGGCCGAAGAGGAGCAGACGGAGTTCACCGTCGTCCTCAAGGACGCGGGCGCAAACAAGATCAACGTGATCAAGGCCGTGCGCGAGGTGACGACGCTGGGCCTGAAGGAAGCGAAAGACCTGGTCGAGAGCGCGCCCGTGAACGTGAAGGAAGGCATCACCAAGGCGGATGCCGAGGCCGTGAAGACGAAGCTGACCGAAGCGGGCGCGACGGCCGAGCTGGTCTAGCGCATGAACCCGCGCGCGTGGCGGTCCGGCCGCGCGCGCTTGGTATCATTCCCCCGCATTGGACTGCTACTCCTGCAACGAGCCGGCGATCAACGCCTGCAAGCGCTGCGCAAAGCCGTACTGCGAAGACCACGGCAACGCGACGTACTGCGCTGACTGTCTCCGTCCGTCCAGCGCGTTGCCGTCGTTCAACCTCTATCGCGGCGCGCTGCTCGTGATGCTGGTCGGCACGGCCGTCGCCGTGCTGCTCATCCTGCGGCCGCCCGGCGAGAGCAACGGCGCCGCCCCCGTCGTCGTCGGCCGGTCGACGCCGACGGCGACCGCGGCGAGCGGGACGCCGCAGCCGACCGTGGCCGCCGCCACGCCCGGCGCTACCGGCACGGCCGCTGGCGGCACCCCGGGGGCCAACCAGACCCCGGCCGCCGGCAGCGCGACGCCAAACGCCACAACCTCTGTGGCGACGCCGGGCGCGACCGTGAGCCCCTTCAACGTGCACGTGGTGGTCGCGGGCGACACGCTCTTCGGCATCGCGCAGGCTAACCTCGCGCCCGGCGACGACCTGGTCGCCTTCGCCAGGGCGATCGCGACGCTGAACGGCATCGACTACAACAACCCCAACCTGGCGATCGGCCAGCAGATCCTGCTGCCCAAGCCGAAGCCGCAGTAGGGGCGCCGGGGTGCGTGACGCCGCGGCGGCCGCCCGGGTCTCGCTGATCCGCGGCATCGCGTGGTATGGCGCACTGCTTCTCGCCTCGCTGGCGGGCGCCGTGTGGATCGGTGCGAACGCGGCGAGCGGCGCGGCGCTGGTGCCCCTGGTGTTCGCTGCGGCCATGGCGCTGCTGCTCGGCTACTACGTCCTGCAGCACCTGCGCGACCTCGGCGCGCAGCCGGTCGAGCGCGAGGGCGCCGTCACGCGGCGCTGGTCGCGCGCGGATCTGCTGATCGCGATGCAGAGCTACTACATCAGCGTGGACCGCACCGTGTTCCGGGTGCGGCCGGAGGACTACATCCACATGGACGAAGGTGCGCGGGTGCGCGTCGTCCACTTCCCACACACGCTGCAGGTCATCTCCCTGGAGCGGCTGGCGCCCGGCGCCTGACCTTCTTCGAGCGTAGACGGCAGGCGTGCTAGCATGGCGCTGCCGGTCACGAATAACACGCATGAGGTACATTCGATGCGCACGCGTTCCTTCACCCTCCTGATCGCAATCGCGCTGCTCGCCGCCGCCGCCGGGCAGGCGCACGCTGCTGCCGCCCCCCGCACCGGCGCGCCGCACGTGGCCGCATACCAGCAGCAGGTGGATCAGCACGACGGATCGCGCGTGGCGGTGCAGTTGGCTGTGCTCGGCGGGGCCGCGGTGGTCGTCGTGGTGATCGGAACGGCCGCCTACTTCCTGCGGAAGCGGCTGGGGCTGACGGCCGGGCCGGCGGAGCAGCCCGGTGAAGCCCACCACTGAGCCCCCGTCCCGATGTCACATCTACGGCGCCTGCCCCCGCACCCGCGATCGTCCGGATGCCGTATTGTTGACAGTGAAGGGGTCGCCCAGCACAATGAACCTCGTTCAGCGAGTCCGGCGCGGACGCGCCCGCGGGGAGAGAGAGGGAGATGGGATATGGGCGAGAACGAGCTGGACCTCCGGTACTGGACTGCGCAACGCATCTCTCGCCGCCGCCTGCTGGGCGGCGCTGCCATTGGTGGTGCGACCGTCGCAGCGATCGGGATCGTCGGCTGCTCGAAGACCAGCAGCCCACCAGCCGGCACCAGTACGCCGCCTGCGCGCGGCACCACGGTCGTGCAGGACGGCTCGCAGGACGGGCCCGCGAAGCCGGGCGGCATCCTGCACGTCCAGCAGACCGTCACGCTGCCCAGCCTGAACCCGTTCGGGCCGAGCATCCTCGCGCTCGCCCAGGGCCTGTTCCTGGGATTCACCGTCTACGACCACATGTGGTACGTGCCGACCGACACCGGCACGACCGAGCTGTTCCTCGCGACGAAGATCGAGCAGCCGGACCCGCTCACCGTCATCGCCACACTCGGCGACGCGACGTTTCATGACAAGCCACCGGTGAACGGGCGCGCCGTCAAAGCGTCCGATGTGGTCGCGAGCTTCAAGCACTTCCGGGATCAGCTGCCCATCGGCTTCGACTGGCTGCACGACGTGATGGCGGATATCACGGCGCCCGACGACCACACCGTGAAGATCACGCAGAAGCAGACCTGGGCATGGGTCTTCACGTCGTCGAACGCGGGCTCGCCGTGGTCCAGCTCGATCATCCCGGAGGAGATCGTCCACGACGACAAGCGGCTGGCGAACGACGCTATTGGCTCGGGGCAATGGCAGCTCTTGAGCCAGGACAACGGCGCGAACATCAAGCTGCGCAAGTTCCAGAAGTTCCGCCAGTTCGCCGGCACGAAATCGATCGCCGGACAGCCGTTCCTGAACGGCATCGACTTCCTCTCGATCGCCGATGGCGCGCCGGGCCTGGCTGCCTTCAAGGCCGGTCAGATCGACCAGTACGGCTTTTCCACGAAGTCGGAGGCGGACGACACCAGGGCTGCGCTGGGCGATAAGATCGTCGTGGCGAGCGACCTGGCGCGCGACTTCTTCTGCCTGATGCTGAAGTACGAGCCGCCGTTCACCGACGACCGCGTCCGCCACGCCTTCAACCTCCTGATCGACCGCGACGAGATCATCTCGCTCATGGTGGAAGGCAGCGGGCTCAAGTGCCCGCCGGTGCCGCCGGCGCAACTCAAATACCAGCTGCCGACGGACGACCCGGATCTGAAGGAGTACTTCCGCCACGATATCGCCGATGCCAAGAAGCTGCTGGACGCGGCCGGGTTCGATTACAACCAGGTACACGAGCTGAAGCACTCGGTGCGGCCGACGGACGCGCAGGTGTCGCAGATCCTGCAACAGCAGCTGCAGCGCGGCGGCGTGAAGGTAAAGCTGGCGCCGGAGGATCTCGTCAAGTGGTTCAGCCAGTCGCTGGGCCAGGGGAACTTCCACATGACCGCCTTCGACCAGCTGCCCTACGAGGACCCCGACCTGCCGCTGCGCTTCTTCATGGCCGGCAAGGGGAACATGAAGAACTTCATGGGGTACGACAACCCGCAGGTTAACGCCGCGATCCTCGCTGCGGCGGGCGAGCTGGACGAGACGGCGCGCATCAAGAAGGTCCAGACGGCGCAGAAGACGATCATCCAGAACTGGGCGCCCATGCTCAACCTCTACTCGCAGATCAACTACGGAGCGCGCTACGCCTACGTGAAGGGGACGATCTCCGGACGTGGGTCGTACGGGCTGTTCAACCGCACGACCTGGCTGGACGACGCGGGGCGGCGCGCCGCGACTTCGTGATGGTGGCCGGCCGATGATGCGTTACGCGCTGCGCCGCCTCTCGTTCTTGCCGCTGATCCTGCTGGTCGTCTCCATCTTCACGTTCGTCCTCTTGCGTGTCCTGCCGTCGGCGGACATCGCGGATGTGATCGGCGGCAGCAACGCGACCCCGCAGCAGAAGGCCGCGATTCGCGCGCGGTACGGGCTGCTCGACCCGATCTTTCCCGTCACGATGGCGGGACGCTGTGGCCTGGCGCTGGGCTACGTCCCTTGGTGCGTCGTGGAGCCGCCGGTCATCCAGCTCCACCGCCACAGCCAGTACGGCACGTGGCTGCTCCACGCGCTGCGCGGCGACTTCGGCACGACGTACACAAATAACGCGAGCGTGCGGGCCGAGTTCCTCAGGCGCTTCCCCGCGAGCTTCGAGCTCGTCTCGATGAGCCTGGCGTTCGGCGTCGTGTTCGGGATCTCCTTCGGTATCCTCTCGGCGATGTACCGTAACAGCCTGCTGGACTACGCCGTACGCATCTTCTCCGTGGCAGGGACCTCCATCCCGGAGTTCTTTCTGCTGACGCTCCTCATCATCATCCCTTCGTACTTGTGGAACTACGCGCAGCCCGCGGGCGGCTACGTCCCGATCTACGATGACCCGGCACGCAACCTGCGCCTCTTTCTGCCGCCGGCGCTGATCCTCGGGCTGGCCGGGTCCTCCGGCCTGATGCGGCTCGTGCGGACCACCATGCTGGAGGTGCTCCGCAGCGACTACGTGCGCACCGCGCGCGCTAAGGGGCTGCCCGGTCGCGTCGTGGTGCTGCGGCACGCCTTGCGCAACGCCGGCACGCCGATCCTCACGGCGATCGGCACCGCATTCATCGCCGTCTTCGGAGGCTCCCTGATCGCCGAGCGGATCCTCAGCATCCAGGGCATCGGGCTGTTCTTCTTCACGGAGACGCTGACGCGCGATCTGCCGGCGATCCAGTTTCTCGCCGTGTACACGGCGGCGGTAGTCGTGCTCGTCAATCTCGTGGTGGACCTGTCGTATGCCTGGGCGGACCCGCGGGTGAAGTACAGCTGATGGCGACCATCGCCCGACCTGATCAACGATCGGTGGCGCCGGAGTCATGGGAGATCCCGCGCGGTCGCCCCTGGTACCGGAAGGCTGGCCAGCTGGCGCGGGACAACCCCATCGGCGCGATCTCGCTGGCGGTGGTGGTGGTCTTCGTCTGCGTCGGGCTGTTTGGCAGCGCGCTCGCGCCGCATGATCCGACGGCGTTTGACGCATCGGCGCGCTACCTGTCGCCGAACGCAAGCCACCTCTTCGGCACGGACAAGTTCGGGCGTGACGCGTTCAGTCGCGTGCTTGCGGGCGCGTCGATCGACTTGAAGTTCGGGGTGATCGTCATCGTCCTGGGCTTCGTTCCGGGCGTCCTGTTGGGCGTCATCTCGGGCTACGCGGGCCGCTGGGTCGACTACCTGATCCAGCGATCTGCGGAAGCGTGGACGGCGTTTCCGCAGCTGTTCCTGTTGCTGACGTTCGTCGCGGCATTTGGGCCAGGATTGAAGACGGTGGAGTTCGTGGTGGCCATCGGCGCGCTGTTCAGCGGATCGCGCCTGCTGCGCGCGGTGGCGATCATCGAGAAGCACAAGGAGTACGTGGTGGCCGCGCGGGCGACTGGCGCGAGCGAGACGCGCGTGCTGTGGCGGCACGTCGTCCCGAACATCATGCCGTACATCCTGGTGGGATTCAGCAGCGTCTTCGCCGTGGCGGTGCTGCTGGAGGCCACGCTGGCGTACCTCGGGTTCGGCGTGGCGCCG
>DASQHL010000024.1:0-17178 GCA_035632115.1 Dehalococcoidia bacterium | reverse complement strand
TGGCGCATCGCCGGAGCGCAGACGCCGGAGAAGAACAGCGCGCTGTCCGCGTAAGCGCGGTACGCCTCGAACCGGCTGGCGAAGCGTGCCGCGATCCGCTGTTCGTCGAGCATGTCGGAGAAGTAGAGGCGGCGCGGCCGGCCCTCATCGTCCGGCGGAAAGAGCGTCTGGGTGTAGAGGCAGGTCTCCAGCAGCCGGCCCAGGTAGTCGATCACGCCGGCGTGGCTGCTGTGGCGCCCGACGTACAGCACCTTGATGACGAAGAGGTCGAAGAGCGCCCGCAACGGCACCGCGCTGATCTCGCCGATGCCGCCGTACACGGCGCTCATCAGCTCATCGACGGCGCGCGCGAACCGGACGTCGGCGGCGTTGTGGCCGTCGTTGCCGGCGATGATCTGCTTCAGCTCGTCAACGCGCTGCTCAAGCATCATCTCGATTGTAGCGCCGCCGCGGGCGCCCCGCCGGGCGTCGGACTGCAGCCGTGGCGGCCCCTCGTGCGTAGATGTTCGGCAGGCGTGGCCGGAGTTGATTGCGCGGCGACGGCCGATCTGCCGACTCGCCGCAGGTTTCACACGGGACATGCAGAGGGGCGGCCCCGGGAGCCGCCCCCTCGCCACCGCGGGCGCGCACGAAGTCAGGCGAACCAGCCGCGGTCGATGCCGGTGAAGATGACGAGCGGCACCACCAGCACGAACACCGCCGCCAGCATCGCCAGCGCCGGGCCGGCGTTCGCGGTCCAGAAGGACGCGCCGGACGCCGGGCTGTAGCTGTTGCCGCTCTCCCGGGCGATCTGGCGCGCCTTGGACCGGAGGCGAAGGCTGTTCGTCATCACGGAGACGGAGCTGAAGGCCATTGCGCCGCCGGCGATGATCGGATTCAGCAGCCCGAGCGCGGCGATCGGGATGGCGATGACGTTGTAGCCGAACGCCCAGAGCAGGTTCTGCTTGATCGTCGTGAGGGTGTTGCGGCTCAGCGCGATCGCCTCGGCAACCTTGGAGATATCGCCGTGCAGCAGCGTGATGTCGCCCGCTTCGATCGCCACGTCGGTGCCCGTGCTCATGGCGATGCCGATATCGGCCTGCGCCAGTGCCGGCGCGTCGTTCACGCCATCGCCCACCATGGCGACGGAGAGACCTTCCGCCTGGAGCGAGCGCACCAGGTCCAGCTTGTCCTCCGGCCGGGCGCCGGCGCGGTACTCGCGCACGCCCACAGCGGCGGCGACGCTCGCCGCGGCGCGCTCATTGTCGCCGGTCATCATCACGACGCGGAGGCCGAGGTTGTGCAGCGCTTCGATCGCACGCGGCGCGTTCTGCTTCACCTCGTCGGCGATGCCGATGACGCCAGCCACGCGGCCGTCGATCGCTGTCACGATCACCGTGCGCCCCGACCGCTCGAGCCGGTCGAGGTCGTCGCGGGCAGCAGCGTCCAGGGCGATCCCCTCGTCTTCCATCAGGCGCACGTTGCCTGCCACCACGCGCTTGCCATCGACAGTGGCGATGACGCCGCGCGCGGTCACCGAGACGAAGTCGCCGGCGGCCGGCAGCGCGTACCCGGACTCCACCGCCGCATCGACGATCGCGCGGCTCAAGGGGTGGTCGCTATTCTGCTCGGCGGCCGCCGTCAGTGTGAGCAGCGCCGCCTCCGGCATGACGCCGGACGGCACAACGTCGGTGACCTGCGGCCGCCCTTCGGTCAGGGTGCCCGTCTTGTCCAGCACGATGGCGCCGAGCTGGCGGGTGCGCTCGAGCACCTCCGCGTTCTTGATCAGGATGCCACGCTCGGCACCGATCCCCGTGCCGACCATGATCGCCGTCGGCGTCGCAAGGCCGAGCGCGCAGGGGCAGGCGATGACGAGCACCGCCACTGCGGCGCGCATGCCGAGCAGCCAGTCCCCGCCGAGCGTGCCCCACGCCACGAACGTCGCCAGCGCGATGCCGATGACGACGGGCACGAAGACCGCCGCCACCTGATCCACCAGCTTCTGGATCGGCGCCTTCGACCCCTGCGCCTCCTCGACCATTTTCGCCATGCGCGCGAGCATCGTGCTATCGCCGACGGCCGTCGCCTCGACGCGCATCACGCCATTCTGGTTCACCGTGCCGCCGATCACGTGGTCGCCGGCGCGCTTCTCGACCGGGATCGACTCGCCGGTGACCATCGCCTCGTCGAGCGTGCTGTGGCCGTCGCAGACGATGCCGTCCACGGCCACCTTCTCGCCCGGGCGGACGACGAAGACATCGCCGACGCGCACCTGGTCGATTGCCACCTCCACTTCGGCACCGTCGCGCAGGATCCGCGCGGACTTCGCCGACATCCCGAGCAGCGCGCGGATCGCCGAGGAGGCGGCGCCCTTCGAGCGCTCCTCGAAGTACTTGCCCATGGTGATGAACACCAGCACGGCCGCGGAGACATCGAAGAACATCGTGTAGTGCTGCTGCGTGATCACCACCCAGGCGCTGAACGCGTACGCCACGCTGGTGCCGAGCGCGATCAGCACGTCCATGTTGGGGTTCAGGTGGCGCAGCGACGCGTAGCCGCCGCGATAGTAGCGCCAGCCCAGCACAGCCTGCACCGGTGTCGCCAGAGCGAGGATGATCCAGCCGTGGAGCACGTCGCTGCCGCCGATGCGCAGCCCGGCGATGTCCATCGCCATCGAGAGGATGACGGCGGGCGTGCCGAGCGCCGCCCCGAACAGCACCAGCCACAGCGTGCGGCGCGCGTGCTCCTCCCGGCCGCCCCCTTCGGCGGTCTCCGGCGTGGCGACGCCCGCCGCGTAGCCGGCCTTTTCGACAGCGGCGATCAACGCATCGAGCGCGACGGTGTCCGGCGCGGTCACCAGCGCCGTCTCCGAGGCGAAGTTGACGTTCGCTGTCTCCACGCCCTCGACGCGGCTGAGCGCGCGTTCGACGCGGCGCACGCAGGACGCGCACGTCATGCCACGGATATCGAGCGTGGTGGTGAGTTGCTTTGCCATGATCTGGACCTTCTACGTGGTGACGGCTCGAACGAGGCGGCTCACGCCGCGTGGACCTTCGCCTCGTATCCCTCTTCCTCAATCGCCGCGATGATCTGCTGCGCGTCGAACTCGCCCTCCACCTTCGCGGAGTTGGTGGCCAGCGACACCTCGGTCGCCGTCACGCCCGCCACGCCCCTGACGGCCTCGGTGACGTGGTGGACGCAGTTGTCGCAGGTCATGCCCTTCACGTCGAACAGCAGTGTCTTGCTCATCGTCTGTCTCCTCTTCTGCCTGATCTCGCCCGGCTACTTGCCGGCCATCCCGTACAGTTCGTTCAGCTCGGCGAGCACCGCCTCGTCGCGCCCCTCACGGATCCCCTCGACCACGCAGGTGTGCAGGTGGCCGTCGAGCATGATCGCCTCCATCTTCTCGATGGCGCGGCGGACGGCGTACGTCTGCTTCAGCACGTCCACGCAGTACTTGTCCGCTTCCACCATACGGCGGATGCCGGCCAGGTGCCCCTCGATGAAGTTGAGCCGTTTGAGTACATCGGCGCGCGTCGTGTCGATCATCGCCCCTCCCATACCCCCTGGGTGGGGTACGTTGTCATCATAGATGATTCCGGCGGCCCTGTCCACCCCCGGATGGGGGGTATCGCGCCGACGCACTATTCCGGCGCCTCCCCGATGGCGCCCGGCACCGGATTCGCTACCATGTGCCCGTGACTGCGTTCAGCATCGACGCCGTGGTAGTACCGGCCGCGCGGGTCCGTTGACCGGCAGCTGACACGCGCCACCGGTCCGACGGCCCCGGCACGACGCTTCGGGGCCTTTTCGTTGCCGCCGCCAACCGCGCGCACATGAGGTGTGGCATGACCCAGCAGGCTGACCCCGCCCGGCCGTCCGAGATGGCAAAGTCGTACGACCCGCGGGCGACCGAGGACCGGGTGTACCGGTTCTGGGAGACGCGCGGCTACTTCAAGCCACGGCCGAACGACGCTCGCCCGCCGTTCTGCATCATCATGCCGCCGCCCAACGTCACCGGCGAGCTGCACGTTGGCCACGCGCTCACCGATACGGTCGAGGACATCCTGATCCGCTGGCACCGCATGCTGGGCGACCCGACGCTCTGGGTGCCCGGCGTCGACCACGCGGGCATCGCCACGCAGAACGTCGTCGAGAAGCAGCTCGCCAAAGAAGGGCTCACGCGGCACGACCTCGGCCGCGAGGAGTTCGAGAGGCGCGTCTGGCAGTGGGTCGACCGCTACCGCCCGATCATCGCCAACCAGCACCGCCGCCTCGGCGCATCCGCCGACTGGTCGAGCGAGGTGTTCACGCTGGACGAGACGCCACAGCGCGCCGTCCGCACGCTGTTCAAGAAGCTGCACGACGACGGCCTGATCTACCGCGGAGAGCGGATGATCAACTGGTGCCCGCGCTGCCGCACCGCGCTCAGCGACCTGGAGGTGGAGCACGAGGACCAGCCGGGCAACCTCTGGCACATCCGCTACCCCATCGTCGATGGGCACGACGCCGAGGGGCGCCCGCACGTCGGCGAGGATTCGATGGTGGTGGCCACCACGCGCCCGGAGACGTTCGTCGGCGATGTCGCGGTGGCGGTGAACCCGGCCGACGAGCGCTACCGCGACCGCATCGGCCGCACGGTACTGCTGCCGGTCATCCAGCGCGAGATCCCGATCGTGGGCGACGAGGCGACGGAGATGGAGTTCGGCACCGGCGCGCTGAAGGTGACGCCAGGGCACGATCCGGTGGACTTCGAGATCGCGCAGCGCGTCGGGCTGCCGATCATCAACGTCATGAACCTCGATGCCACGCTGAATACGGAGGCGGGGCCCTACGCCGGCATGGACCGCTACGAGGCGCGCCAGGTGATCCTCCGCGACCTGGAGGAGCTGGGCTACCTGGTGAAGGTGGAGCCGCACGACATGACGATCGGGGTCTGCTCACGCTGCCACACGGTGGTGGAGCCGCTGATGTCATGGCAATGGTTCGTCAACCAGCGCGCGCTCGCCCAGCCGGCGATCGACGCCGTGCGGGACGGGCGCATCACGTTCGTGCCGGAGCGCTTCGAGCGCATCTACCTGAACTGGATGGAGAACATCCGCGACTGGTGCGTGTCGCGCCAGCTCTGGTGGGGTCACCGCATCCCCGTCTGGTACAGCGCCGACGATGACGGCGACCGGATCGCCGTCACGTACCGCGACCCGGCGGCGGGCTCGAACGCGGCGCCGATCACCGGCACGTACAACGAGCTGCGCGCGCAGGGGATCACGCACGAACAGATCCTGGCGCACGCCACCTGGTCGGGCGTCGAGGCGACGCCGATCGTCGCGATCGAGACGCCGGAGCGCTCGCCGTCCGGCGGCGGCCACCTGCTGCAGGAGAACGACGTGCTCGATACGTGGTTCTCATCCGGCCTCTGGCCGCTCTCGACGCTGGGCTGGCCGGACGATACGCCCGCGCTCCGCACCTGGTACCCCACCTCCGTCATGGAGACCGGCTACGACATCATCTTCCTCTGGGTGGCGAGGATGATCATGCTGGGCCTGTACAACGTCGGCCAGATCCCGTACTCCGTCGTCTACCTGCACGGCACGGTGCGCAACGAGCACGGGCAGCGCATGAGCAAGTCGCTCGGCACCGGCATCGACCCGCTGGAGATCGTCGAGCAGTACGGCGCCGATGCGCTGCGCTACACGCTGATCACGTCCAGCGGCCCCGGAAACGACCTGCGCCTCTCCGAGCAGCGCGTCGAGGCCGGCCGCAACTTCGCGAACAAGCTCTGGAACGCCGCCCGGTTCGTGATCTCGATGATCGGCGAGGGGACGGTGCGGCTGCCCGAAGCGCTGCCGCCCGCTGGCTCGCCGCTGGAGGACCGCTGGATCCTGTCGCGCGTGGAAGGGCTCGTCCGCTCGGTCGACGAGCAGATGGGGAAGTTCGAGCTGGGCGAGGCGGCGCGGCAGGTGTACGAGTTCGTCTGGGGCGAGTTCGCGGACTGGTACATCGAGATCGCCAAGGTGCGGGTGCGCGCGGACGTCCCTTCCGGGCCGTCGCCGCTGCCCGTGCTGGCGTACGTGCTGGAGCGCTGCCTGCGGCTGTTGCACCCGGTCATGCCGTTCGTGACGGAGGAGATCTGGCAGGCGCTCGCCGCGAAGATCGAAGACACCGAGCCGGAGGCGCTGATCGTCGCGCCGTACCCGCGCGGCGAGAGCGGCTACGCCGACGCCGGAGCGGAGCGCGAGATGGCGCTGATCATCGACGTCGTGCGCGCCGTCCGCAACATCCGCGCGGAGAAGAAGGTGGAGCCGGCGCGGTTCATCGAGGCGTACGTGGCGGCCGACGGCGCGCGCGGCGTCATCGAGGCGGGCCGCGCGTACGTGGAGACGCTGGCGCGCGTGCGGCCGCTCCACGTCGTCGCGAGCGTGGCGGACGCGCCGCGCAATCAAGTGGCGAAGGCCGTGCTGGAGGGCGCGACGGCCGTCGTGCCGCTGGCCGGGCTGTTCGATCTCGATGCGGAGCGCGGACGGCTGAGCAAGCTCATCGCCGAGGCCGAGGCCGAAGCCGGGCGCATCGCCGCGAAGCTGGACAACGCCGGGTTCCGGGCGAAGGCGCCGGCGAAGATCATCGCCACGGAGGAGGAGCGGCTCGCCGCAGCGCGCACGCGCCTCGACGGCCTGCGCGCCACGCTCGACGAGCTGGCGTAGGTGCCAGCACCCGGACGGCGCGCGATACCCGCGATACCCGCGCTGGCCGCACGCACCGCGTGCCCGTTGTCAATTCCGGACGATAGCCGCGGGCGCTCCGGCCGCCGACACTTCCACAGGAGGACCCTGTGCTCGGCCGTATCCTGCTCCCCGCCGCCCTCGTGCTCGGCATCTGGGTGTACATGAACGCCCCGCAGTCGAAAGCGGCGACGGCCGTCGTGACGCAGGCGTGCAGCGCCGCCGCGCCGGGCGCCGCCACAGTGACGCTGGCGTGGCCGGGCGCGAAAGCCGGCGCGCAGGAGACGTGGCTGGACCTGGGGCTGGCCCGCGGCCTGCCGGCGGGATCGTTCCAGTCGCGCGGCCCGCTGCAGCCGTCGCAGACGGCGTACGCGCTGGACGGCGTGCCGCCCGGGCTCACCTATTACTACCGCGTGAACACGATCTACCCGGACGGCTGGCACCCGTCCGCTGCCGGGTCGTTCGTATCGAAGTGCTCGAAGTGAGCCGGGGGCCTAGCGGCCGCCGCGGAGGCGCGGGTCCAACACGTCGCGCAGGGCGTCGCCGAGGACGTTGAAGCCGAACACGACGAGGAAGATCGCGAACCCCGGCCAGAACGCCAGCCACGGGTCGCGGCGCATCAGCAGCAGCCCGTCCGTGCTGAGCATGCGGCCCCACGACGGGAACGGCGGCGGGATGCCGAAGCCGAGGAAGCTCACGGTGGCCTCCGCGAGGATCGCCGCACCGAGCTGCAGCGTGGCCAGGACGATGATCACGGCCATGACGTTCGGGAGGATGTAGCGCAGGACGATGCGCGTCTCCGTCGCGCCGATCGTCCGTGCCGCCTCCACGTACAGGTTGCCCTTGATGGCGATCGCCGATGAGCGGATCACCCGTGACGCGCCGGCGGCGAGCACGACCCCGAGCACCAGGATCACGGCGAACGTCTGCGCTTCGGCACTATCGCCTATGTACGCCTTCGCCACCTGGATGGCGCTGATCAGGATCACGATCGCCGGGAACGCGATCCACGAGTCGACGAAGCGTTGCACCGCCATGTCGAAGCGGCCGCCCACGTAGCCGGAGACCACGCCGACGGCCGTCGCCAGCGCGATCGCCAGGAAGACCGCGCCGAGGCCGACGATGAGAGATACGCGGGCGCCGTAGATGATCTGACTGAGCTGGTCGCGGCCCAGCCCATCCGTGCCAAACGGGTGCGCCAGCGACGGCCCCTGCAGCCGGTCCCGCAAGTTCTGATCATCGAAGTAGTGCGGTGCCAGCAGCGGCGTGTGATCCTGGAATGCCGTGACGACCTGGCGATCCGCGAACAGCGCACAGAAGAGCATGAGGAGCACAAACGCACCGCCCACGGCGCCCAGCGGCTTCCGCCGCACGAAGCGCAAGACTCCGCGGGCAACCGACCCGGCGACGTTTCGCCGATCCTCGCGAAGCGGCACGCCGGCGGCTGTCAGAATCTGGTCCATTCCGCCGCCTTAGCTGTACCGGATGCGCGGGTCGAGATACGCGTACGCGAGGTCCACCGCCAGGTTTGAGAACACGACAACGAGCGCGATCAGCAACGTGACCGCCTGGATCACCGGGTAGTCCCTGGAGCTGGCCGCCGACAGCAGGTAGGCACCCATGCCGGGGACGTTGAAGATGCCCTCCAGCACCACCGTGCCGCCGATCAGGATCGGGATCTGGAGAGCGATGAGGGTCGTCACGGGGATCAGCGTGTTGCGCAGCGCGTGCCGCAGCACCACCGTCCGCTCACGCAGCCCCTTCGACCATGCCGTGCGCACGTAGTCCTGCCGCAGCACTTCCAGCATCTCCGCGCGCGTCAGCCGCATGATCGCGCCGGACAGCCCCACGCCCAGGATCACGGCAGGGAAGATCATGAAGTACAGATTGCTCATGGGGGCCGCAAAGAACGACTGGTAGGGGCTCGGCGGCGCCCAGTTCCACCATATGTTCGGATACACCTGCACCATGGTCGCGAGCCAGAAGGAGGGGATGGCGATCAGCGCGATCGCGGAGCTGCGCGCCACGTAATCGATCAGCGTGTCCTGCCGCACAGCGGCCAGCACGCCGATCGGTACGGCGATGACCACGCCGATGAGCAGCGCCATCGCCCCCAGCTCCACGCTCACCGGGACGCGGCTCTTCAGCGCGGTTGTGATCTTCTGTTGCGAGACCAGCGAGCGGCCGAGATCCCCGCGGAAGGCGCCGCCCACGAAGCTGCCGTACTGCTGGTACCACGGCCGGTCGATGCCAAGTTCGTGGCGCACGGCGGCGCGGTCGCCCTGGGTGAGCGGCGTGTACTGGCCGACGATCGTCTCGACGACATCGCCCGGCAGCAGGCGCACGATCATGAACACCGCCACGGTCACGAAGAAGAGCGTCGGAATCATCAACAGGACGCGCCGCAGGATGTAGGTTCTCATTACCGCGCGGGTGGGCCGGACGTGCCCGGCCCACCCCGCTCCGTTTCGCTAGAGCTGCTGCTTCGTCGTGTCGATCTGGAAGAACGGCGTCGATTCGGAGCCGATACCGTAGCTCGTGGGCGCCGCCCACTGCCGCGTGTAGGGCTGCGAAGCGGCGAACCCATACGGTCCGATCAACGGCACGTAGTACATCTTCTGGCCGTTCAACTCCTGGATCTGGTAGGCGAGCGCGCGCCCCTTGTCGAAGTCCGGCTCGGCGCCGAGCTGCTTCACCAAGTCGATGATCTGCGTGTCGTTGATGTGCGAGTGGTTGCGCGAGTTGCCCGGCGTGAATTCGAAGTTCAACTGGATCCACGGGTGGTTCACGGGCGTCTCCAGCGCAAAGGCGATACCGCTCTTCAGCCCGCCGTAGAAGATGCCGCCGCTGGGGTTGATCCACTCCGACTGATAGTCGTGCGTCACGATCTTCGCGTTGATGCCGGCGTCGCGCAGCATCGGCGGGATCGCCTCCGCCACCGGGTTGTAGTACGGCACGGCGGTGGTGTAGGCGTTGTTCGTGTAGTGGAAATCTACGTCCAGGCTGCTGTGGCCCGCGGCCGAGAGCAGTTGCTTCGCTTTGGCGATATCGCGCTTGAAGAACGCGGCGGCCGCGCCCATTTCGGAGCTTGTCGGATCCAGGTACCAGAGGAAGCCCGAATTGATCAGGTTGTGCTTCTTGCCGCCGTTGTCGCCCGAAGCGAGGCCGATGAGGGCCGTCCGGTCGATCGAGAGCGATACAGCCTGGCGCACGCGCTCGTCGTTGAATGGCGGCTGGTTCGCCTCGTACGCCGCCGGCGGGAAGAACATGAAGTTCAGCAGGTTGGCGATGGTCTGCAGGATGTGCGCCGTCGGCATCTGCTTCTTCAGGGTGCCGATGAGGTCGCCCGGCACCGTCATCGTCTCCAGCTTGCCCGCCGTGAACTGGCTGAACTCGGTGTTCTTGTCGGCCACCACCGGGAAATCGAGCTTGTCCACGTACGGCACCTGGTTGCCCTGGTCGTCCTTCACCCACCAGTCGGGATTCTTGTCCCACTTCGCGCCGACGCCCTGCGTGTAGCTGCGCAGGATGAACGGCCCCGTGCCGATCATCGTGCTGTTCAGCTTCTCGGGGTTCGACGTGAGTTCAGGCGGATAGATCCAGAAGTCGCTGGGCGATGACAGGACGATGAGGAACGGTCCGAACGCCTGCTTCAACTTGATCTGCACCTGGTTGGAGCCCACCGCCGTCACGGAATCCACCGACGAAAGGTTGGTGCCCTTGTCCGGGCGGGCGCTGCGGTAGTACGCGAACGCCTGCACCACATCGTCCGGCGTGACAGCGCGGCCGTTCAGCGGCGCAACGTTCTGCCACTTCGCGCCGGGCTGCAGCGTGAAGATGAAGGTCGTTGGGTCGGGGCTCTCATACTTCGACGCGAGATCCGGCACCGGGCGGTACCAGTCGGCAGCCGGCAGGTCGATGTCGGGTGTGTTGGGATTGTCCGGACCGGAGGCGGACTTCAGCAAGCGGCTGTAGGAGTACGAGTTCACCGTCTGCACAGTAAACGTCGGGTACTTCTGCGCATCGAACTTGCTCTGCGGGTCGCTCAGCGCAGCGCGCAGCGTGCCGCCGAGGTACGGCTTCTGCGCCGCTTGCGTCGCCGCGCTCGTCCCGCTTGCCGCGGGCGTGGTGCTCGACGACTTGTTGCTACTGCCACAGCCGACGATCGCGATCGCTCCGGCGGATGCGCCGCCAATGACGGCACCCTGCAGTGCGCGCCGGCGCGAGATCCGTGTGGCAGTGAATTTGTCCCAGAACGACTCGGGGTTAGTCATGGGTATTCCCTCCCTTTCGGCTGTCTCCCTCGATTCAGAGTCTACTACGCGGACGCGTACTGTATAGCCCCCATTTGGCCCTCAACGACGACGCGCGATCGCTCGACGGCATGGCCGACAACCGCGGCGTACCAAGGCCATGACTTTCCGCGCTCGATTGTGATTCATAGAACTAATTGAGCGCTCACTCTGCCGGAATCGTGAACGCCAGCGGCGTGCCCGTCGCGATCCCGAGGCGGGCGGCGGCGCCGGCGTTGATCTCCAGCACGTAGCTCACGGGCACGGGCGGCGCGTACAGCAGCAGGTCCGCGTCCGCCGCGCCAGGCTGGGGCGGCACATCCGGCGTAACACCCGCGACGCGCTTGTCCTCGCCGATCCAGACGAGGTCCAGCGCGAACCGCATGCCCTTCATCCAGAACTGCTGCGTCCGCGCGTGCCCAAGATCGAACAGCATGCCGGCGTCCGGCGCCAGCGCGTCGCGATAACCCAGCCCGCGCTCGGACTGCGCTGGCGTCGTCGCCACCTCGACGTCGATCAGGCGGGCGCCGCCGGCCCCGATGATGCTCAGCTGCGTGCGCGGGAAGGAGACGGGCGCAACGGTGGCGGCCGGCGGGGCTGCCGGTGACGGCGTGACGGCGCGCGACGCGCCGCCACCACACGCCACGGCCAGCAGCGCGGCCGCACCGATCGCGAGGCCGGCGGCGAGGGGTCGTCGCATCGTGGCGCCATGATACAATTCGGCGACGTTGCGAGGCGCGGAGGATCACGTGGCAGCGAGCCCCGACCAGCGGACCGGCGCCACGCTGGCGCCTCAGTGAGCGATCTCGCCCCGGCCAGCACGCCGGCCACCACCGCGCACACCTCTCACACCTGGTCCCGCATCCGCGGCTGGGCCGCGGTCGTCGTGGCGGGCGGCTGGGCCGGCTACTTTCTCTTCACCGGCATGCCGCAGCTCACACTCCACGTGTTCCCGCGGACGATCGCGCTGCACGCGCTGGTCGGCGGCATGGTGCTGGCGCTCCTTGTATCGCTGGCGCTGACGCGGAAGCTGCCGGGCGGGACGCCGCTGGACATCGGCGTGCTGGCGGTGGCCGCGGCGTACGCCGTCGCGACGTGGGCGTCGGTGGCGTGGCGCCCCAGCCTGGAAGCGACGCTCCAGGCCTCGATCGGCGTGATCGCCTTCTACGCACTCACGGGGCTGCCGTGGCTCAACGCCACCTCGCTGCGGCGCGCGCTCATGCTGACGTGCGGCGCCCTGGCCTTGCATGCGCTGTGGGTCGTGGGCAACGACTACGCCGACTACCTGTCGCTCGCCCGCCGTGTGGATGGCCTGAGCATGAGCAACATCCTGCCGCCCACCGTGCCGCGCGTGCACGATGTCAGCGACCACCCGAACGTGCTGGCGATGATTCTCGCGCTTGTGCTGCCGTTCTTCGCGCTGGGCGCACTGCGCCGCGACCGCGCCGAGCGCGCCCTCGGCATCGCCGGGTTGCTCGCCGGGGGCATGGCGATCTTCCTCACGCTTTCGCGCGGCGGCTGGGCCGGCGCGGCCGCGGGCGTCGCGTTCACGGTGATCGGCGTCTGGACCACCCAGCGGCTGTACGACCGCGAGCAGCGTGGCGAGCCGTTCTCGTGGGTAGCGCTGCTGCCGCCCGGGTTTAGCCCCACGGCGGTCGCCGCGGTTGCCGGAGCGCTGGCGCTCCTCATCGGTGGCACGCTGGCGTTCCTCGCGAACTCATCGGCGCGGCCGGGCTGGCTCTTTCGCAGCTCGCTCTCCCCGCGCGAAGACGCGTGGCGTGCCGGCTACCACATCTTCCTCGATCACGTGTGGTTCGGCGCCGGCCCGAACTCGTTCGGCCTGCTCTATCCGCAGTACGCCCGTGGCAACTTCCTGGTCTACACGCAGCACGCGCACAACGGCTTCCTCCAGTTCGCGGACGACATGGGGCTGCTCGGGATCGGCGCGCTCGTCGTGCTCACCGCTACCGTGGTATTCGCGCTGTATCGCACGTGGTCGCGCGGGACGCTGGAGCAGCGGCTGCTCGCCATCGCGTGCGCGGGCGGGCTGCTCGCCTTCACCGTCCACAACCAGGTCGATGCCGGCAACATCTGGAAGGCGCCGGCGATCGCGCTCGCGTTCGTCGCCGCCATCATCGCCCGCAACTACACCGAGGCGACGGCCGGCGTGGCGCCGGCGCTCCACATCACCGGCGCGCGCCTCTGGCGGTACGGGGCTGCGGCGGGCGCGCTCGCGATCGTCGTCCTGCCGCTGGCGGCGTGGTACCGCATCGACCGCGCCCACTACGACTACTGGCGCGGCGTGGAAGCGGCGAACAAGGCGGAGCCAGATCCGGCCCGATGGCTGCAAGACGCCGTCAACAGCGACTCCAGCATGATGGTGTACCAGCTCCAGCTCGGGCAGGTGCTCGCGACGCAGTACGAAGCATCGCGCGACCGCCCGCGCCAGCTGATCGACCGCGCGATCATCCACCTGCAGCGCGCCGTCGCGCTCGACCCGCGGAGCGACCTCGCGCACGCCAACCTCGCGAAGGCGTACCAGCTCGCCGGGCAGCCCGCCGCGGCCGCCGATGAGGCGCAGAAGACGCGCTTCATCGCGCGCTACCATGTGCCGCCCGTGCTGATGGTGGGCGAGGTGTACGAGGCCCTCGGCCGCACCAACGACGCCGTCGACACGTACGCGCAGGTGATCTCGATGGACGCCGGGCTCGCCGACTCCACCTACTGGCAGGAGACGGCGTTCCGTCGACAGCACCTGGCGGACATCCTCCGAAGGTCAGCGCTGGGCATCAACCCGTGCACGGAAGGGGCGTACCTGGTGCAGGCGCACCGCTACGACCCGCGGGCCTCGCTGGCGGGCCTCGCCGCCGCCTCAAACGGCTGCCAGCTCCTCGTCTTCGCCCGCCCAGATGACCTCGTCCTGCGCGTCAGCTTCGCCAAGATCCTGGAGCAGCAGGGACGCAGCAGCGACGCGCTGGGCCACCTGCAGTTCGCCGTCAAGCGCCAGCCGGACTTCGGCCCCGCCCGGACCGAGCTTGGCCGCTGGTACCAGGCGGCGGGCAATCTCAGCGAGGCCCGCCACCAGTGGGTTGTGGGCGGGCAGCTGGACGAGGCGGAGTCCGTGATGCTGCTCGGCGACTCCTATCCGGCGGGCCACCGCCCGGCGGGACTGGCGGACCGGCTCGCGGCGCTCCTCAAGACCAGCGGGTCCAGCGTCCAGAATGACATCTACTCCGTGCTCTACTACCGGATGCGCTACGCCCGCCTGTCTCCCGTTGCGGCGATGATCCCCGGCGACTGGAAGAGCGCCGTGCCCCGCCTCTACGCCGAAATGACCGCATCGCTCGCCCGCTGGCAGTCCGGCCAGGGCGCACCCGGCGCCGGTCAGTAGCCGCGGCCGAGGCCAGCAGGCTCAGATCTGCCCCAGGTTCGTCCGGGACGGCGGTTAACCTTTTACGTCTGTTGCACGTTGTACATGGGATGCGGTGCGGAGCCGGCGCATGGACGGGCGGAAGATTGAGCGAGTACCATGGCCCTGGGCCTTTCGGTCAGAAGCGAGGTTTCCGGGTTGGAGTTCCCGCACGTCCAGGCCGTCTCCCCGGAACTCGAGCGGGAGAGGGTCGACCGGGCTCGCACAGGCGACCAGCAGGCGCTGGCCGACCTCTACGACTGGTACATGCCCCGCGTCTACCGCTACGCGGTCGCGCGCCTGGGGAATACCGTCGAGGCCGAGGACCTGACGGAAGAGGTCTTCCTGAAGATGCTCGGCTCGATTGGGGACTTCCGCTGGAAGGACGTCCCATTCTCGTCATGGCTCTTCCGCATCGCCCACAACCACGTCGCCACGCACTTCCGCCGCACCGCCCAGCGGGGTGGCGCCACGACCGCCATTCCGGCCCAGATGATCGACTGGCGCCACGACATCGCTACGACGGTGGAGGAGCGGATCACACTGGAGGAGGTGCGGCGAGCGGCGGAGCAGCTCCCGGACGCGCAACGCGAAGTCATCGCGCTCCGTTTCGCGGTTGGGCTCTCCATCGCGGACACGGCCCGGGCGCTGGGCAAGCGCGAAGGCAACATCAAGGCGTTGCAGCATAAGGCGGTGGCGAAGCTGCAGAAGATCCTGATCCCCGCGACGGCGCCGACGGAGTTGACCGAGAAGGTATGAGCGAGTTCGAGGCCCTGCTGGACGAATGCCTGGAGGCCCTGCGTGAGGGGCGCCGCGACGTCGACGCGTGCCTGCACAGGTACCCGGAGCACGCCGCGGCGCTGCGCCCTCGTCTGCTCGCGGCGGCCGCCGCCATGCGCGCCTACAGTGTGGCGCCGCCCGAAGACTTCGCAGCGGCCGCCCGCGAGCGCTTCCTCATCGCCAGCGGCCAGCGGCTGTCCGAGGCCTACGACCAGGCGCCCGAGCCGACCTTCTTTGCCGCGGCGCGGGTGCGCTTCCTGATGGCGGCGCACCGCATGACGCAGCGCGACGGACGGACGCGCGCGCCACGTCTCGTCGCGTTCACCGAGCGGCACTTCCGCACGCTGGCCTCGGCCGCGGCCGTGCTCGTGCTCTTCCTCTCGTTCTCCACCTACACGATCGCCTCCGCCAACAACGCGCTGCCCGGCGATTGGCAGTACCCGGTCAAGCTCCAGACCGAGCGGGTGCGTCTCGCGCTCGCGTTCGGCACCGGAGCGAAGCGCGAGGTGCGCCTGGACATCGCGGAGGAGCGCGCACACGAGATCGAGGGCCTCGCGAAGGAGCGCCGCACGATCACCGCCGGCGTCCTCGCGCGCCTGGTGGACCAGACGAAGCCGCTTGTGGCGGATGCCGGCGCCAACTGGGACACCGCGGACCTCGCGCGGCTGCAGAGCGTCGTGGCGTTCGAGCAGGCGGCGCTTCAGCAGGCCCGCCCGCAGATCCCCGCATCCGCCCAGCAGCAACTGACCGAGGCCGTGCAGGTGACGATGCAGGGCGTCACCGTCTCCAACCAGATCCTCACCACGCGCACCGACCGACCGCCCGCCGTCGTCACGCCGTACATACCGCTTTCGGCGCTGGACATCACCCCCACGCCCACCACGACGCCGACGGCCACGGCGACCACCACCGCGCCGGCCGGCGCTTCCGCGACGCCCGTGACGCCAGCGGCACCCGCGGGCTCGGCCACGCCCGCGGCATCGCCATCCGCCGTCCCCACCGGCGAAGTGATCGTCAACCCGACGCCGGAGAAGGTGCGCGGCACGGTCAGCTGGCTCCGCATCGCCGCGGGCAACGTCACCACGCTGGTGCCATCGGCGAAGGACGGCTGGTACATCCTGGGCATCAACGGCGACCAGAGCGTGTCGTCGCCGTCGCCGACGCTCGTCAAGCTCTCGAACACGAACGGCACGTCGCTGATCACGCTGAACACGCAGAACGGCGACATGTACTGGTTCATCGCGCACGGCAACAAGTTCGATGAAATACAGATGCGCATCCGCCAGCCGAACGGCCAGGTGCTCGTCACCGACCCGGGCTACCTGCGCGCCGTGTACGGCAGCGACGCCGAGATCCCGCTGTTCGTGCTCGCGAACATCGATGTGACGGCACCCGCGGCGACTGCCACGCCGGCCATCACCCCCGGCACGGGCCAATAGCGGCCGCGCTGCAGCGCGCGCCCACCGGTCGCGGAAGCAACCGCCCGCCGTCTAGACTGCCGGCGTGGGCCCTTAGCTCAGTCGGCAGAGCAGCGGACTTTTAATCCGTCGGTCCTGGGTTCGATCCCCAGAGGGCCCACCAATTTGGCTGCTACATCGTGCGATGTTCGGCTCGCTATCTTCCAATTCCAGCCCGGTGGCCTGCGGACACGCCGACACCGGTCGCAGGAACACACCCCCATGGTCAGCGGATCAGACGATCGCTCCGCGAATTACGCGTTCGTGTGCGTACGTGCTGCCTACCGCCGTCGCAGATGCGGATGACGAGCCCGATGACATGGGTCGCATAGGGTCCTCACGTTGTGGGGGCTATTCGATCCGCCTTGCCACAACGGCACAACGTGATGGCAGACCAAGGGCTTCTGACGACTCCCACAAGCGGTGCACACATTCGCGTCGCGCTCGATCAGACTCTCACGTAACACATTCCAATCAGACGGATAACGCTGACGCCAGTCCGTCACCGGTGGAGGCCTGAATCTGCGCTTTGTCCTCCTTTG
>DASQHL010000023.1:0-8099 GCA_035632115.1 Dehalococcoidia bacterium | reverse complement strand
ACGATCGGGGCGATTAACGGGCTGGCGATCGGTGGCGGGGTGGTGCTGGCGACGTGCCTGGACCTGCGGCTGGCGGCGGCATCGGCGTGGTTCTCGATCCCGGAGGTGGACGTGGAGCTGCCGCTGACGTGGGGGGCGCTGCCGCGGCTGATGCGAGAGCTGGGGCCGGCGCGGACGAAGGAGCTGGTGATGACGTGCGACCGGTTCTCGTCGGAGGAGGCGCTGCGATGGGGGTTCGTGAACCGGGTGTATGGGGTCGGGGAGGTGCTGGGCGAGGCACGGAAGCTGGCGGCGAAGCTGCTGGCGAAGGATCCCGCGTCGCTCTGGATGACGAAATCGACGACGAGCGCGCTGGCGCAGCTGATGGTGCCGGGGGCGGGGTCGCCGGCGGAGGGGGAGCAGATGCTGCTGGCGTACATGCTGCGGCGGGGGCGGGGGACGTAGGGAGGGTGTCAGCGTGTCAGTGTGCGTCAGTGTCTCAGTGTGTCAGTCGGTAGGGTGGTAGGTCGTTGATGTTGCGGATGCGTCGGGTTGGGATCGTGGTGATCGCGACAGTGGTCGCAGCGGCGGCGGTGGCGGCGGTGGCGGTGGGGGGCGGGACGTCGCGCGCGGCTGCAACGCGGGCATCCGGATCGGCGGTGTACATCTCGATCGGTGACGGCATCCAGTGGGGGTGCTGCGTAAAGGCCGAGCGCTCGGCGGACGCGTTGTTCGCGCGCTATCTCTCGGACCGGCTGGGGCGAGGGGTGGAGTGGGTGTCGCTGGCGCAGGGCGATCGGGGGACGTTTGTCACGACGGACACGCTGCTGCGGACGCAGGCGATGGCCGGTTCGCAGATGCAGCGGCTGCGCGAGGCGCTGGCGACGTACCGGCGAGAGGGCCGGCCGGTGGTGGCGATCACGTTGAGCGTGGGCGGGAACAACCTGGTGAACATGGGGCGCGGGTGCCCGGCGCCGCCCTGCACGGCGGCGTACGAGCAAGCGCTCTCGCGGATGACGCGGCACTTAGATGCGATCTACGAGGCGATCAACGCGGCGAAGGACGCCAGCACGCCGCTGCTGGTGCTGACGTACTACAACGCATCGGACTGCGGACAG
This sequence comes from Dehalococcoidia bacterium, assembly GCA_035632115.1. GTDB lineage: Bacteria > Chloroflexota > Dehalococcoidia > DSTF01 > JACRBR01 > DASQHL01. Next base: position 7,002 of record DASQHL010000023.1, on the reverse strand, counting down.
GCGGGCGTGGCGACATCGCCGACGGAGCTGGGCGTGCGCGGCTGGAACGCGGCGATCGAGGCGGCGGTGGCGCGGAACCACGCGTTCGTCGTGGACGGGTACACGGCGTTCCGGGGACAGGCGTGCGAGCTGATCGACACGTCGGACAAGATCGACCTAAACGAGGCGGGGCACCGGTTGTTGGCGCAGCAGTACGAGCGGGCGTACGCGGCGCTTCCCCCGCCGTTCGTGACGCCGTTCGAGGCAGCGGGGACGAACTGGTGGCTGGTGGCGGGGGTCCCGGCGGTCACGGCGGTGGCGCTGGCGTTGCTGGCGATGATCGTGGTGCGACGGCGGCGCGGGAGTGCGGCGGGCGGGGGTTAGCGCGGGTGACCTAACCCCCTGCCCCTTCCTTGAAAGGGGGATTCACCGCGGCGGTTGGCGTGTGATAACGAGGGGACGGTGTAGCGGGCCGCGTTGGACGGCGCTGGGACGCTTCGCGTGACGAGCTACGCCTGATCCTCGTGGCGAGATGGCGGCGACGCGGGGTTGTCGTCGTCGATGAGGGCGGCGACCACGGTTGAGGTTGTGCGCGGGCGGGTCAGCAGGTCGGTCGAGTCGGCGAACTGGTCGATGCTGCCGACGAGCGGGAGGGAGCGGAGCCGCGGGTCGTCGATCCGCGACCGGCACGCCGTAACGAACTCGGTGGCGGCCGACACGAGGAAGGGGCGGCCGTAGAACCGCCGCGGCTCCGGATCGACCCGGGGCGTGATGCCGAGCGCGTTCTGGCGCTCGCCCACGAGGCGGTAGGCGGCAGCGAGCGCGGTCTCGCGCTCCGCGAAGGTGTGCGCGGCGAGCGCGCGCTCCAGTGCGGGCGCTACATCGGCGGCGCACTGGAGCCGCGAGAAGGCCGTGCCCAGCCACTTCATGTAGGGCGGGTAGCGGCGTTCGAGCATGAAGCAGAGGCGCATGATGTCGCGCGCCAGCCGTGCCGCGCCGCGCCGGGAGCCCAGCTCGTCGCGGGCTTCCGACGCGCGGCCGACGAACGGCTCCTCCTGCGAGATCCGCTGCCACTGGCTGGCGAGGACGTAGAGCCAGACGGGCTGCGGGTACCACGCCAGGCCGGACCGCACGCGGGCGAGCACGCCCGGCGCGTCGTGGAACACGGGGCCTTGCGTCACTTCCGCGAGACGCTGGTGGGGCATGGCAAGCCAGTCCAGCGTGCGTAGTCCGTGCGTGGGATCGACGCCGAGGCGCGTCGTGAGCCAGGCGCCGAGGGGCGCGATCTCGACGTGGTGGCCGACTGGCACGTCGTCCCAGCCGAAGCGCACAGGCCGGCCGCGATAGGTCTCCGGCAGCGCGGCGTCGATATCGCGCGAGACGGCGGCGGCGGCGGCGGGCTCGACGAAGAGCTGGAGGCGCGGGCCCCAGCCGTGGTCGGTGGAGCGCGCGTCGTCGAAGCCGAGGACGTCGGACCCGAAGCCGATGAGGGCCGCGGCGTGCGGGCGGCCGCCGACGATCGGAGCGACGACGTCGTGATAGAAGCCGCGCGCCAGCTCTCGGCCGGGGATTTGCTCAGCCATCGCGGGAGTGTAGCGCAGGCATTGAGGTTCGCTGGTGGACGGCGACGGCGGCGGGACGGGGCTCAGCGCGGGGCGGCGGTGCCGTGGCGGCCTTCGCCTGAGGCGAAACGGGCGGCGCCCTGCTGTGCTTCGGCGATGACGGTGCGGCCGAGGGCGGCTTCGACCTGGAGGCCTTCCGCGAGCGGCTTGCCGAGGCCATCGTAGGCGGCCTGGCGGTCGGCGAGGACGCAGGCCCACGGGTAGGCGGCGATCTCGTCGGCGAGGGTGAGCGCGGCGTCGAGGGCGGCGCCGTCGGGGACGACGCGGCTGACGAGGCCGATATCGAGCGCCTCGCTAGCGGTGACGGTGCGGCCGCTGAGGATGAGGTCGAGGGCGCGGCCGAGGCCGACGATGCGGGGCAAGCGCTGCGTGCCGCCATCGATCAGGGGCACGCCCCAGCGGCGCTCGAGGCAGCCGAGGGTGGCGCCCTCGTTGGCGATGCGGATGTCGCACCAGCAGGCGATCTCGAGGCCGCCGGCGACGCACCATCCTTCGATGGCGGCGATGGTGGGCTTGGGCGACTGGGTGCGGGTGAAGCCCATGGGGCCTTCGGGGGCGGCGACCGGGCTGTCCATTGCCTTGAGGTCGGCGCCAGCGCAGAAGGCCTGGCCGCCGGCGCCGGTGACGACGAGGACGCGGGCGTCGTCATCGGCGACGAACTCGTAGTAGCGGGCGCGGAGGGCCTCGGCGGTGGCGCGGTCGACGGCGTTGCGGCGATCGGGGCGGTCGATCGTGAGGATGCGGGTGTGGTTGTGGGGGGTGTAGGTGACGGGCATGGAGGGAGGATAGCGAGGTTGGAGGTTGGATGTTAGATGCTGGAGGATGTTAGATGTCGGAGGCGGGAGGCGGGAGACGGGATGCGCCGTCCGTTCCCTGTCCTGGGCGTGATGGCATACTTGCGACCATGAGGCTCCTACCCGCGTCCCGCCGTCCTCTCTTCATCGCAATCGCGATCGATCTCTGTGTGCTTGCGTTCATCAGCGTGGCCGGAACGGTGCTACTGGTAGGACTTCGCAACCTTGCGCTGCGCAACTTCGAACTGACAAAGGTAGGTGGAGACAGGTCGATAAGCATCCGATCCCTGTCGAGATTCAGACGCCTCCTTGCGAGTTCTGGTCCACTCCTACTCATCGGCCTTGCGGCATTCGCATTCACGGTTGCTCCCCAAGGTCTCGTGTTCTACATCGGCCGTTGAAATTCAAACAGGCCGTGCCTCTGCTGGTCCCAACGAGGGCGTGCCGCAGCGCTGACGGCGGCAACATCCGAGTCCGATCAGTCCGACGCGCGGGTTGTACTCAGCGGATGACGCGCGAAGCTGGCGGCAGCGTGGGGCGCGGCAGTTTAAGACGAGGAGGCGAAGGATGGCAGACGAGAAGGTGCCGGGGCGGGAGGAGTTGGTGGCGTATCTGCGGGAGCGGCGGAACTGGGGGCGGTGGGGGGCGGACGACGAGGTCGGGGCGATCAACCTGATCACGGCGGAGAAGCGGGTGCGGGCGGCCGGGCTGGTGCGGAGCGGGCGGGCGGTGTCGCTGAGCCGGGACGTGCCGACGACGCCGGGGCGCGGCAACCCGGTGCCGGCGCAGCACTTCATGCGGATCTTCGACGGGGGCTGCGTGGACTACTACGGGATCTCGTACCACGGGTACGTGACGACGCACATCGACGCGCTGTGCCACGTGTGGGGGGCGGACGGGATGTGGAACGGGCGCGACCCGAAGGTGGAGATCACGAGCGAGGGGGCGCGGTACGGGAGCATCGACCGGTGGCGCGACGGGATCGTGACGCGGGGCGTGCTGCTGGACGTGCCGAAGTTTCGCGGGGAGCCTTCGGTGACGATCGAGCGGCCGGTGCACGGGTGGGAGCTGGAAGCAGTGGCGGAGGCGCAGGGGGTGCGCATCGAGCCGGGAGACGCGGTGGTGGTACACAGCGGGCGGGAGGCGTGGCAGGCGGCGCACCGGGAGTGGAGCGGCTACCGGCCGCCGAGCCCTGGGCTGCACTCGTCGTGCCTGCCGTTCCTGCGAGAGCACGACGTCTCGGTGCTGGTGTGGGACCTGATGGACGCGCAGCCGGACGAGTACGGGCTGGGGCTATCGGTGCATCCGGCGCTGCCGCTGTTCGGGGTGGCGCTGGTGGACAATGCGCTGGTGGAGCCGCTGGCGGTGGCGTGCGGGGAGGAGGGGCGGTACGAGTTCATGTTTTCGGTGGCGCCGCTGGCGTGGGTCGGGGGGACGGGGTCGCCGGTGAATCCGATCGCGCTGTTGTGAGTGGGTCAGTGTGTCAGTGTGTCAGTGTGTGGAAAGAGCAGGGGCACGGCCGGTGTGGCCGTGCCCTTGCGTGATCTTGCGCTGAGCGGCGGTTAGTCGCCGGCGGGGCGGCCGCCGCCGAAGGGCGGGGGCGGGGGGCCGGGGGGGCCTTCGCCGCGCGGGGGGCGCCGGTCGCGGAGGCCGCCATCGGCGCTGCGCTCCGGGGCGGGGCCGCGGCCGCCGCCACCACCGCCGTTGCCGCCGCGGTTGTAGCCGCCGCCACCACCGCGGCCGCCACGGTCGCCGCCGCCGCTCCTGCCGCCGTAGCCGCCACCACCACTGCGGCCACCACGGTCGCCGCCGCCGCGTCCGCCGTAGCCACCGCCACCACCGCGGCGGCCACGGTCGCCGCCGCCGCCGCCGCCGGGGCCGCGGCTCTCGCGCTCCGCCTTCTGGCGGGCGACGCCGGCCGCGGGGTCGGTCTCGCCGGCGAGGACGGCGCGGCGGGAGAGGTTGATACGGCCCATGGAGTCGACCTCAGTGACCATGACCATCACCTCATCGCCGATCTTCACGACGTCCTCGACGGACGGCACGCGGAAATCGGCGAGCTCCGAGATGTGGACGAGGCCGTCCTTGCCGGGGGCGATCTCGACGAAGGCGCCGAAGTTCATGATGCGGGCGACGCGGCCGGTGTAGATCTGGCCGACCTCGACGTCTTTGGTCATGCCCTCGATGATGTCGATGGCCTTGCGGGCGGACTCTTCGTTGGTGGCGCCGATGAAGACGGAGCCGTCGTCCTCGATATCGACGGTGCAGCCGGTCTCCTCGATGATCGAGCGGATGACGCGGCCACCGGGGCCGATGACGGTGCCGATCTTCTGGGGGTCGATCTGGAGGCGGTACATGCGCGGGGCGTAGGGCGACATCTCCGCGCGGGGCTCGCCGATGGCTTCGAGCATCTTGCCCATGATGAACATGCGGCCTTCGCGCGCCTGGGCGACGGCGGCGCGCATGACTTCCATGGGGATGCCCTGGATCTTGATGTCCATCTGGAGGGCGGTGATGCCCTCAGCGGTGCCGGCGACCTTGAAGTCCATGTCGCCCATGGCGTCTTCGAGGCCGGCGATATCGGTCAGCACCTTGTAGGCGCCGTCCTCGCCCATGATGAGGCCCATGGCCACGCCAGCGACCGGAGCGGCGATGGGGACGCCGGCGTCCATCAACGAGAGGGTGCTGCCGCAGACGCTGCCCATGGACGTGCTGCCGTTGCTGGACAGCACTTCGGAGACCACGCGGATGGTGTAGGGAAACTCCTCGACATCGGGCAGGACGGGGACGAGGGCGCGCTCGGCGAGGGCGCCGTGGCCGATCTCGCGGCGGCCGGCGCCGCCCATGCGGCCGGTCTCGCCGACGGAGTAGGGCGGGAAGTTGTAGTGGTGCATGTAGCGCTTGCTGGCGTTGGGGGAGAGGGTATCGAGGCGCTGCGCATCGCCGACGCCGCCGAGGGTGGTGGCGCTGAGGACCTGGGTCTGGCCGCGGGTGAAGAGCCCGGTGCCGTGGACGCGGGGGAGCACGCCGACCTCGCAGGAGATGGGACGGACGGTGGCGTGATCGCGGCCGTCGGGGCGGCGGTCGTGCTTGAGGATGGACTCGCGCACGGTCTTCTTGACGAACGCGTCGAGCGCCTCGCCGACGGCCTTCTCGGTGTACTCCGCGCCGAACTTCTCGACGAGGCGCGCCTTGTGGTCGTCGAGTGCGCCCTGGCGCTCGTCCTTCGCCAGCGCGAGGAACTCCTCGACGTTGCCGGCGAGGTCATCGAAGACGAGCTTCTTGAGGTCCTCGGGGACGATGGCGGGCGTGAACTCCCACTTGACGGGTTTGATCGCGGCGATCATCTCGTCCTGGAGCTGGATGAGGATCTGGTTCTGCTGCTGGGCGAACTCCATGGCGCCGAGGATGATCTCTTCGGGTGCCTCGTTGGCGCCGGCTTCGACCATCATGATGGCGTCGCGGGTGCCGGCGACGACGATGTCGATCTGGCTCTCCTCGAGCTGCTCGAAGGTGGGGTTGACGACGTACTGGCCATCGATATAGCCGACGCGGACGGAGCTGACCGGACCGGCGAAGGGGATCTCGGAGATGCTGAGCGCGGCGGAGGCGCCGACGGTGCCGAGCACGTCGGGGGCGTTCTCCTTATCGACGGCCATGACGGTGATGACGATCTGGACGTCGTTGCGCATGCCTTTCGGGAAGAGAGGGCGCAGGGGGCGGTCGGTGAGGCGGGCGCTGAGGGTGGCCTCGGTGCTGGGGCGGCCTTCGCGTCGGAAGAAGGAGCCGGGGATGCGGCCGGCAGCGTACATCTTCTCCTCGAAATCGATGGTGAGGGGGAAGAAGTCCATGCCGGGGCGGGGGTGGCGGGCCATGGTGGCGGTGCAGAGGGCGACGGTATCGCCGTAGCGGATCATGACGGCGCCGCCGGCGAGATTGGCGACGCGCCCGGTCTCGATGCTGAGCGTCTTGCCGCCGAACTCGCGTTTGAACGTTCTTACTTCAGGCATGCGGTATGGATCCTCCATCCTTCGTGGGGTCGCAGGCTGCGTTGTGCACCTGTCGTTGATGTGTTGATCTGCAAAGGCAGCGGCCGATCTCCGCGGCTGCGTCGACGACTCGAGGAGGGTGCTGGTTGGAGGGGGCTGGGCCGGGGTGGGTGGCCCGTTCCGCTCGCCCGATGCTCGAGGGTGACTGTTCTCTCTCTTCTTCCGTCACACTGCGCCCGGATCCCTGATCCGTGGCGGATATGAAACGGCCCCGCCGGGTGTGTCCCTACTTGCGGAGGCCGAGTTTCGCGAGGATGGCGCGGTAGCGCGTCACGTCCTTCTTGTTGAGGTACGCGAGCTGGCGCCGCCGCTGTCCGACGAGCTTGAGGAGCCCGCGCTGGGTGTGGAAATCGTGCCGGTGGGTCTTGAGATGGCCGGTGAGGCCGTTGATGCGCTCGGTGAGGAGGGCGATCTGAACCTCGGCGGAGCCGGTGTCAGTCTCGTGACCTTTGTGCGCGCGGATGATCTCCGCTTTGGCTTCGGTGGCTAGTGGCATATCTGGCGGAAGCATAGCAGGACGGGGGGAGGCGGGCAAATCTGGAGGCGGGAAGCGAGAGA
>DASQHL010000022.1:0-25458 GCA_035632115.1 Dehalococcoidia bacterium | reverse complement strand
CCTTCCATGCGGTCGAGGTAGGTGTGGATCTCGTCGCGGCGCTCCGGCTCCGTCTCCATCACGTACTTCATGTGCATGACGCCGAAGGCGACGTGGCGGCTCTCGTCCTGCGCGGCCAGACGGAACATGCGCTTGTCGACTTCGGTCTGCGCGAACATCTCGCCCATGCGGAACATCGACTGCACGAAGCCCTCGCCGACGAGGTGGAGCGTGGACGCCATCTCGGTGAAGTCCTGTGCGGTGAGGAGGCCGATGGCGCCGGGGCCGGCCTTCAGCAGGCCGATGCCGTTGGCGAGCGCGCGCTTGCGGAAGACATCGAGGTGGCGCGCCTCGTCCATGATCTGCGATGCGAGGAACATGCCGATCTCGAAGTACTCGCCGCTGACGTTGGGGGCGTACATGCCGGGGACGTCGCCGGCGATGAACTCGACCTGCGTGAGGAAGGTGCAGAGCTGCGACATCGCCAGCTCGAGTTCCTCGCTGAGCTGCGGCATCTCCGCCCAGGGGATGTCGGTGGCGCTGCTCCACTGGCGCTGCACGGCCTCTTCGTAGAGCAGCATGGCCGATTCGGACCAGACGGCGGCCTTGGTGTTGTAGTGCTTCTGCGTGCGCTGCTGGTCGGAGCGGGGCGCCGCGCCGCGCATGCGGCCGCTCTGGTTGCGCGTGGTCGTGGGGATCTCGCCGACAGAGCTGGTGGCGATGTCCTCCAGCGTGAGGCCGCGCTTGCCGCCAGTGACGCGCAGGCCGCGCTCGGCGGCGGGCTGGTCGAGCCAGGAGAGGTCCAGATCCTCGCCGGCGGTTTCCTTCTTCAGTTGCTCCAGGATATCGGACCGCATGAATGGCCTCCTCTTACGTCCAGTCTCGGCTGGCGATCGCAATTCTAGCGGTTGCTAAGGCGCCGCGTCCAGCGGCGTACGACCTCAGGCGCGGGTTCGTCTAGGGAATCGGGCGCGATCTTGACTTCGGATTCCCGAGGTCAGGACCAGGCGGCGATGAAGGCCGGGTAGTCCGGGGCTTCCCACCACTCGGCGATCTTGCCGTCCTTGAGGTGGGCGACGTGGACGTTGTGGTAGCTCACCTGCCTGCCGTTGCGTTCACCCCTGCTGGTTGTGAGGCCGACAACGTGGTCGTCGTTGCCAACGACGTCGTGGATCTCCAGGTGGAACGTGCCGCCGGTCTCCTGGAAGAGCCGCCCGAAGAGGCCGAAGACGGCATCGATGCCAGGGTAGTCGCCGGAAATGAGCGTGTCGCCGGGGATATGGAAGGTGATGCTCGGGTCGAAGTAGGTGTTGCGGATGGCGTCGAGGTCACCGCGCGCGAAGGCGGCGTAGGCGTCGCTGACGATCTGGGCGTTGGGGTGCACGGTGCTGCTCTCCTTGCGTTCGGCGGGCTGTTGGGTGCGCGCAGTCTAGTGCACGCTCACGCATCGTGCGAGGCCACGATCAAGAAGAGAGGAGCGGTGACAGCTAGACGGGAGCGGGCGAGCGCCCGGATGCGGGTGCGAGCCCATCGGCGCTGGCCTCCGAGCGAGCGGTGAGGCGCTTGCCTTCCTCTATGGCCACGGGGACGCCGTCGCGGTAGATGACCGCGTTCTGGTGGAGGGCGGGGACGCGGGCGCCGGGGGTGATGATGCCGGCGAGGTCCAGCGGGTCGGCGGCGTTGACGCGCACGGTGTCGCCCGTGCGCTCCTCGCGGCGGGTGCGGCGGAGGCCGTCGACGGCGTCGGGCATGGCGTACTGCTCGCCGATGAAGCCTGAGACGAAGCGGCCGCCGCGGACGACGCCGCGCGCTTCTTGCCGGCGCAGCGCGCGCACCACGTCGCGCCAGGGCACGGAGAAGCTCTCGCGGGACACGAGGTCGCGAAAGACCACGCCGTAGCGGGCGAGGAGTTGCATCGCGACGGACTCCGCCAGGTCATCGGCGGGCGTGGGCGCGGCCTGGAAGCGATGGACGATCGACCAGCGGCCGTGCGGCGTCGTGGCGCGGGGGAGCCGCGGGGCGCCGCGCGCGTGACGGCGCGCGGTACGGGCGCGGGCGGAGCCGGCGGGCGTCATGATCTGGCGGAGGGAGCCGAACCCGTCGCCGCTGACGATGCCGCGCGATACGAGGTCCCACAGCGCCTCTTCAAGCTGCGCAGGGAGCTGGTGCGTAGAGGCGACGAGATCCTCGAAGAAGAGCGCGCCGTGCGCCCGGAGCGCGTCGAGGACTTCCGACGCGGCGCCGCTCCGCGGATCCTCGGGCAGCGCCGTGCCGCGCACCGCTTCGAGCAGCCGGCCGAGGTCGCGGCGCAAGGCGAGCGTGATGGGCGTGGCGCGCTGGGGCGACGACACGCGCGCAGCGCCGGTGCTCTTGCGGAGCGAGAGGCGCGCCCAGGCGACCTCGCCGGCGAGGCACAGCTCATCGAGCCACTGCGGGTTGTAGTTGAGGACGCGCATCGGCAGGACGTCACGCTCCCATGCGACGGCGGGGAGCTCGAAGCCCTGGAGCTGGGCGACGGCCTCGAGCACGCCACGCTTGCCTTCGAGGCGGCGCGGGCCGGCGACGTGCTGGCGGGCGAAGAGGTAGCGCATGAAGTCCTGCGCGCTGACCGGCTCGATCTCGCTGCGGAGACGGTCGAGCGTATAGCGGTGAATGCGGGCGAGGAGGCGGCGGTCGCAGAACTCCTCGTCGGCGCCGGCAGGCGTGAAGCGGCCGCGCAGGACGATGCCTTCGCCTTCCAGGCGGGCGAGCGCGGACACTGTCTCCAGCGCACCGATGCCGAGCAGGGACGCGAGCGCGGCGGGGGTCTGGGGGCCGAGGTACTCCATGTGGCCGCGGACGGCGGGCAGGACCGCGTCCTCACGCTCCGGCGGCGGACCGTCGAGATTCGCCGGCAGGCTCACGGAGGGCGTGATCGCCGCGCCGGGGTAGAGTCGCTCGACCACGCGCAGGTGCTCCGCCGCGAACCAGAAGTCGCCGGCCGGTGCGCGCACGGTGGCGGCGCGGCCGGTGGCGACGAGCGCGTCGAACCAGGCGCGCCACGCGGGCTCCTCGCGCGAGACGACGAGGCCGAGCAGCACGTCGTGTAGCTCATCGGGGTCGCGCGGCTCGGGACGTGCTTCGTCGCGCACCCGCTCGATCGCCTCCATGTCGAGCGCGCCAAGATCGCGCTGGTGCTCCGGCAGCGTGCGGCGGAGCGAGACGGCGCGAGTGCGGCGCTCCTCCAGCGGGGCGTCATCGAGGAAGGCGTATGGCTTCGCGTTGAGGATCTCGTGCGCGAAGGGCGACGGCTCCGACGTGTCGCGGGCGTGGAGGCGGATGGCGCCGCTCTCCATCTTCTGAACCACGGAGGCGAGGCGCGGCAGGTCCATCGCCTCGTACAGGCAATCGGTCACGGTCTGGCGGATCAGCGGGTGGTCGGGGATGGGCAACGGGCCGGTGAGGTTCTCCTGGCAGCCGACCTGCTCCGGGAAGACGGCGGCCAGGAGGTCGTCGGAGCGCATGCGCTGGATGGGGGGCGGCACCTTCTTGCCGCCGTTCTGGCGCAGCACAGCGAGGGCGCGGGTCGCGTTCCAGCGCCAGCGCGCGCCGAACATCGGCGTGACGAGCATCGCCTGCTCCAGCGACTCGCGCAGCACGTCGGAGCGGACGAAGTGGAACGCGTCCTCTAGCGGGAAGCTGTGCTGGGGGCCGAGCGAGAGGACGACGGCATCGTCGGTGGCAGCGGCCTGCAACTCGAAGTCGAAATTGACGCAGAAGCGCTTGCGGAGGGCGAGGCCGAGGCCGCGGTTAACGCGGCCACCGAACGGCGCGTGCACCACCATCTGCATGCCGCCGGCGTCGTCGAAGAAGCGCTCGAACACCACGTCAGCGTCCGACGGCACGACGCCAAGCGCCGCCTTCTCCGCGCCCACGTACTCGACGAGCTGGAGCGCGGCCGCGCGGTCGAGCGCGGCTTCCTCGTGCAGCCAGCCCACGGCGTCGCGTCCGGCGTCGATGTGTTCAACCAGGTCGCGGCGGAGGCGGCTCACCTCTTCGGAGAGCTCCCAGGTGCGGGAGGGCGCCTCGCCCAGCCAGAACGGCACGGACGGCGGGCGGCCCTGCGCGTCCTCGACGCGCACCACGCCGCGCGCGGACTCGATGCGACGGATCTTCCAGGAGTGCGAACCGAGCAGGAAGATGTCGCCGGCCATACTCTCGATGGCCCAGTCCTCGTTCACCGTGCCAACGAACGTCTCGTCCGGATCGAGCACGACGCGGTAGTCGGCCACCTCCGGGATGGCGCCGCCGCTGGTGAGCGCGGTGATGCGGGCGGCGCGGCGGCCGCGCAGCGTCCCGTTGATGCGGTCGCTGTGGAGCAGTGCGCGGCCGCGGCCCAGGCGCTCGGCCAGGCGCTCGGCCAGGCCCTCGCTCAGCATCTCGACCACGTCGTCGAAGTCGGTGCGGGCGAGCGCGGCGTACGGCGCGGCGGCGCGCACCATGTCGTAGAGGCCGTCCTCGGTCCACTCGCGGCAGGCGCACTCGGCGACGATCTGCTGCGCGAGGATATCGAGCGGGGCGGCGGGCGGCTCGATGCGGTCGAGCGTTCCGGCGTGGACCGCGCGGATCAGCGCCGCGCACTCGGCCAGCTCGTCGCGCGACGTGGCGAAGAGGCGGCCGCGCGACGTGAGGCCGAGGGCGTGGCCGGAGCGGCCGATGCGCTGGAGGAACGTCGTGACGGCGCGCGGCGAGCCGATCTGGCACACGAGGTCGACGGTGCCGACATCGATGCCCAGCTCCAGCGACGCCGTCGCGACGATGGCGCGCATCTCGCCGTCCTTGAGCCGCTGCTCGATGCGGAGGCGGCGGTCCTTCGAGAGGCTGCCGTGGTGGGCCGCGACGTGCTCCTCGCCGAGGCGCGCGCCCAGGTTGTGGGCGACGCGCTCCGCCATGCGGCGCGTGTTGACGAAGACCAGCGTGGTGCGGTGCTCGGCGATCAGCTCGGCGAGACGGTCGTAGATATCGGACCACTGCTCGTGCGTGGCGACGGCCTGCAGGTCGGACGGCGGCACCTCGACGAGCAGGTCGAGGTCCTTGCGGTGGCCGACGTTGACGATGGTGCAGTCGGGGGTACCGTCGGGCGCCGTGCGATCCGAGCCGACGAGAAAGCGCGCGGCGTCCTCGATCGGGTGCACCGTGGCGGAGAGGCCGATGCGGAGCGGGCGGCGCTCGCACAGCGCGTCGAGACGGGCGAGCGAGAGCATGAGGTGGCTGCCGCGCTTGTCGCGCATGAGGGCGTGCAGCTCATCGACGATGACGGTGCGGACGTTGCGGAGCAGCGCGCGGCTGCGCTCCGCCGTGAGCATCAGGTACAGCGACTCCGGCGTGGTGATGAGGATGTGTGGGGCCGAGCGGAGGATGGCCGCTCGGGCGGCCTGCGTGGTGTCGCCGGTGCGGAGGGCGGTGCGGATGCGCGCCGGCCCGTAGCCCAGTCCCTTCGCGATGGCGTCGATCTCCGCAAGCGGCTGCTCCAGGTTGCGCTGGATGTCGCTGCTCAGTGCCTTCAGCGGCGAGACGTAGACGACGTCGATGCCGTCCGGAAGATCGCCGGCGAGGCTGCGGCGGAGCAGGGAGTCGATGCTGGAGAGGAATGCGGTGAGGGTCTTGCCGGAGCCGGTGGGGGCGGCGATGAGCGCGTCGCGTCCCTCGGCGATGGCGGCCCAACCGCGGAGCTGCGCATCGGTCGCGGCGGGGAAGCGCCCGTTGAACCAGGCACGGACGGCGGGATGGAAGTGCTCGGGTGCGGTCATCTGTTGCGTTCCGGCGTACTGATGTTCGGGGTGTGATCCAGTGTAGCGGGAGGGAGACGGGGGGAACCACAGATTGCGCAGATTTCGCGGATGAGGTGGGCGGGGATGGTGACGGGATGTGGCAGGAGCGGCCCGCGCAGCCGGGTCAGGGAGCAGGCGGCGGGCTGAACGGCGGGCCGCCGGTGCTTGGCGGCCATCGAAGGATCCCGGGACGATAAGACGTGTAGTCGCACCCCGGACCTTCCTCGGTGATCAACAGCGGCTCACGGGACTTAGCGTTCTTCCAGTCGCACCTCCAAGAACCGAGGGCATTCGCGATTTCGATCTCCGTGGGTGTGCCTCCCCAGCATGAGAGCTCCGTGAACGTAACACGCGCCTCTCGAGTCGTCGTCGGGGGAACGAGATCGGACAGCGAACATTCGTTGGCGGCGATCAAGAACCTAACTCCGGTTGCATATGGCGTACGGTTGTCGACACGGATCTCGGCGTGCGGGTTAAAGTAGGTCCACAGCACGAACACGGGAACCGCGATTGCGGCCGCGAGCCCAGCGACTCCCGCCAACTGTACAGCGAAGACGATGCGGCCCGGCTCTGTCCGAGGGATCAGATGGCCGCTCCGGAGCCTAACGGTTGCGGTCACGACAAGGGCGAGAACCGGAAGCGTCGCAATGCCAGCAACGACGATCCAGTCGCCGCGAGCGACCTGTCCGCCGCTGTCGGCCACCGCTATGACGCTCGCAACGAATACGAACGCGTCATAGAGAAGCCAGGGGATCAGCGCGCCGACCACCAGGATGATCCTCGCGACGTAGCTTGAAAGCCGCGAGAGAGCCGAAGCCGGCGTGCCTTCGAACATGACCAGAGAGTACGTTCGGACACCGCCCGAGTACAGGTGGGACCGAACCATAGGAAGGTCGACATCTGTACCAGGTCGCTCGTCCGCTGGCGAACACGACCGGCATGTTCGAGTCCGTCGACGGGCATCCGATGTTCGAGCGGCACTGGCTGCCGGGCGGGGCGGGCGCGCGCGATCTGGTGATCGTGCACGGGTATGCGGAGCACCGCGGGCGGTGCGAGCACGCCGGCCTGTACTTCGCCGAGCGAGGGGTGGCGGTGCATGCGTACGACGTGCGCGGGCACGGGTGCTCGGGCGGGGCGCGCGTGCTGGTGCGCCCGTTCAAAGGGGATCCCGTGCGCCTCGCCCGATTCCCCGGTGTGGAGGCGGCCGCGCTGGAGCCCTCGCGCGCCGCCGCGCAAGTCTTCTACGGCATACGTCAGGCGCGGGCGCCGGACGCGCTGGTCACCAGCCGGTAGGCGAGCAACAACACCATCGCGCCGACGATCGCGACGACGATCGTGCGGATGTCGAAGCCATTGACGCCGCTGCCGAATCCGAACGCCGACGCGAGGAACCCGCCGACGAATGCCCCTGCAATCCCGAGCAGGATGGTCAGGATAATGCCACCGGGACCGCCACCCGGCATCAGCGCCTTCGCCACCACCCCCGCGATGAGTCCCACAACAAGCCAGGCCAGGATTCCCATGACGTACCTCCGATTTTCAGGCGCCGCCGCCTGACGCTGAACGATGATGTTCCTTGCGACCTCTGGACGGCGCCGCCAGAGCAGCGCGGAGCAGGTGCAACGCCTTACCCGCGGTCGCCCCGCCGCTTACGCGGAGTACCGGCGCCCGTGCCCGTGGGTGCGTGCCTGCGCCTGGCCAGATGCGCCCCGCCGATTGCGGTTAGTCCCAGCGCGGCGAGAGCCAGCGTGAGGAGCGAAACCGCCCGGGCACTGGAGCCGCCGACAGGCCCGCTACCGGTGCGCGGCGCGACGATGATCCCCGTGGACGGCGTCGCCGGCGCCCCCGGGCCGGCCGGCGTGGCCGAACCGACACCGATCGCCGTGGTGGTTGGGCTACCGGCGCCGGGCGTGACGGAGCCGGCGCCCGTGGAAGGCGTGGTCGTCGCCGAAGGGGTGCCGGTCGCCGCGCCGGCGGCGCTGATCGTCACGGTACAGGTCACGAGCGCGCCGCCGCCGTTTGCCGAGCCGTTGCACTGGCTGATCGTGGGCACCGTGCCGTTCGTGCTTGCCGGGGCCACGCTACATTTGACGCGCTCTGTCCCGCCGCCGCCGTTCCCGGAGCTGTTGCACTGCTGGATCTGCGCCGAGGTGTTGTTCGGTGTCGACGCGGGGATGCAGACGGTGGTCGGCTGCGTCCCGCCGCCCTGTCCGGAACCGATGCACTGGCTGATCGTCACCGCTCCCGCGCCGACGGGAGCCCCCGTGATGATCACGTCGCACCTCACGACGGCGCCGCCGCCGTTGCCCGAACCGTTGCACTGGTCGATTGCGGTCACCGGCCCGGTTGAGAGTGTCGGACCGATGCAGGTCTCGACCGCATTGGCGGCCCCGGTGCAAGAGGTGATCGTGACGGTGGCGGCGGCAACATCGACATTGACGGTGCAGTGCACGGCCCTGCCGCCCTGATTATCGACGCCATCGCACTGTGTGACCGTCGTGCCAGCGGCCCTGGCAATTGGCGTTGACGTGACGGCCAACGCGATGAGCCCTGTCGCGACGATGCAGGCAATCGCGCGAAGAACGCGGCCTCGAATCTTGTGTTTGTCGGACGCGGGCGTTACGTCAAATCTTGTCAACGGTTCCTCGCGATCTCGATTGCCATGTGTCACCGCTGCCGGGCGCAGAGGCTGAGGTCAAACGGCTGCGTTTCGCGTCGGCTGCCCGACACCGCACCCTCCGATACACAGTGTCCGCACGGCGTGCCGCAACGGATCACCGCCGGCCACCCCGAGGGACTCATCGTCTCAACAGCCTCGAACGGCAGTCCCCGTCGATGGCGAGCAATGCGCACAGGCAGGTCACCGGCTGCCGGTGATCCATCTGTCCGAGACGACTTCAGCTCGGGCAGGACAGGCGATGGGCGAGTTCGTCCACGGACGCTGGACGAAGATCATCGCCGGCGCGATGACGGGCGTCATGCAGTCGCGTTCTAACGCTTGCCGGCGATGGTCCGAGCGACCTTCGCAACCTTCTGGCCCGCGCCGCCAATCGCAGCCTGGCCCTTGCCCATCGTGGCATCCGCGCGGCCGGACGCCTTCATCCGGTCGTTGCCGGTGGCCCGTCCGACGGCCGCCTTCACGTTGCCCTTCACCTGCTTCGCCTGACCCTTCACCTTCGTCGTGCGAGCGGACATCCGTTCACCTCCTGTGCCTATGCTGCTCGTGTGCCGCAATCCCTCCGCGACACCCAATCGCTTCCCTCATCGCGTCTCGGTCACTACTGCCCGGCCGCGCAGTCGGTGGACCACACGTAGCGAGCCGGCAGTCCGGCCGCCTGCAGCTGCGTCACGGAGAATGCCTGCGCGCCCAGGTTGTATCGGTCCACGGCATGGATGCACTCGAGCACGATGCCGGTGAGCACGCCCTCGCGGCGTCGGGCCTCCGCGCGGTCCAGACCGAGTGCATCCGGCGGCCGCCGGGACATCATGGTCTGGAACTCCGCGACAGAGGCCGCGTACGCCGCGACAGCCCCGCGCCGCTCGTCGACGGCCAGGCGCTGGAGCTCCAGCCCCTGCAGTCCGGCTGTGGACGGCGCCGATCCGCTGCCGATGATCGCGCCGCCGCCGAACAGCGACGCGCTCACCGTGTGGACGAGCAGCGCCGCCACGACGAACGACAGACCGATCAGCACCAGGCCAACCATCACCCGCGTACCCACGGCGACCAGCGACTGGTTGCCAGCGGGCGAGCCCGGGGGCCACAGCCCCACGTCTCTCCGAAACGGGGTGGCCGAGCGCTTGTGCGGTTCCGTCGTCACGTGTGCGTTCCCTCTCCGTATCGGCGTCCGCCGATGCCCTCCTGGCGCGCGGTGCCGCTTGCGCGACCGATGCCGGCGTCCGTTAGCTGCGACGGGGCTGTCACGAGCTGGGGGAGCCAAGCCGTCACAGCCCCGGCGTCGCCAACGGTCTGGCCCGCCAGGGGCTCGGGCCTACGAGATCGCGCCGCCATCCTCGCTCAATCGCGGTGCCAGCGCGGCCACAAGCATGACGATGAGCGCGAAGATCAGCAGATAGATGCCCATCGCCACGAGCGTGGAGATCTCGAGGACCCCCTGGCTCCACGTGCGGTTGGTGAAGATGTTTGAGAACGGCGCCACGAAGGGCCACGAAACGTCACCGATAAAGCTGACGAAGCCGCTGCTCGGGTTGGCGGCGTAGGCGCGGAGGAGGAAACGAAGCCCCAGCAGCACCTCAAGCGCCGTCAGCACCGCGAACGTGACGGCGCGCAGCCGCTCCGGGAGCGTCTCGAAATAGCCGCCGTTCCGCTCGGCTGCGACCGCCGCGGACGCCGGCGCGCCATCCACGGGCGCCCCGCCCACGCGCTGCCGCGTGCGCACGCGCTCCACTTCCGTCTCGACGACCCGGCGGTCGCCGATCGTGCCGGGGTCGTCCGGCCGTGTTGTTCCAGTTTGCATCTTAGGCTCCTTCGATTTCGATCACCGGCGGTCGTCCGTGGCGATCGTGCTGTGGTACGACGGCGGTAGGCAACGACGGCTCCGCCGGCCGCGCGCCATCGATCCCGCTACAGGTCATCTGCATTGGTCCTGCGAAACTCCTCGACATTCAGGACACCTCTGTGCCTCAGGTAGATCAGCAACGCCCGCGCGGGCGTGACCGGGGTGCGGCGCAAGGCCCGGTCCCCATCTGGCGTTCGTTGCGTGGCATCCGCGCCGGGCGCATCGGCCCGATCACCGGCGCCGCCATCCGCGCCGGCACCAAATCCGTCCGCATGGCTCGCGTTCTCCCGCACTCTGCAACCCCTTTCGCGGTGGCGTTCCCTGCCGGACATCCGGATGCGTGCAGCACCGTCATCCTTGTCGAGTGTCCCCCTCTCGGCCCGGGCGGGCGGGCGAGAGGGGGCTGCTGGGTCCGCGGTCTGCACACGCGGATACCTCTAGTGCGCCGCCGGCACCGCGTTGGATCACTGGCCGGCCGGGCGAGCTGACGGACCTCGGGCGGCTGGCTCGTGTTTCCGCGCGCGTGGGCGGACTCGTGTGGGGCTGCGGTGCTCGTCGCCGATCCACGTCGGGCTAAGAGCGGGGCGGCTCATCACGTCGAAATTGGTCCGTTGCTTGACGGTCGCCGAGTTGTCGATCGTCGTGTGGGTGACCGGCTTGAGCGCCCCACCCCATCGCCGCTCCGGCGCGTCACGTCGTTATGCGCGCCGCCGCCGGCATTGCGGCCCAGCGGGCATCGCGCGCATTGCGGCGATCGCCGTCACCGCCGCGCACGTCGCTCGCGGTCCATCGGCCGCGGCGCGGGTGGTTCGACCTCCACGCGTCTGCCGCGCTGCACCCTGGCCATGACGCGGGAGTACCCGCATTGCAGGCAGGTGGCCGTCTCCTCGCCCTCGAACGTCACGACGAGGAGATCGCCTCGGCAGCGGACGCAATCCCGTAACCGCAGCACGTGAGACCCCTTCTAGCGGCCGACGACCGTAACCGCGATGAGGACGATGCCCAGGACCACGGCATGCAAGACGAGCCGTGGCGGCCTGAAGTCCGCGTACGCGCGGAGCGCGCCATGCCACGCCGCGAGCCGTGGAGACCCCGCGCGAAATGCGTCCGTCCGGATCTTCAGGCGCCGCGGGACGGTACGTTCAAGGCGCATCGTTGGCACGCTTCCCGGATCGCTGAATGCGGAGAAAGACGGGCTCGGCGGGCGCGCCAGTTCGCCGGGCTTCGAGGCGGGACGTGTGCTCGGCCGGGCCCTCTCCCCTTACGTCGTCGGTGTCGGTGGACGCCCCGGCGGAATCTGCCACTCCATCGGACGCGTCACGGCTGGCATCCGGTCCGTATCGGCTTCTCTCGTTCGCTCGCACCTTGCAACTCCCGTTCGTAGTGAAGCGGTCCGCCGGAGCGCATCCTTGCAGCGGCACGCTGATTGTTCGAGGTTCCCCCTCTCGGCCCGGGCGGGCGGGCGAGAGGGGGAGACTGCGCCCGTCGCTTTTGCACACGGACACCTCTGATGCGCCGCCCGCGTCACGGTGGATCACTGGCCGGCCACGAAATGCCCCCGAGACGGGACGGGAGCGTCTCGGGCCTCCGGGCCGCGCCAAAGCATCCAGGCTGCGCATTCCCCGCAGTGATCTCTCCCCTCCCGCCGGACGCATAGAGGTAAGCGCGTGTGTGCGTGCAACAGCGATTCATCAGGGGAGGCCTCGTGTATATCGGTGGCGGTCTTATCTTCTTGATCCTGCTCATCGTCATCGTCGTGCTGGTCATGCGAAGGGCGTGAGCGTCGCCCACAGCGGCGTCAGACGTCACGGCGATCCGGCGGGGCCAGCGGCCGACGACGGGCGGAGAGGCATCAAGTGCGATTCCATCTGAGGAGGGGAGGCGCATGCACCTCATGTTGTTCGATGGAGAGGGCGCGGTACTCACGGAAGTCAGGTCACATGCGGGCAGGGCGCGAGGCCATCTGCTCGTTGACTGGGCGACCCGGCCGGACTCCCTGTTCCAGTACTACTTCGACCGCGGCGGGCGCGCGGTGACGCTCGTGAGCAACGATGTTCGGTGCGCCGCCCTGCTCGGCACGCGCTGGCAGATGGGAGCGCGATTCTGGTTCCTGCACGCGCTCCATCCGATCGGCGGCGCTCCGCGCGGTCGGAGCGCGCGGCCCACCGATGACGCCAGGGGGGTCGCGACCGCTACTGCGCCAGCACTGTACGCCGGGCCGGCCAGGACGAGCCGTCGGGCGGCCGCCCGGGCACGCCCATCGGAGAACCGAGGTGTCCCGGTTTGACAGCGAAGGCACTCTCACCTCCACCGGACATCCAGCGGCGCCGCATCGCGAACCGCATCCTCTCGTCCCTTCCGCCTGATGCCTACGATCAGATACTGCCGGACCTGAAGCTGGTCCCGCTGAAGTTCCGCATCTCCGTCCATGAGCCAGGCGACAAGATGCCGTACGTCTACTTCCCGAACACGGGCGTCATCTCGATGCTCACCGTGCTGGAGGATGGCACGGCGGTCGAGATCGCCACGATCGGCAACGAAGGGATGGCGGACCTCTTCATGTTCCTCGGCCTGGAGGAGTCCGACTCACGGCTCCTGATTCAGGTCCCCGGCACGGCGATGCGGATGGAAAGCGCGCGCTTTCGTGAGCTTATCGAGCAGATCCCGGCGCTGCGGGCACTCCTCGGGTACTACGCCGTCGCCCTGTTCGCGCTTGTCGCGCAGTCGGCGGCCTGCAATCGCATGCATCCGATGGTCGAACGCTGCGCGCGCTGGCTGCTGATGACGCACGATCGCGTCGATGCGCCGGTCTTTCCGATGACGCACGACTTCCTCTCGGAAATGCTCGGCGTCACGCGGCCCAGCGTGTCCGTCGCCGCCGCGGCGCTCAAAGACGCTGGTTACATCACCTACCACCGCGGCAAGGTCACCGTGATCGATCGCGCCGGGCTCGAGGCGGCGAGCTGCGAATGCTACCGCCTCATCCGGGAGCGCTTCGACCGGCTGCCCGGCCGGAGCGATACCGATGCGCGTGGGCGGCGTCTTCTGGCGTCGGGCGAACACGCGTCCGCGTGACCTCCGGAAGCAAAGCGGGACGCTGCGCCATGACGGTACCCTCGCCGTTGACGATGATCCGCGTCGGTCCGACCGCGGACAGACACCGTGCTGCCGCTGGCGGATACTACCCGTGAGCCTCTGGTAACGGAGCTCTTCACGGGTGGGCTGGTTGACGGAGGCGGGGCCTGATGCCAGCCCATCTTTGCGCCTCCTTCGAAGCGCTCATCTCCCATCACGAGCAAGCAGACGCGCCCACATTCGCCGGCCGGGCGGCGCGTACGGCTACGGGCTGTCCACGAAGCAGCCAGCAGGCGTAGCGGGCACGGCTCGATCGGGCCGATTTACCCAGATTCTTATCTGTCGTGACGCCGACGCAACATCTGTCCGATTGCAGACCGACGGTCCGTCGTGTATTGTCTGTAGGAAGGCCTGCGTCCGCGTGCATCCTCGTACGGGTCGGGGGCCAGACAGAAGCCCGCATTGGTAGGGCATCTACCCAAGAGGCGGCCGAGCCTCCCTCTCGACTCTCAAGAAGCAAACTAGCCGACCTGGATCCCCGACCCTTCCTGCCGACCACATCCGGCCACTGTCCGGCATGGCGGAGCGCGCAAAGGGAGTTCGACTATGACGGCGGGAACCATCGCAACACTCAGCCCACGCGCGCGCAGCGGCAACCGCGCCGGCGGCAGGCGGACGACCGGAAGGGTCACCCTGGATCCCGCAACCCTCGTCGATGCCTACAGCACACACCGTGGCGCGGCGTACAGCCTCGCGTACCGGATCCTGGGCGACGGACCGTCTGCCGAGGACGCCGTGCAGGATGCATTCATCAAGCTCTGGACTGGCGCCGCGCAGTTCGATCCGGCGCGCGGCACCATGCGGGGCTTGCTGCTGACGATCGCCCGGCACACGTCGATCGATGCGATGCGTCGGCGAGCCCGCCGGCAGCGGTCCGAGAGCATGTACTGCATCGACGCGACGTACGTCACCGAGGGGCCGGAGCGCGTCACAGAGCGCGCCGATACCGCGCGGCAGGTCCGCGCCGCCCTTCGGGCGCTCCCGTGGGAACAGAGGCGTGCGATCGAGATGGCGTACTTCTGCGGACTAACGCGCCGCGAGATCGCTGCCTCGGGCACGGTGCCCACGGGCACGGTGAAGAGCCGCATGCGTCTCGGGATGCGAAAGCTCTCGACAACGCTCGCCGATCAGAGATCCTGAGCGACATCGACGGCCACTCCAGGCCGTGACGGCGAAGCGGCGGCGACCGACGCGGCGCGGCGATACGCGTCGCACACGTGGCGCCACCGTTCGAGAGCTCTCCGACGCCGTTCTCTGAACCGTCATCGAGTGCCCGGTCAGTGCCCGCGCCCGGGGCCTTGCCCGGTCTGGCGCGCGCCACCCGCCTGCGGCACAATCACGCGACATGCGGCACTCCACCGGCACATTCGAGTCCGTCGACGGGCATCCGATGTTCGAGCAGCACTGGCTGCCGGACGGGCCAGCGCGCGCGGATCTGGTGATCGTGCACGGGTACGCGGAGCACAGCGGACGGTACGAGCACGTGGGCGCGTACTTCGCGGAGCGCGGGGTCGCGGTGCGCGCGTACGACCTGCGCGGGCACGGGTGCTCGGGCGGGGAGCGGGTGCTGGTGCGCTCGTTCGACGAGCACCTGGAAGACCTGGAGACGTTCATCGCCGGCGTGCGCGACCCGGACCGGCCGCTGTTCCTCCTGGGGCACAGCATGGGCGGCGGCATCGTGGCGCTGCACGCGGCGGAGCGGCGGCCCGACGTGCGGGGCGTGCTGCTGAGCGGCGCAGTGTTGAGCAGACCGGGCGGACTGCGCGGGCTGATCGCGGGCGTGCTGGTGCTGGCCGGGCGCGCGTTCCCGAAGTGGAAGCTGGGGAAGCTCGATGCGGCGACGGTATCGCGCGATCCGGCGGTGGTGGCGAAGTACGACGCCGACCCGCTGGTGTATCGCGACGGGATGTACGCAGGGACGCTCTCGGCGATGATGCGCGCGGTCGGTCGCATCCGCAAGCGCGTGGCGCGCATCGACCGGCCGCTGCTGATCATGCACGGGACGGCGGACGCGCTGGTGAGCCCGGACGGCAGCCGGTGGCTGTACGCGCACGCGGGGTCGCGCGACAAGACACTGAAGCTCTACGACGGACTGTATCACGAGATCCTCAACGAGCCGGAGCAGCGCGAGGTGATGGGGGACATCGCCGCATGGATGGATGCGCGGGCGGGGTGAGGCGGCGGTGGCGCGGCGGCACAGCAAACGAGATCAGAGAGCAGAGAGCAGACAGCAGAGAGCACACAACCGGGATCGGTCGGTCCTCGCTGGTTGCCGCCGGGGGCAGCGCGCGATAGCCTCCCGCCGATGGAGTGGCGCGAGCGGTACGCGGAGAAGCTGACGACGCCGGACGAGGCGGTGCGCGTCGTAAGGGACGGCGACCGCGTCGTCATCGGCATGCACTACCAGACGCCGCTGGCGCTGTGCCGGGTGCTCGCGGCGCGCGGCAGCGAGCTGCGCGGCGTCGAGATCGAGAACTCGATCGCGACGTTCATCTCCTGGTGGCAGGACGACACGCCGAACGGCTTCACCGTGCGCTCGTTCTTCCTACAGGCGAGCGACCGGCCCGCCATGCGCAGGGGGCTGCTGGACTACGTGATCGCGCCGCCCACGCGGTCGGACGAGAGCTACTGGCTGGACCGCAAGCCGGACGTGTTCCTGGTGAGCGTATCGCCGCCGGACGACGATGGCTGGTGCAGCTTCGGGATGAGCGTGTGGGGGGCGCCGGAGGTGGCGCGGGCAGCCACGCACGTCCTCGGCGAGGTCAACGAGCGCTTCATCCGCACGGGTGGCGACAATCGCATCCACATCGACCAGATCGAGACGCTGGTGGAGGCGCCGGAGGTGTGGAAGTACCTGCGGCGGCCGCCGCGGACGCACGAGGAGAACGAGGTCACGGAGGTGATCTGCTCGCTCGTGGCGACGGAGATCGTGCAGGACGGCGATACGCTGCAGATGGGCACGGGCACCGTTTCGGCGGCGCTGGCGCCGTTCCTGTCGCACCGGCAGGAGCTGGGGGTGCACTCGGAGCTGATCTTCGGCGGCATCCCGGAGCTGGTGGAGCAAGGCGTGGTGACGGGCAGCCGCAAGACGGTGCATCCGGGCAAGGTCGTCGGCGCGTCGTTCGGGCCGCTGACGCAGCACGAGTTCCAGCTGGTCGACGGCGACATGCGGTACGAGCTGTACTGCATGAGCCACACGAACGACATCGGCGTGATCGCGGCGCACGACAACATGTGCGTCGTGAACAACGCCCTGCTGGTGGACGCGACGGGGCAGATCAACGGCGAGACGATCGGGCCGGAGATCTACAGCGGGACGGGGGGCGCGTTCGCGTTCGCGGTGGGAGCGCTGCACGCGAAGAACGGCCGCTCGGTGACGGTGCTGCCGTCGACGTCGGTGGTGGACGGGGAGCGGCGGTCGCGGATCGTGGCGATGTTTCCGGAGGGGAGCGCGGTGACGGTGCCGCGGGGCTACGCCGACGTGTTCGTCACGGAGTACGGGATCGCGCGGGTGAAGGGGCAGCCGTTGCGGAAACGCATCGAGGAGCTGATTGCGATCGCGCATCCGGACTTCCGGGCGGAGCTGCGGGCGGCGTGCCGGCGAGCGTACGGGGTGGGGTAGGACGGAAGACCAAGAACTGAGAAACCTAGAACCCCGATCCCGGCTCGAACTCCACGGCGATCACCGTTGCATCCGGGTCGATGGCAGCTTCGGGCACGTCGATGGTGAGCTCACCGCGGGGGTCGGGGTTGTAAAGGGTGTCGATGATGGAGGTGCGGGTGTGGACGCGCAGCTCCGCGCCGGTGCCGAGGGCGCGGGCGGAGCGCACCTTCTTGATGCGGACGCCGCGCACCGTCACGGTGTCGTAGGGGCGCATCAGGAGGTGGAGGTACAGCGTGTCGCCCTGGCGGGTGGCGGGGCCGTAGAACTGCCACACCTCGAGCGCCGGCATTGTGCCGGCGATGCCCTCGCCGTTGCGCGACATCCACTGCTCCACGACGGCGAGGCGGTCTGTCAGCTCCCGCGGCAGCGCGCCATCGCCCATGGGGCCGACATTGAGCAAGAGGTTGCCGCCGCGGCCAGCGACCTCGCAGAGGGTGTGGATGATCCGGCGGGCGGACTTATAGCGCGTGTCGGACGGATTGTACGCCCAGCTCTCGTTGATCGTCATGCAGGTCTCCCACGGACGCGGCAACGGCTGCGGTGGGACGAACTGCTCCGGCGTCACGTAGTCGCCGACGCCGGGGAGGCGGTCGTTGATCAGGATGCCAGGCTGTAACTCCCGGATCATCTTCTCGAGATCGTGCGAGCGCCACTGCGGGATGGTGCGCTCCCAGCCGCCATCGAACCAGATGACGGCGATCGCGCCGTAGCCGGTGAGCAGCTCGCGCACCTGGCCGAACATGAAGTCCGAAAAGCGCGCCCACTGCTCCTCGGTCGGCTGCCGGCTCTTGCCGAGCACGTACGGCTTGTCGGCCTCCGTGAACGCCGGATAGTCGGGATGGTGCCAGTCGATGAGCGAGAAGTAGACGCCGACGCGGATCCCCTCGACGCGCATGGCGTCTGCGAAGTCTCGCAAGAGGTCCCGCTGCACGGGCGAGTGCATGACAGAGTAGTCCGAGAGCTGCGTGTCGTACATGGCGTAACCGTCGTGGTGCTTCGCGGTGAAGACGGCGTACTGCATGCCGAGGCGCTTCGCCATCTTCGCCCAGGAGCGCGGGTCGTAGCGCTTCGGGTCGAAGGTGGCAGCGGTTGCGTGGTAGGCGTCGACCGGGATGTTCTGTGCGGCAGGGAGCGCGGCGACGCCGCCGACGAGGGGCCACGACAGCTCGATGCCGCGCTGGCTGCTGTGACCCCAGTGGACGAACATCCCGAAACGCGCGGTATCGAACCAGGTGGTCACGCCGGGTCCTTTCGCAGACGCATCCTGTCTCCCGTCAGGCAGGCGGGCTTCGTCCGCACGGCCGCTAATCGCCGGGCGGGGCTATCACCGCGCACACGACCTCCGGGTGCGGCACGAAGTCGCGGGTCAGTTACCGAAGTCCCAGCTCTGGCCGCTGTGGTACCGAGCGAGCACGTTCTTGGCGATGAGGATCTTGTGCACCTCGTCCGGGCCATCGGCGATGCGCAGCGTGCGCGCGCCCTGGTACATGCCGGCGAGCGGCAGGTCGCCGGAGACGCCGGCGGCGCCCCACACCTGGATCGCGCGGTCGACGACGCGCTCGTACGCGGCCGGCACGAAGACCTTGATGGCCGAAATGTCCGTGCGCGGGTCGTGGCCGGACTCGATCTTCTCGGCGGCGTGGATCGTCATCAGGCGCGCGGCCTGGATATCGATGTACGACTCCGCGATGAAGCCCTGCATGAACTGCTTGGTCTCCAGCTTGCCGCCGTGCACCTCGCGCGTCATCGTGCGCTCGACCATCAGGTCGAAGGCGCGCCACATCTGGCCGATGGAGTTCATGCAGTGGTAGATGCGGCCGGCGCCGAGGCGGTCCTGCGCCGCCTGGTGGCCGGTGCCCGTGGCGCCGAGCTGGTTGGTGACGGGAACGCGGACGTTGTCGTAGATGATCTCGCAGTGGTCGCTGGCCGCGTTGCCCCAGACAGGGACGGCGCGAATGACGTTAACGCCGGGGGTGGCCTTGGGGACGATGATCTGCGTCATCTTGCCGTTGCGGTCGGCGGGGCCGTCCGGATCCTCCGTGCGGCACATGACGATGAAGAAGTCGGCGCGCTTGCCGTTGGAGGTGAACCACTTGTGGCCGTTGATCACCCACTCGTCGCCATCGCGACGGGCGGTGGTCTTGAGCGAGCGGGGGTCGGAGCCGGGCTGGTCTGGCTCCGTCATGGAGAAGCCGGACTCCATCTTGCCCTCGATGAGCGGGAGGAGCCATTTCTTCTTCTGATCTTCCGTGCCGTACTTGACGAGGATCTGCTGGTTGCCGGAGTTGGGCGCGACGACGCCGAAGAGGGCGGCGGCGCCGGCAGCATAGGCTAGCACCTCGTTCATGTAGGCGTGCTCGAGGAAGTTGAGACCGGCACCGCCGTACTCCTGGGGCAGGTGGGGCGCCCACAGGCCGGCCTCCTTGACCTTGCGCTTGATCTCCTCGCGGCGGGCGCGCGCCTCCTGGATCTCGGCCTCGGTGAGGCGGCCGTCGCTGCGCCAGGCCCAGAGCGTGTTCTCGTAGGGCAGGATCTCATGGTTGACGATGGAGGCGGTCAGCGCTCGAATCTCATTGATGCGCTCGTTGACGGTCGGGATGGGCTGGACGTTCATGCGCATGTCGGATGCTCCTTCGCCGTGCGGAATGGGTGGCGTCCGCCGGGGGGCGGTGCGCCCGCACGGATCACCATCGTACATCCGGCCCCCGGCATGGCATAGGGCCGGACGGGGGAGGCGGCGGGCGGCTCAGGTCTGCAGATCGAAGGCGACGGGGAGGGCGTCGTGGCCCCATTCGTCGAGATCGTCGTAGCGGGGGCTGTATTTGGCGAGGAGCAGGCGGCGGGCACGTGCGTCCTCGGCGCGCGCGGTGACGATGCGCGCGCGGGCGCGGAAGCGGCGGCGGCCAATACGGAGAGTAACCGCGGGGTCGTGGACGGCGTTACGGACGAAGTCGGCGCGGCGGCCGCTTCCGCGCCAACACGTAGAGGGTGGGTCCGGCCGTTGCGAACCAGATCTCGACGGTGTGTGGGCGCCCGGTGACACGCCCGACCGTCGTCACGTAGCAGTAGTCCTTCGCCGCGAGGGCAGGGTCGAACGGTGGGCCGGGGAGCCTCTTCGCCGGCATGAGGCCCGCTTCCCCGGCCGCAACTGGGGCGACAGTGCCATCGCCGCGACCGGCGAGCGACATGGAAGCAACCGCCGACGCCTGTCGCAAGTGGGGCAGGGAGATGAGCTACGCGTCCCGCGTCAAGCGGCGCGGTCCAGCGACGGCGCGGCATCCTCGCCCGGTTGCGCCCCGCTGTCACGAGATCGCGCTGGCGCCGCCGCCGGCGACGCATCCGCCGCGCTGCGGGCGACCGCGGTCAGCGAGGCGACGTCACGCTCTACGGTGTCGGCGAGCATGCGGACGGCGTGCTCGATGCGTGAGGCGACCGCCGTCGTGCCGCTACGGCGGGCCGTGACGATGGCGGCGGCGGCGGCGACACGCTCCAACGCGCGCCGCAATTTGGGGGCGGCACCGGCATCGAACGTGCGCGATCGCACGATCCAGGCGAGATCGTGCAACGCGGCGACGGCGCGCGCGGCATCCCCCGCTGTGCCGGGGATGACTTCCAGCCCGTCGAGCGAGGCGAGCCGTCGCGCGATGGCATCTTCCGCGGCACCTGCGTCCATGCCGCCGCTGTCGGGTGTGCCTGCTTCCATGCCGACCTCCCGGGCGCTCCCTGCCACGGCACGCAGTATCCGGCGAACGGGCGCTTCGGGGCGACCGGGGAAACACCGACCCGCGCGTGGCGGAACACCTACCTGCACCCCGATACGCGGGGCGGTACCCGAGCGCCCGCTGCATGCGAGACGCCTGAGCTTTAGCTGACGACGCGGCGCTCGAACCAGCGGAGACCGAGGAAGCCGAACACCGCGAGCGCGGCGAGGATGCCGGCGTACACCGCGAGCCAGTGCATGTGACCGAACTGAGGCGTCAACGAGCCGCGCAGTCCCTCGGAGACGTAGACCAGCGGGTTCGCCAGGACGACCACCTGGAGCCACCGGATCTTGTCGAGGGACGCCCACGGGTAGTAGACGCAGCCCAGAAAGGTGATGGGGATGACGATGACCGAGAAGATGAGGGGCACCTGCCGGGGGCTGAACGCCGTGCCGATCGCCAGGCCGAGCGACCCGCTGACGAAGCAGGCCAGCACGGTCACCAGCACGAGGTTCAGC
The DNA here is from genome assembly GCA_035632115.1 of Dehalococcoidia bacterium. GTDB lineage: Bacteria > Chloroflexota > Dehalococcoidia > DSTF01 > JACRBR01 > DASQHL01. The sequence continues at coordinate 4,134 of DASQHL010000022.1, read as the reverse complement.
GCGTCGACCGTGATATCGGGGCGCCTCGCCGGGATCAGGTAGACGAAGGGGAAGACGACGACCGCGGCAACGAGCGCCTGCAGCGCACCAATCGTGATCTTCTCGAGCGCGACGCCCCACACGGGCAGGGGCGCGAGCACGCGGTCTTCTATCTCCTTCGTGAAGCCGAACTCCTGGACCAGGGGGAGCGCGACGGCCTGGATCCCCTGGAAGACGATCGCCGTGCCGATCAGGCCGGGCAGCAGCACATCGGCGAAGCGCGACGGGCCCTGGCCGATCTTCGGCAGGACGTAGCCGAAGACGAACACCAGCAAGAACGGCTGCATGGCCGTGCGGAGGACGAACGCGAGCGCCTGCTTTCGGAGCACCCGGACGTCGCGGAGCATCAACGCGTAGAAGGTGATGAGGAGCAGACGCAGATGCTCGCCGCGCTCGGCCCGCGGCACGCCCGCATCCGGAGAGAGTGGTGTGGCCGTCACTCGCGCAACCCCCTTCCCGTGAGCTGGATGAAGACCGCCTCCAGCGTGGGCGGGTTGATGCTGAGGTCGCGGACCTGGATGCCGCTGGCGGTGATCGCCGCGACGACATCGGCGACGACCTGCGCCTGGTTGCCGGCGAGAATATGGACGTTGTGGTCCTGCAGCTCGACCGAGCGCACGTGCGGCAGCGCGGCAATGACCGTACGCGCCCCCTGCGGATCACCATCGACGCGCAGATCAATCACCGTGTCGGCGTGGATGCTCTGCTTCAGTGCCGCAGGCCTGTCCTGCGCGAGGATGCGGCCGTGATCCATGATGGCGATGCGGTGGCAGAGCTGGTCGGCTTCCTCCATGTAATGGGTCGTGAGCAGGATGGTGTGGCCGCGGCGATTGAGCTCGCGGATGATGTCCCAGATGGCCAGGCGCGTCTGCGGGTCGATGCCCGAGCTGGGCTCGTCGAGAAACAGCACCGCCGGGTCGTGCACGAGGGCGCGGGCGATCATCAGGCGCTGTGCCATGCCGCCGCTGAGCGCGTCCACTTCCGCATCCGCCCGATCCGTCAGCAAGAAGAGCTCAAGCAGCTCGGCTGTGCGGCGCCGTGCAGCGCGCGCGCTCATACCGAAGTACAGGCCGTGGTAGTAGAGGTTCTCAGCGACGCTCAGCGCACGATCCAGGGTGTTGGTCTGCGTGACGACGCCGATCGCGCGCTTGGCCATCGCGGGCTCGGCGGCAACGTCGATGGCGCCTATGCAGGCGCGGCCGGCGGTGGGCCGCACGCGCGTGGTGAGCATGCCGATCGTGGTGGTCTTTCCGGCGCCGTTAGGCCCGAGCAGCCCGAAGATCTCGCCCCTGCTCACATCGAGATCGAGGCGATCGACGGCCAGGATGCCGCGCTCGCCGTCGCCGTAGCGCTTGGTGAGCTGCCGGGTGCTGATGATGGTCGGGCGGACGCCGTCGTCGTGCATCGACCTCCCCTGCAGGTTGCCGGGCATTCTAACCTGCGCCGGCGCGCGAATCGCCGCCGGATCGCGGCGTGTGAACCGATCGGCCGCGAGTATAATGGCCGGACGTTTCGTCACGGCGTGAAGAGAGGGACAGACGATGGAGATCTTTGAGATCCTCAAGGATCAGCTGCACCAGAGCGGCGCGCCGGAAGGGGAAGCCGACCGGCGCCGATCCACGCAGCGAAGATCGACGTCGTCGTCGACCCGCTCGGTACGCTCGACCCCGACGTGCCCAACGCGCCGAACTCGATCCTGTACATTTTCCGGCCGAGCGAGGACCACCCGGAGCTACCTGACCTGCGGATACTCCACGTGCTGACCGACGCGATGCTGCGCGAGATCAAGGATGGCCACCGGGTGCTCGTGCACTGCCACAAGGGCACGAGCCGGTCGGGGCTATTCGACGCGATCGTCGTGATGAAGCTGTTGCACGTCGATGGCAAGACGGCGGTCGAGATCGTGCGGAAGGGGAGGCCGGAGGCGCTGGAAACCCTGTCATTCAGCTCGTACCTGGAGAGCCTGCCAGCGCCCGCGTGCCCCGGCCATACTGCCGAGTGATGACCACCGGCGAAACACAGCCGCCCACCCGGCCGGCGCGCGCGACGGACATGGCGGACCCCAGCCAGGAGTGGCGCCGCATCGCCACGGAGTTCGCCGGCACGCTGGTGCTGGTGCTGGTGGCGTCCGGGACGCCGGCTGTAGCCGCGTACACGGGCGCCGGGCTGTCGCGAGAAGCAGCGGCGCTTGCGCCGGCGCTCACGGTGATGGGGCTGATCTACGCCTTCGGCGACGTCTCCGGCATGCACATCAATCCCGTAGCGACGCTCGGGTTCGCGCTGTACGGCGCGTTCCCGTGGCGGCGCGTCCCCGCGTACGTGGCGGCGCAGTTCCTCGGCGGCGTCGCAGCCGCGTCGATGCTGCGCGCGCTTGTCGGCACGGCCGGGAACTTCGGCACGACGACACCGGGCAGGGGCGACGTGCGGGCGCTGATTGCCGAGATCGTTGTGACGATGGTGCTGATCGTCGTGATCCTCGGCATCTCGTACGGAGCGAAGATCGTCGGGCACAACGGCGCGCTCGCGGTCAGCGGCTGGGTGGCCGCGGCGGCGCTGGTCGCCGGCCCGCTGAGCGGCGCATCGATGAATCCGGCGCGCACGCTCGGCCCGGACCTGTTGCGCGGGGACCTCTCGACGACGTGGATCTACTTCGCCGGCCCGGCGGTGGGCGCAGTGCTGGCGGTGGCCGTCGCAACGGTGTTGCACGGACGGCCATCGGAGGCAGAACGCCGCGCCGCGGGTGGCGGCTGAGCGCCGGTCAGGATCCGGCGTCAGCGGGCCTGGCGTCTGGAGCGGCGGGCGCGTTCGGACGCCAGCCGCCGCCCTGCGCCTGCTCCTGCATCTGCTTCATCGTGACAGCCATCGCCGCCGCGGCGCGCGGATCCTGCTGGATCTTCGCCATGATCGCGGCACCGGCGCCAGCGATCAGCTCCTTCTGGTTGTCGTGGAGGTAGTCGGCGGAGGCCTGCTGGTTGCGCGTGTAGCCGTTCAACTCCGGCACAACGAAGCGGGCGAACAGCTCCCATGACCGCAGCGTGGCTTCCCGGTCCGCCCAGTCGTGCGCGAAGCCAAGGACGACGCCAAAGCCTCCCGTGACGTCCTGCAGAGCGCGGACGGCCGAGACCAGCTCGTCCGGCGTGCCGATGACCGCCGCGCCTGCGCCGCTCGCGCCGCGGCCGGTGGTCTGTGCGAGGAGCTCGTCCGGGTCATCCACGTGCGTCGCGCCGGGGCGGCCGAGCACGCGGACGTTGTACTCGTTGTGCCAGCGCTGCAGGCCGAGCTTCGCCTCGCGTTCCGCGTCCTTCTTCGATTCGGCGAGGTGCCAGCTCATCAGCACGCGCCAGTGCTTCCGGTCGACCGTCTTGCCGTACTTTGCGGCGGCCTCTTCGGCGAACGACCATTGGGTCGGCAGCGCTTGCAGCCCCTCGGTGGAGGTGGAGGCGATCGAGAGCGCGCCGATGCCATGCTTGCCGGCGATCTGCATGCCCGACGGGCTGATCGAAGACGCGGCGGCCATCGGCATGTCCTCTTGCAGGGGCAGGATCTGGAGCTGGGCGTCGCGCAGCGTGAACCAGTCGCACTCGTAGCTGAAGCGCTCTTCGCCGCGCAGCAGGCGGATGATGACGCCGAGCGCCTCGTCCTGTCGATCGCGCTGCACGAGCGGGTTGATGCCGAGCGTGCGCGCGTCGGATGGGAGGGCACCGGGGCCGGTGCCGAACATCGCGCGGCCCTTCGTCATGTGGTCGAGCTGGACGATCCGCTGGGCGACGTTGAACGGGTGGTGGTAGGGCAGCGAGACGACGCCGGTGCCGAGCATGATGCGGTGGGTGCGCTGGCCGGCGGCGGCGAGGAACATCTCAGGCGAGGCGATCATCTCCCAGCCGGAGGAGTGGTGCTCGCCGCACCAGAGCTCATCGATGCCCAGGCGATCGAGGTGCGCCGCGAAGTCGAGATCGCGGTGGAACTGGAGCATGGGGTGCTCGCCGAGAGGGTGGTGCGGCGCGAGGAATGCGCCGAATCGAAGCCTGGTCATCTCGCTGTTCTCCAATTCCCGGGTTGTGGCGGGCGTCCGGGCCTAAGCATTACGCACGCAGC